>JAPPOR010000158.1 GCA_028817905.1 Myxococcales bacterium
GTGTTCGCTGCGTCTGTTCCGCCTTGCTGAAGGGGTGGGCAGGTCCATGGCAGCCCCCGCTTACACAGCTGACCTGTCCGCCGCGCAGGCGTTGGTCCAGGCCACTGTGGTCAGAGACGGCGATGAAGCCCGGCGTCTTGGTCGAGTGGCAGCGAATGCAGGCGGCGTTCACGTACGGCTTGTACAGATGGATCCGGGGGAGGGCTTCTTCGAGCGTGTAGCGGTGGAACTCCGTGTAGTAAGCCCAGACGTGCAGCATTCCGCCCCACTTGGTGAGGACCGTGCTGAAGGCGCCGTAGTCCGAGTGGCATTCGTAACAGTTGTGTGACCCGAAATACTCGTTGTGGGCGTGACGTGCCGCCAGGCTGGTGCTGAGGGGGTCGGCGGAGTCCTTGGCCCACGGCTCCATGACGTGGCAGGAGCCGCAGAACTCACGTCGTGTCGTGTGCCCGAACCCAGCGATGTTGGTCGAGGCGGCCGTGCCGATGGGAAGGATTCCGAAGCCGAACAGCAACGTGACCTTCACGGGCGTGTTGAGCGGTGGCTTTGTCACCAGGAACCACACCAGGATTGCGGCGGCTCCACTGGCGAACAGCGCGGCCGCGGCTGCGACCAGAGGTTGAAGCTCGACCAGCGTCATCGGTAGGGGCTACCTAAGCACATCCATTGGCCGAACACATCCGAGCTGGCCCCAGGCGGAGACGAAATGGGTGCGAGCGCCTCGAGACGGTTGGCCGGTCGGTTGAGGTTCCCAGCTGATGTGGCTTTCTTTTGTGAGGCCGCATCGCCAGCCGCGGGCTGTGTCGAAGACAAGCTTCGACACCCGACCAGGTCGAGGTGGGCGAGGCGTTGGACCTCGGGGGCCGATCGCCATGTGGTCACGGCTCACCGATGGCGAGAACCAGCGCGTTCGCAAGGTCCATGAAGCTTCCGCTGCCGGGCCCCGCGAAATAGCCACCGATGTCATCCGCGTAGGGCTCGGCTGTCTGCACAATCACTAGGTCCAACTCCGGGTAGGCCGCGAGATACTGACCCGCGGTCCCCCGGCCGTAGACTCCACCGCGCTCGGGTGCGACCCACCACATCATCCCGAAGCCCGGTGCCTGCTCGAATCCTTCCGGTGGGGGGGGCGCTTTGTGCTGTGGTTCGATCAATGCATTGATCCACGCTTGGTCAACGATGCGCTCGCCGCGCCAGAGCCCGCCGCTGACCAGGAGCTGACCGATCTTCGCCAGATCACGCGGGCGCAGATAGAGCGCCTGCGCCCCCCAGGCGTCCCCGTCGACGTTGGTCTCCCAAAAGACGTTGCGGACACCCAGGGGAGCCCACAATACATCGGCGGCGTAGTCGTGCATCGCCATGCCCGTCGCCGCCCGGAGGGCACCGCTGAGGAGCTGCGGGTCGCAATCCTTGTACTCGAATGCTTCGCCAGGAACGGTGGCCAGTGGCCGACGCAGGATGTGGGCCATCTGTCCGCGGGTGCGATCGCGGTGCAGCTCCTGCGTGAAGTCATCCGGCGGATAGGCAAGCCCGGACCGCATCGTGAGCAGATGGCCCAAGGTGATCTCGAGCTTGGCCGAAGTGGCCCCTGCATTGGGTCCAAAGTCCTCGGGCACCACGTCGTGAAGCGGCTGGTCCAGACCCTCAAAGTGCCCGTGCTCAAGCGCGATGCCGACCAGTAGCGCTGTGTGCCCCTTGGTGACGGACTGAATGTTGCGCGGGACGTCCCGGTCGTCGGTGCTGCGCGTGTAGCCCTCCGCTAGGAGCTTGCCATGCCGCACGACCAGCAGACTCAGACCTGTCACGTAGGCGTTCTCGGAGAAGAAGCGCTCGTATGCGGTGCGCACGGCAGCCTCATCCATGCCCTCGGCCTCTGGAGACGAGACGGGCCAATCGCCGTCGACCAGTTCCGGCACCATGTTCACGGGCAGTTTGAGTGGGTTGTCCGCAAGGCACGCCGAGCACGCTAGCACGGCCAGTAGCGCGCCGGCGGTCGCCGGCCTCTCCATCCTGCGGTTCATCGATGTGCCCCCATCCAGGGGGAATAGGCGACGCAGAGAACCAGTGTTTGATCGAGGATGCGTATGGGACGCTCACCGAAATAGTTGCGGGAGTCGAGCCGGTACGATGTGCCCAGACGCCAGCGGCGCCCGAGGGGAATCAGGTAGCCAAGCTCCACGGTGATGCTCGGGTATTCGTGGGGTCCGGTGAACACGAGGTTCTCGTGCGATTCGGTGAACTGGTAGTGGGCGAGGGTCTCGTCGTAGTGACGCTGGGCCGGTGGCCTGCCGACCAGCGCGATCAGGGCCGCCGATGCCTGGACGAAGATCGCGTGGTCCCCCAGTGGCCGCTCCCAGCGTACAGCAGCGTCGAGCTCGTGAGCGTTGAGGTACTGGTAGTGGGACACATCCCAGTCCAGTTCCTGGACGGCCAACCGAAAACCATAGCCAGCTCCCAGGTAGAAGGCGCCGCCCGGTCCCGCCCTTCGGGCTGAACCGAGCCGGTGAAGGTACTGGTAGCCGAGGCCGAACTCCCACCCGAGGCCGCCGTGTTCGTAGCGGTTGCTGAGGAACGCGACGGGAACGCGGAGCCCCGCCTGGTGGCGGGCCCGCCGCCCAGCATGCACGTAGCGGAGACCCAGCTGGCCGGCGGGACCGGCCCATCGCAGGGGCGCCACTCCCTCGTCCCTCAACTGGTAGAGCCCGCCGCCGACTTCGAGCTCGAACGTGTGGCCACGCGGGCTGGCATCCGAAGCCCGGATGGGCGCAGCGCAAGATAGCTCCCAACCAAGCGCGATGAGTCCTAGCAGCGCCCGCGAGCACGCCAACCACCGAGAGCTTTGTCCGGGGGACCGGTCCATGAGTGCCTCAACACAAGTAGGCCCGCAATGCAGGTGGCGCGAACGTCCCGTTGCCGCGTTTACATATACGCGTGCCTAGCCACCGCAAGTGGCAGCCGATCGGATGCCGGGGCGCGCTGCCATGAGAAGGGGTGCAGGCCCGTGCGCGCCCCGCCGACGTGCAGGGCACCGTATGGTGCGACCTGCGAGTGATGGCCGGGGATCACACCGAGGCAAACCCAGTGACCGTTGGACCGCGTGAAGAATGAGAGACGAAACTTGCCCGTGGACAAACTAGCCCGGATCCATCACCAAATCACGCGCCCTCGCACAACTGCTCGACTCCGCAGTGCTTTCGCCTCAGTCAACACAACACAGCGAGTGTTCCCTTTTTCGCCGAAGCCGAGCGAAGCCGATCACTTGCACGATCATCACGTGCCTTGTGATGGATGCGGGCTATCCGGGCTAGTGGCGGCTGGTGTCCGGGGCGCCGTCTCAGAGCTCCCCTTGAAGGATGCTTGCGATCGTGGCTTCCCGCACCCGCTCTTCGTCCTCGGCACCTGCGGCTACGCCCCGAACCCCAGCGGCCACGAGGCCCGCGACAAACAGGGCGGTCAGTGCGATCGCAAAGGTTCGTGCTACGCGTCCGGCTGGCTCAAGGACCTCGGCGAGGGTTCGGCGGCGCAGCATCAGATGCGCGCACATGGCGCCAGCTGCCGCTCCGCCCGCGTGCGCGGCCCAATCGATCTTCGGTAGGCGGACGCGAAACAGGATCTCGAGACCGAAGAACAGCAACGGCAGGAGGGCGTTGAGGCCGAGCACGATGACCCAGACCCGCGCCGGTTGCCGGAGGCCCAGGGGCAGCTCCCGGTAGTAGCGCCGGTTGCACAGAGCAAGGGCCACGAGCAGGCCGAACACGGCGGTGGACGCGCCGACTGACTGTCCGTGCCTGAGCACGACCGCTGACGCGGCCGAGCCGGCCAGTGCAGAGGTGAGGTAGATGACCAGCAGTCGGGTTGGTCCCAGCAGGCGTTCGAGAAGCGTGCCGAGCGCGAGGATCGCCAGCCCGTTGAGGGCGATGTGAGGCAGTGAGGCGTGCAGGAAGTTCCCGCTTACCAGGCGGAACCACTGGCCATCGCGTACGAGCAGGGCCGCGTTAGCACCCATCCGTACCAGGCCGAAGGGGCGGTCGCCAGGTACCAGAATGCCCTGCAAGTAGTACGTCGCTACAAGCAGCCCCAGTAGGGTGTGCGTGACACGTACGGGGCGGCCGCGGGTGGCGTCTTCGACCGCTTTGCGGCGTGCGAAATCAGCTCGCAAGTCGGAGGCATTCTCGAGGGTTGCCAGCCTGTGGGCAAGCGCCTGATGCAGCACGGTCGCACCGTGGGGGTCGGCGAAGGCGGCTTCGGGATAGCTGAATGCGCGCCGGCTCGTCGCGATGACGATCTGCCGGGCGTGGTGCGGGCCTGCGCTCGCCAACGAAAGAATCTCCCCATAGGCGACCGGCGTGGAACCTCGCGACTCGGCCGAGTTGGGAAGCTCCACGTGGTCTGGATAGAACAGGATGTGGGGCGCTCGTCGGGTCAGACGCAGCAGTCGCAGGATGGCCAGCACCCCCCAGGCACCGGCAAGCAAGGCCAGCAACGGCACCGTCTGTGCTTGCGTCCCATCGTCTCCGCGTATGCGGCCCATAGCGGCGCTGATGACTCCGCCAAGCACAAAGCCGGTCGAGATCCGCAAAAACCGGCCGCTCCAGAAGCGCGGCTTGAGCAGCGCGATGCGTCCCAGCTCTTCCAATGGCTACCCCCTTCGCATGGCCAGACAGCCATGGAAGGGTGGTGCGTCAGCCTGCCTTGGCCCGGCCACGCAGCTCACGGATGAAGGAGGCTCGCGGTGCAGGTCGCTCCGAGCCCGCTTGCGGATACAAGGAGTCGAAGTCGTTGCCGTACTTCTCCATGATCGATCGACGCTTGGGCTTCAGCGTCTGGGTCAAGAGTCCGTTTTGGGGAGTAAGCGCTTCGGTATCGATCACGAAGTCAACGACCTTCTCGAAGCCCTTGAACTGTTGGTTGGCCTGCTCAACCTCTCCTTCCAGCAGTTCTAGCACCCGCACGTTCGTGAGTAGTGTCTCGGCGTCTCCGGCGATGCCATGCTGCTGTGCCCAGTTCAGGAGCGCCTCCAGGTCGGGCACGATCAGGGCTACGTTGTGTGGCTTGTTCTGACCCGTGACAATCGCTTGGGCGACATAGGGGCTGGTCTCGAGTTGCGTCTCAAGCGGGACGGGCGCCACGTATCTGCCGTTTTCCAGCTTGTAGAGCTCCTTCACACGCCCGGTAATGTACAGATAGCCGTCCGCGTCGAAGCGCCCCAGGTCGCCTGTCCGCAGACCGCCATCCGGGGTCAAGGCCTTTTCCGTCTCGGCCGGACGGTTGTGGTAACCGCCCATCACGTTTGCGCCGTAGATGATGACCTCGCCTTCCACTTCGGTGGCACCCGTGACCGTGTGATCGAGCTCGATGCGCACATTGGGCAGCGGCTTGCCGACAGAGCCCAGGCGAGGTGCGTCCATCGGCTGCGCGGTTGCGCCGCCTCCCGTCTCCGACAGGCCGTAGCCCTCGTAGACGTCCACGCCGAGGCTGACCATGAATTCCCCGACGTCGCGCGACAGCGCCGCTGCGCCCGAGATCGCGAACCGTAGCCGTCCGCCCAGTCCCTCGCGAATCTTCGGGAACAGGATCTTCTCCCCCAGGGCGACTGCCACCTTCTCCGATAGGCTGACCGGCTCGCCAGCGCGCTGCTTGCGTTTTCCAGTGAGCGCATTGTCGAACATCCAGCGGATCGGCTTGGGGCCTTTGGCGATGCGGTTGGTCACGCCGGCGTGAATCCCGTTCCACACGCGTGGAACGGCGAACAGAATGGTTGGCTTCACCTTCGGGATGTACTCGACGAGCTTGGTCGGGTCGCTACAGATGGCTGCCGAGGCTCCGGTGACCAGGCCGAGATTGAGCTCCACGCAGCCCCCGAAGACGTGTGCCCATGGCAAAAAGCAAATGCTCCGGTCGTCCTGGTTGACGTCGACGATCTGCACCAACGAGTTCACGTTGGCTGCCAGGTTTGCGTGGGTCAGTACGACGCCCTTCGGGTCACCCGTGGTACCTGAGGTGTAGATAAGGGTGGCGACGTCGTTTGGGTCTGGGATGCGCCCTGACACAGGGTGCGCACTGCCATGGGACATGAGGGCAGCGTAGGAGGTCGCCTCGCTCGAGGGCCCCTCAAAGTTCACCACGTGTCGCAACTGGGGGAGCTCCCCCCGTAGGGCGTGGACACGCGCTTCGATGTCGCCATTGGCCACCAGGCACGTGACTGCGCCCGAGTCCTTCAAGATGAATTGCCACTCGGCATCCTTCTGAGCCTCGTACATGGCTACATACTTGGCGCCCAGGCTGTAGCAGGCGTGGGAACCGACCGCCCACTCGAGCCGGTTGTTCGAGATGACGGCCACCGCGTCGCCCGCGCCGACTCCCAGGCTTGCGAGCCCCCCGCGAAACTGATCGATCAGGGCACCAAACTCAGTGAACGTCACCCATTCAAAGTCGCCGTTTCTTTCCGTGCCCAGAATGGGTCTCGGCCCGAACTTCTCCACCGAACTGCGTAAGACATCGACGAGGTTGGTGAAATCCGTTTGAATCTGACGCTCTGGTTCGTTCATGGCTGGCGGCTCACGGTGGGGATATACCCAGATTCGGGTACTCCATTGTGGTACTCTACCGGAGAGAGTCGGCGATTCAACTACCTGCGGCTCTGAATCGCAAGCCAGCGGGAGCATCCGCTTTCGAAAAATCCTTTATTCATGGAATTTGGTTTCCATGGTGCTTTGGCCGCATGGCCCAACCGCCACCTTGCGGGCAGCGGTTGGACCCGCAGGCGTCGTGTCACTCTATCCAGTTGATGTTTCCGCCCCCCAGGTCGCCCGAGTTCACGTAGTACGGTTCGTCGCCGATAAAGTCCGCCATGCATTCGAGGAATGCGTTGAAGTCGCCGGTACCGGCGCATGCGGCCGCCGCCTGGTCGCAGGGCTTCCTCAAGCACAATAGTCGGCCCGGATGGCAGGTCCCGGCGCGCGATTTCGAAGACCTGCTCATCATGGGACACGGCGCGTCTGCTGTCATTGAAGCCGCTTGCTATCACTGATGAGAGCCATCACCACGGCACTCTGAAGGGGCGACGGTGCGGTCGCCGACGACTGGAAACAGTCGGGCTGTGAAGGCAGCGCGTAGATAGAAGCCGCGGGGGGGGGCGGCGAATGGTGCGCCCCTGGCATCGCGGGCCCGCACACGCACCCGAGCGTCCGCGGCCTTCGGGCGGACCTGCAGACAGTGCCCGAGATGGCCGGTGATTTGGTCCACGTCCCCGCGGCTGACGAGTTCGATCAGCGTTTCCCAGTCGGCTTGCAGTGCGCGTTCCTCGGCCGGCGAGGGCGACCAGAGTCGCGGTCGTCCGATCCGCCGGCGGGCGAGGGGAACGCCGCGATCAGCCTCCACCGGCACCCACAGGACGCGGGCGAGCTTTCGGCGGACCCGTGACGTGGACCAGGTCATGTCCGCGCCGCCCGACAGCGACAAGCTGCAGACGAAGGTCGATTCACGCGGTCGGCCGGTAGCACCCAAGGGGAGCGTCTTGAGCTCGACCCCTAGGGTCGTGAAGTCGGGGGCCGCACGGCTCTTGGCATCGGCTCCCAGATGCCACTCGACCAGGGTTCCCACAAGACCCTTTGTTTGGCGCGGTTGCTTGGGAATGTCCACACCGGCCCCCCGTGCGAGCTCACCGACGGTGAAGCCGGACAGATGCCGAGCCCTCGTGATGAGCGCCGCGATGCTGACCGGGGGCTCCGGCCGACCCGTCATCGCAGCTCGCACACCTTCTTGCCGAACAGGCGCTCGATGCGGTTCATCATCGCGTCGCTAGGGTCCACGCGCAGGTCACCCGTCCCGAGTGTGACCTGCCAGGCGTCGGACGAACGTAAACGGAGGGTTACAGGACACCGACCCGGGTGGTCATCGAGGGTACGCCTGAGGGCGAGCAGCTTATCTCGGTCGAGCGAGTCGACATGCAAATTGACGCGGATCGATTTCGTCTTGGCGCGCAGGGACTCGACCAGTGGCGCGACCTCGTCCAGAAGCACCTTGACGCCCGCGCCCTGGGTTTCACCTTCTGCACCGCGATCGCGATCCGGACGTACGATGCCGCTGACCAGGACCGGGACATCCGTGTGCAACACCTCGGAGAACTTCTCGATCGCGCGGTCGCGCACGATGACCTCTACGCGTCCGAGCGGGTCCTCTAAATGGAAGAACGCGATCTTGCCGCCGGTCTTGGTCTTGCGCTCGCGGAAATCCTCGATCACTCCACCCATCGAGACGCCACTGCCCTCTTCCAGCGCGCCCACGCTGGCGGTTGTCGCGTTGCAGAAACGTTTGAGTTCGCGCCCGAAGCCGTCCAACGGATGGCCTGATATGTAGAAGCCCAGGGTGCTGCGCTCGCGTTGCAGCTGTTCGTGCCGGCTCCAGGGTGCCTCGGGGGTTTCGAACGCCACCTTACGCGCAGAAAGGGCGGCGCCGGCCGAGTTTTCGGGGCCTTCACCCAGCATGCCGAAGAGATCGGTTTGACCGCTTTCGCGCTCGGCCGCTGCCTTCTTGCCGATTGCAATCGCCCTGTCGACCGACGCCATTGCCGCATCGCGGTCTGCGCTTGCACGCCCGTGGACGGTGTCGAAGGCCCCGCATTGGATCAGGGCCTCTACCACTCCCTTGTTGACCCGGCGAAGGTCGACACGCTGCGTGAAATCGAACATGTCTACAAACGGATCTGGCTCGCTGTTCTCCGACGTGCGGGTCTCGAAGATGCTCTCCAAGGCCGCCTGGCCCACGCCCTTGATCGCGCCCAATCCGAAGCGAATGCGCGGACCTGCCGCGTCGCGCAGCTTGCCCCCTTGGGCGGCGGGTTGGTTGCGCTTGCGCGTTGGCGGCTTGTCGGGCGGTGAATACACGACCGAAAAATCGATCGCGCTCTCGTTGACGTCCGGCGGCAGCACGGTAATGCCCATGGCGCGGGCTTCGGCGACGGTACGCACGACCTTGTCGATCTTGTCCTGGTCGGCGGTCATGGTGGCGCACAGGAACTCGACCGGAAAGTGCGCCTTGAGATAGGCGCACTGGTAGGAGATCAGCGCGTACGCCGCCGAGTGTGACTTGTTGAAGCCATAGCCGGAGAAGTAGCTCATGAGCTCGAAGACCCGTTCGGCATCTTCGGCGCTGTGGCCGTTCTTGCGCGCACCGTCGACAAACGTGACCTTTTGCTTGGCCATTTCTTCGGGCTTCTTCTTGCCCATCGCTCGGCGGAGCAGATCTGCTCCGCCGAGCGAGTAGCCGGCCATCACGCGCGCGGCTTCCATGACCTGCTCCTGGTAGACCATGATGCCGAAGGTCTCCTTCAGCGCGTCGCGGAGGCATTCATGCGGGTACTGGGCCTGCTTTTTGCCATGCTTGCTCGCTACGAAGTCCTCGACCATGCCGGAGCCGAGGGGCCCGGGCCGGTACAGCGCCACTAGTGCGACAATATCCTCGAAGCAATCCGGCTTGAGCTGCTTGATGAGCGCCTGCATGCCGCTCGATTCGAGCTGAAAGACGTTGGTGGTTTCGCCGGATTGCAGCAGGTTGAAAGTCGTGGCGTCGCTCAGCGGGATGCGTTCCAGCAGGAAGGGATCGCCGGCGCGATCAGGGCGCTTGTTGATCAGGCGGCTGGCGATGTTGATCGTGGTCAGGGTTTTGAGGCCCAGAAAGTCGAACTTGACCAGACCTGCTGCTTCGACGTCGTTCTTGTCGTACTGCGTGACGTAGACGTCCTCTTCCGGCGTGAACACGGGCACGTGGTCCCACAGGGGTCCCTCGCTGATGACGACGCCGGCAGCGTGCATTCCCGCGTGGCGGTTGAGGTCCTCGAGGCTCTGGGCCGTGTCGAGTAGCTCCTTGACGTCCGCATCGCCCTCGTAGGCTTCGCGCAGACGCTTTTCCTGCGAAAGGGCAGTCTCGATCGGAACGCTCTTGCCCTGGACCGGCTCGGGGACCATGGTCGCGATCCGCCCCGCGTCCTGGGGGGTCATTCCCATCACGCGACCCACGTCGCGCACGACGCTGCGGCTCTTCAGCAGGTGGAAGGTCGCGATCTGTCCGACGCTGGTCGCGCCGTACTTGTCGCGCACATAGTCGATGACCTCGTCGCGTCGATCCATGCAGAAGTCGACGTCGAAGTCGGGCATGGACACGCGTTCCGGGTTCAGGAAGCGCTCGAACAGCAGCCCATAGGGGATCGGGTCCAGATCGGTGATCCGCATGGAGTAGGCGACCAACGAGCCGGCACCAGAGCCACGTCCCGGTCCGACTGGGATGTCGTGCTGCTTGGCCCAGTTGATGAAGTCCTGAACGATCAGGAAGTAGCCCGGAAAGCCCATCTGGCAGATGACGTCGCATTCCATTTGGAGGCGCTCGCGATAGGCCTCGCGGTCCACGTCCTTGTCGACGTTCTCAAACTCCTTGAAGCGCTCCTCAAGTCCCTGTTGCGCGAGCAGCCGAAAATGGCCTGCCTCGTCGGTGTCGTCTGGTACCGGAAAGCGCGGCAACATGGGCTTTTTGATCGGGTCGACATCCTCGATCATCTCTGCGATCGCCAGGGTGTTGTCACAGGCCTCGGGCAGGTCCTTGAACACCTCCCGCATCTCAGACGCCGACTTGAAAAACACCTCCTCGGAACCGTGGTGACCGCGCTCCATCTCGGCGACGCTGACGCCGGCGGCGATCGATTGCAGCACCATTTGTGCCCGCGCATGGTCGCGCTGCATGTAGTGGCAGTCGTTGCTTGCCACCAAGGGCAGCTCCAGCGCGCGGGCCGTATCGATCAGGATCTCATTGACCGGCCGCTGCTCGACAAAACTGTGGTCCTGGAGCTCTACGTAGAAGCGCCCGGGCTCGAAGCAATCGCGTAGCCGCTCCATGGCGACGCGCCCGGCTTGCTCGCCCTTGTGCAGGATCTCCTGGGCCAGGTAACCACCCATGCAGGCCGACAAGCCGATGATTCCCTCGCGGTGGGCCGCCAGTTGGGCGAAGTCGACGAAACGCTTGCCGTGGGCCGAGCCCTCGACCCAGGCCAGGCTGACGAGCTTGACCAGGTTCTGATAGCCGGCCTGCGTGCGCGCAAGCAGCAGCAGATGGCGATGATCTCGGCGACTGCGATCGGTGTGGTCCTCACAGAGGTTGACCTCGCAGCCCAGGATGGGCTTGATGCCGGCCGCCCTACAGGCGTTGTGGAACTGCACGGCCCCGAACATGTTGTCGTGATCGGTCAGCGCGACCGCGGGCATGCCCTCATCCTGGGCGCGCGCCACGAGGCTCTTGAGGCGCAAGGTACTATCCAGCATCGAGTACTGGGAGTGGACGTGTAGATGGACGAAGTTCGTGCTCACCTTGCTCCTACGAGAATCGCTGTGGGGTCAGAGCGCTAGAATGTGATCACGGAGCGAATCGACTCGCCGGCGTGCATGAGGTCGAAGGCCTGATTGATTTCCGCAAGCGGAAACGTGTGTGTGATCAGGCTATCGATGTCGATCTTGCCCTCCATGTACCAGTCGACGATTTTGGGGACGTCGCGTCGCCCCTTTGCGCCCCCGAATGCTGTGCCGCGCCAGACGCGGCCCGTGACCAGCTGGAAAGGGCGGGTGGCGATTTCCTCGCCAGCCCCCGCGACCCCGATGATCACGCTTTGGCCCCAGCCCTTGTGGCAGCACTCGAGCGCTTGCCGCATCACCTCCACGTTGCCGATGCACTCGAAGCTGTAGTCGGCACCGCCGCCTGTGAGGTCGACCAGGTAAGCGACCAGGTCCCCTTCGACCTCCTTGGGGTTGACAAAGTGGGTCATCCCGAACTTCTCCCCAAGGGCCTTGCGCTTTGGGTTGACGTCCACGCCGACGATCTTGTCCGCACCGGAGAGTCTGCAGCCCTGAACCACGTTGAGGCCGATCCCCCCAAGCCCGAAGACGACCACGTTGGAACCCGGTTCGACTTTGGCGGTGTTGATGACGGCGCCGATCCCGGTGGTTACGCCGCAACCGATGTAGCAAATCTTGTCGAAGGGCGCATCCGGCCGCACCTTGGCGACCGCGATTTCCGGCACGACGGTGTAGTTCGTGAACGTCGACGTGCCCATGTAGTGGAAGAGGTTCTGGCTGCCCAGCTTGAGGCGCCCAGTGCCGTCTGGCATCTTGCCCTGCCCTTGGGTGACGCGGATCGCCTGGCACAGGTTGGTCTTCTCCGATAGGCAGTACTCGCATTGGCGGCACTCGGGCACGTACAGGGGTATCACGTGGTCGCCGGGTTTGACGTGGGTGACGCCCGCGCCGACCTCCACGACCACGCCCGCGCCCTCATGTCCCAGCACAGAAGGGAAGAGCCCTTCGGGGTCGGCGCCTGACAGGGTGTAGGCATCCGTATGACAAACGCCGGTTGCTCTGACTTCGATCAAGACCTCGCCGGTTCGGGGTCCCTCGACGTCGATGGTCTCGATTGACAGCGGCTTGCCGGCACCGTGGGCGATCGCAGCGCGACTCTGCATTGGCCTTACCCTCGCAATCGCCCACCCTTTGGCGGGCGCCATAGCAGTCCGCCCGCGGCGGACGCTGGTGACTGACGGCGGCCCGCCCCATGGCGGACCCTGGTGACAGATAGCGGTCCGCCCCACGGCAGACGCTTGGTTGTGGCCCACCCTCCGGTGGACTGTAGTGCGGACAGACGAAGACTCTTAGTGGTACCAGAGCCGCTGGCCCGTGCGGCCAAAACCAACGCCGCGCCGAGTTGAAAAGCGCGCGACGCTCCGACTCTGCCGTCGCGGTGCTGCCGGGAGCGCGCGCACGAGTCCCTGCAGCACCGTGAATAGCGGCGGCATTTCGGGGGGTTCGACGAGCATGCGCGGGACTGCCGCGGAGATCTGTGGAAGGTACTAGGCGCGCTTTTTGGACTGCTTCTGGGCGGCCCGATAGATCTGGTAGAGGCGCGGCGTCGGATAGGCCTCCAGCGACTTCCTATAGTCCGGGTCCTTGTCCCGCTTGAGCTGGCCAGCGGTGGCCTCGATCAGCTTTTCGCGGGTGCCAAATTGCTCCTTGACCTGGGACAGGACGTCATGCAGGTGCAGAAGCTTACGGTTGGAGACGCTATCGAGACCCTTGTCCGTGTTGACCCTGTCGAGAAACAGCTCGTCCTTGGTCAGGCCCTCTATGGCTTTGACCAGGCCGGCCTTGTCTCCAAACCGTTCCTTGACCAGTGCGAGCGGTGATTTCTGCATGGCTGTGCTCCGGACCACAGTGACCTCCCAACCCGAGCGCATCTCGGGGCGGCAGGTGTGCCCAAAAAAGGGAGCGGATTGGTAGCATGTTCCGCATCCCGTGCCAAGCTGGCGTGGCGCGCCCACGGTGGCCTTACCTCCAAGTGTAAAAAAGATAAGGGAAATCTAGAAAATATGAATCACCCCGATGGCGAAGCATCCGGGCGCCAGCTTCTTTCTACCGACCGGGAGTCCGGCTGGATGATGAGCCAGGCCCCTCGGCGACCCCGGCGGTCCGCTGGGCCGCCGCCACCGCTGGGCCCAGTGCTCGCGTGGGTGCTCGTCATGGTCGGGGGCTGCTCCGATCGAGAAGAGACGGGCCCGAAGGCGGGCGGGCCTGACACGGGCCGTCCCGATGTCACGCGGCCGGTTGGCGGTGAGGACGGTGGCATGCCGTCCGCGAAGCTCGCGTTCGAGGCCATCGAGCTGGAGGGAATGCCCGAAGCGATCACAGATTTCGCGTTCATCCCCGGACGTGAGGACGAGTTCCTGCTGTTGGAGAAGCCCGGTGGGGTGCTGCACTACGCGCTCGATGGCGCGCGCGCGCGCTTGCTGGATCGCATCGAGCTCGATGGCGTCTTTCATGGTCAGGACTGCGCGCTGGCGTCGCTGGCGTTCGATCCGGGATTCGTCGACAATAGCTACGTGTTCCTTGGCTACTGCGACAGCCGCGATTACAGCAGTGTATCGCGGCACGAGTTTGAGCCTGGCGACTTGGGGCACTTGAACGCATCACGCGTCCCGGTGTTGCGGGTAGGCGAGGATGATGCCCCCCAGCCGTGGCACAACGTGGGTGCGTTGGGTTTCGATCCGGGTGGCAACCTCTGGGCCCTGTTCGGCGAAAAGGACGACGCGCCACAGGCCCAGGCGACCGACAATCTTCTGGGGACCGCGGTGCGGGTCCGTCCCCGCCGCGGCAAGGACGAGGAGGGCTACGAGGTCCCCGCCGACAATCCGTACGTCAGCGATCCGGACATTCGCGATGAGATCGTCGCCTACGGGCTGCGGACGCCGTGGCGGGGGACGCTCGATCGCTATGGTCGCCTGTGGATCGGTGACGTAGGGGGCGATTTCGAGGAGCTCAATGTGATCGCAAGTTGGTCCGGAGACAACTTCGGTTGGCCTGATTTCAACGGGCCCTGCGAAGGCGACTGTGGTCGCGTCGTCGACCCGCGTGCGAGCTGGACCAATGACCTGGAAACCTGGCCTGCCCTGGTCGATCCGGAGGCGGAGCCCACCGAGCGGCGATCGATTTGGGTCGGCCTGGAGGTTCAGGCGAAGGACCAAGACCCCTACGAGGGGCGGCTCGACGGCAAGGTTCTCTATGGGGATTTCTGCGGTGGTTGGGTGCGCGCCATGGAGGTCGACGAACTGGGTATGACCGTGGGTGATGACCATGTGGGTCACCTTGCCGAGGTGACCTCGATGCGGCAGGCCGCGGATGGCCACATCTACGCTGTTACCTACGGTACGTGCTTCACCAAGCCCTACGCCAAGGGAACAATGCAACGTGCGGTGCTCGTCCCGTGACGCGCTCGCCGCAGTGCATGATCTTCGCGCTACTGCTGGCCGCCTGTGATGGCACCGTCGCAGGGCGCGTAGATGCGGGCCCAGGGGGCGAAGGACGGACCGACGGCGGGAACCGCGATGGTGGGGACCGCGATTCTGTGGACGGCGACAATGGCGACGGCGAGGGGTGGCTCGACCATCCGGAACTACCGTTCCCTGAGCGGCTTTCCGAGCTGGGCGTGTTTCCCGATATGGCGGATCCTACGCACGCCGACCCACGGGCAGTGTCCTATACACCCGCGTTCCCGCTCTGGAGCAACGGCAGCCGCAAGCTGCGCCATGTGGTGTTGCCGAGCCAGGTCGACAATCGCACCGCGGACTGGGGCTTCCCCCGCGGCAGCGTATTCCTGAAGACATTCTTCTTCGGAACAGACCTATCGCAACCGATTGAAACGCGCGTCATGAGACAGGGGGAGCAAGGGTGGGACTACGCCGTCTATGCCTGGCGGGGGGACGAGGCGATGCGTACGGATGGGCGCTCGCATCGGGTGGAGGTGGAGGGTCCCGAGGGTTCGCTCGATCACGAGATTCCAGGACGGCTCGCATGCCGTGCCTGTCACGAGTCGAGCCCGTCCTGGATCTTGGGGTTCCGCGAGCTGCAGTTGAATCACGTGGCCGGTGGCGGTGAGCAGACGGAACTCGAGCGCCTGGGCGACCTGTTCACGGAGGGGACGCCGGAGGTTCCCGATGCGATCGAACAAGCCGACGGCGAGACGCGCGCTGTTCTCGGATACCTAGAGGGGAATTGCGTAGCGTGTCACAACGGCACGACCGAGGGGCCCAATTCCACCTACGATCTCTCGCATCGTGCAGCGCTCGATAGCCTGATCGATCAGCCGGCCATGTCGAGCGGCACGATCGCCGGTACGCGGGTGATCCCGGGCGATGCGGACAACAGTGTCGTGATCCTATCAATGCGAGGTCAAATCGACGCCGACCCGATGCCGCCGGTCGGTGTGCAACGTATCGACGATGTGATGATCGACCGCATCAGCGACTGGATAGATGCCCTCTAGCCGAACCACGAGCCGATCCACCCGAACCACAGTTCGATGATCCGCTGACCGAAGAACAGGTATTCGATGGCGCCCAGGGCCAGTAGTGGCCCGAAGGGCAGCTTGAGGTGACCGAAGTAGCTTGGCTCGGGTTCCTCGTAGAGCTCGTGCTCCTGGGGGTCTTCGCGCCGCTCCTGCTCGGCCGGTTCGGAGCCAACGCCGGCGAGCTGTCGCTCCTCGGCCTCGAGCGCTTCGAGATCCGGTCCGAGCGGGGTTCCGGTGACCAGTGCGAAGATGCTGACCGCAATGCCCTGGACCGAGCCCGCGACAACCGCGAAGAGCGCGCCTTGCCAGCCCAGGAACGCACCGATCATCATCAGCAGCTTTGAATCGCCTTCACCCATTCCGCGGCGACCGGTCAGGTGTTCATAGGACCAGACGAATAGGAGCTGGATCGCGAGAAAACCGCCGCCGGCGCCCAGGGCGTAGTCGCCGATGTGTGCTGGATCGCGCAGAGGCGCCGTGGCGAGCCCCAGGGCCGCACACGGCAAGGAGACCTCATCCGGGATTTCCATCCGTTCCAGGTCCACGAACGTCACGATCACGAGACCTCCCACGAAGATGAAAAGGAGGCCCGCGTGGATGGCGGCGCCGAAGACGGTTGCGCTCTCCGGGGCACCGACGTAGAAGCGCTGAGCGATCGCAACCGCGAGCATGGCCGTGAGCAGCTCCACCAGCGCGTAGCGAGGCGACAGGCGCGTCTTGCAGCAGGCGGTCTTGCCACCAAGGAACAGGTAGCCGAGGATCGGCACGTTGTGGCGAGCGGGTATGAGGGTTCCGCAGGCCGGGCAGGTGCTCGGGGGGGTCACCACGCTCATGCCGCGTGGCCAGCGGTAGATCGCCACGTTGAAGAAGCTTCCCCAGGCGGCCCCGAATAGAAAAGCCGCCGTCAGTACGAACCAGCTGGGTATCTCTTGGGCGGGCAGATCCACGGGCCGGCATGGTAGCATTTGGCCAGCCCGGAAATCTCACCAACTTCGCGGCGCCTCGGCTGGCCTTCGACCGGCCTTCGACCGGCCTTCGACCGGGTAGGGCCAGGGCGTGAACCGAACGGGACAGCTTGCACGACCGCGGGGTGCGGCCCATGATGCGCCCGAATCCATGACAGGAAGCAGTATTGATCCGCGCGCGGCACTTTCCGGGCACCGGCGCATCGTCGTCAAGATCGGCAGCCGGTCCATCATCGGTGGTGACCGCCCCGGCGCCGTCCGCTTTCAAGTGATGGCGGACCAGATAGCGGACCTCCGCGCGCAGGGGTACGAAGTTATCCTGGTTTCGTCCGGCGCGGTGGCGCTGGGGCTCGAGCGCCTCGGGCTCAGTGAGCGGCCGGGTGACCTGTCGCGGCTTCAATGCGCCGCCGCCGTGGGCCAATGCGGGCTAATCCACGCTTATGAGGCCGCCTTCCGAGAGCACGAGCTGGCCGTGGCGCAGGTGTTGCTCACGCACGACGGAATGGAGAATCGCCGGCGCTACTTGAACGCGCGGGCGGCGATCGACGCGATTGTCGACCTGGGCGCCGTGCCCATCATCAACGAGAACGACACGGTTTCGACCCAGGAGATCGAGTTCGGTGACAATGATCAGCTGGCAGCCATGGTCGCGACGCTGGCCGGTGCCGATCTGCTGATCCTGCTGACCGACGTGGTGGGGCTTCTGGATGAAAGGCGACAGCGGATCTCCATCGTTCCGGACGTCGCTCGGGTGCATGAACTGGTCTGGCCGGAGACCGATCCACTCAAGGTCAGCCTGGGCGGCATGGCGTCCAAGCTTGGCGCGGCTGAGCGGGCCTTGCAGCGGGGACTACCGGTTGTCATTGCCCCGGCAGGTCTCGACGATGCGCTCATGCGGGTGATCGCGGGCGAGGACATCGGCACGCTCCTACTGCCGGTCGGCTCCCCGCTGCCGAGCCGCAAGCACTGGATCGCCCACACGCTCAAGATGCGAGGGCGGCTGGTCGTGGATGCGGGGGCCGAGAGGGCCTTGGTGGACGCCAAACGGAGCCTGCTGCCTGCCGGTATCGTTGGGGTTGAAGGCGACTTTCAAGCGGGTGACGCCGTCAGCCTGTTGACCCTGGAAGGCCGGGAACTGGCGCGGGGGCTCGCCCGCTATGGGGCGCCGGAGGTGCGCAAGCTCGCCGGTGCGCGTTCGCACGAGATCCAAGCCCGGCTTGGCCGCTACGATGGAGATGCGGTCGTGCACCGCGACGATCTCGTAGTGTTGTAGTAGGTTCTAGCGAGTAGAACCGCACGGGAGACGACGAACGTTGGCAACGAAGAAGAAGGGCACCCCGCCCGGGTCCCATGAGAAGGCCAAGAGGGGCACCCCGGCTCCGGGGAAAATCGATGTCGAAAGCCAGCAGGCCGAAGCGCGCAAGCTGGCTTTGACGATTGCGAACGTCGCGCTCGAGCACAAGGCGCTCAACGTGGAGATCATCGATGTCCGGGGTAAAGTCGATTACTCGGACTACGTGATCGTGATGAGCGGCCGAAGCGATCGGCAGGTTACGGCCCTCGCCCGCAACATCGAAGATGCCATGCAGCGCGATCATGGTGCACGCTGTAGCAGCGTCGAGGGGATGCCCAATGGTACCTGGCTACTGATGGACTACGGCGACGTGATAGTCCATATCTTCCACGAAGATACGCGGGGATACTACGATCTGGAGACGCTCTGGATCGATGCGGCGCGCGTATCGGCGGCGGATTCCTAGGCGAGTTGAGAGGAAGCTTGCGGTACGCGATCGTCGCGGTTGGCAAGATCAAGCAACGCGGGATGCGGGCCGAGTTGGACGACTACCTGGGGCGTATCCGCCGGTACTGTGCGTGCGACGAGGTCGAACTGAAGGACGGCCCCGAGTCGGAGGTCGTGGCACGCTTCGAACGGGCGATTCCCCCGCGGGCTCGCGTGGTGGCGCTCGAGGTCGAAGGTCGCGCGCTGTCCAGCCATGACTTGGCCGACTTCGTCTCACGTTGCGAGCGCGACGCGATCCCGCAGGTCGTTTGGCTGATCGGTGGGTCCTACGGACTACCTCGGCGCATCTCGCAAGCGGCGCACCTGCAGCTATCGCTTTCGAGCATGATCCTGCCACATCGACTGGCCCGACTGGTCTTGGCTGAACAGTTGTACAGGTCGTTTACGATTCTGCGCAATGAGCCTTACAGCCACTAGCGACCTTGAGTCAGGCGTTTCGTGGGCGTTTGCGTCAGGTTTGATCGCGTTGCCTCGAATGGATGCGTCTGGATAACGTCGCTAGGTCGCGCTCCAGGACGTGAGCTGCAAGCGACGGCGGTTTCCGGCGAGGCCCGGGTCCCATGCCTTCGCAGACGAGCCAAGTTTTGGGGCCTATCGCTCGGTTGGAAAAAAAAACGACGGCCGAGCCGTTCTCTGGGGGGAGAGAACGGCTCAAGGCCGCCGGCAGACAACTCGAAGACAGGGGGGGACGTCTTCTTGGGAGCCGCCTGATGCGCGCACTGTCTTGCGACTTTCGTGCCAGATCGGCTTTGCACGAGATTTTGGCGCTTTTGGCCAACTGCTACAGCCCACCAGTTGCAGATCTGGAACACGTGGGCAGTCGCGGGCATGGGCCCGGTGCCCAAACCGGCTGGATTCTAGCCGCCACGCTGTGAATCTCCCGACATGGTTGCAGGCCTCATTACCTATATGTGTTGCACCCACATAGTACTAAGGCGATTCAGGTATGGTAGTTTTACAGTGTATATAAATGCTCGATATTCCAGGTCTTTGGTGAATATTGCAGGAACGTGACGGGCCCCGATGGGGTGTGACGCGGGCGCTTTACGCCCGAATTCGTTTCATCTACGGCGGTCACGATTTCAGATTTGAAATGAACGAAGGCGCCAACCAGGGCGCACCCGGGCCTCGTCCCGGCCGATGGGGGGAGGTGCTTGGCGAAACCCTGCGTGCTTGGCTCTCGCTGCTTTGCGAGCCCACCTGTCCTGGGTGCGACCTTCCGTGGGCAGACAGCTCCGACCCGTTCTGCGGAGCATGTTCACCTCTGATCGAGCCCGCCCCCGCGGCCCTGCGGCCGCCGCGTCGCACAGCTGCCCTGTTCGTTTATGCAGGCCCCCTCGCGGACTCGATTCGCCGCATGAAGTACGCGGGCCGCTCCGAGGTTGCCCGTCCATTGGGCTCCCTGTTGACGACGGCTGGGGTGCACTACGCGGGCCACGTCGACCGTATTGTTCCCATCCCGCTGCATCCCTCCGCGCTCGCCAGGCGCGGGTTTAACCAATCTGTGCTGATCGCGCGTCCCTTGGCGCGGGCGCTTGGTGCCAGATTGGACATGGAGACGCTTCGGCGCATCCGGCCGACCCGTGCCCAGGCGGGGTTGGCGGCCGAGGCGAGGCTTTCCAACGTCCGTGGTGCCTTCGCAGCCCGCCGGCCCAAGCGGTGCGACCGAGTGCTGGTATTCGACGACGTGCGCACGTCGGGTGCGACCCTGGCGTCGGCCGCCCTTGCGTTGCGTGCCGCGGGCTTCAGGGACATCCGCACGCTCGCCCTGGCGACGGTTGTCCCCTAGAAAGCAGGGAGTCTTCCCGTCGGTTGCCGAAAGCCGTGTGAAGCCGAATCCCTGCGCGATCCGACGCCGACGTCGGGAATGATCCAGGCTAGCCTCCGGGGTGTGTGTGTCGCAACGCGCTTCGCGGTTGTCCCATTCCTGGGTGTCCTGTGGGCCTGCTCGGCCCCCGTGCGGGGACCATTCTACGGGGACGAGAAACTTCTACGGATCGGCGTGGATCCGCTTGCGGAGGCGGCCGAGGTTCAAAGCAGTTTCGAGCGCGCGGGCCATCGGGTCGTGCATCGCCTGCCAGGCAAGCACTTCATTGCATTGTCGTTTCGGGGCCCGGACGGCCGCCCGAGTGCCGTTCGGGTGGTGACGGCGCGCGGAATCGCACTCGCCTTGGATGCCGAGCCCGCGAACGCCCTGACACCGGGTACCGAGTACGGTCTGTTGCCACGGCCGCTGGACACGGGTCACGACGCGGATGGAGATGGCTTTGACGAGCTGTTCGTGGTTCAGGTCCGCGCAGGACGGAGCTGTGTCCTGCCCTACCGCGTGCGCGACGTCGGGTTCGTCGATGCCCTCGAGCTCGACCTCGCTTGGCTGTCTTCGGACCCGTGCATCGAGAGAGTCGCCGACCGGGACGGTGACGGTCGCATCGAACTTCTCGCGCCCTGGACGATCACGGACTTGCCCCTATCCATTCAGCCCGAGGTCACGGTCGCGCTATTTCCGGAGCACCACGACTACACACCCGTAGCCCGCCCTGACTACTACGGCGAGGCGATCAGCATTCTGGAACTGGAACTGGCCGAGGCCCAGCGCGCCGAGGACGCCGAGCGCGTCTATAGTATTGGAGTCAAGCTAGCGGCTCTGCTGGCCCTGTCGGGGTTCGGGAGCGAAGACCAGCTCGCCTGGCTTCGGGCCGCGATCGCCGGTATCCCGGGGGGGCTCCGCGACCCAGCCGTCGAGGCGGCGCTTGAAGCGCGCATCCAAGCGGGCCTGCGATAGCGCGGAGTATTCACCCTTCTTCGCGGCGCCTCGCTTGGCCCAGCCCGGATCATTCGCCGAAGCGCGCGATGAGTGCGCTTGCATCCCACCGCCGAGGGAAACACACTGCGCGGCTCTGACCATGGCAAAGAAGAAGAAGAAGAAAGCGCCACCCGTCGGCGAGCTGCTGGTGTGCAGCTATCCCAGGGTCGAGCGCGACTACGAGATCGAGGAGCGAATCGAGTGCGGCATGGTGCTGACGGGTTCCGAGGTGAAGTCCCTGCGCGCGAAGCGCGCGGATCTCGAAGGGGCATACGCGAGTATTGAGCGCATGGAACTGTTCCTGCACGGCATGCACATCGCGCCCTATGAACAGGCTGGCCGTTTTGGTCACGAGCCGAAGCGCAAGAGGAAGCTGCTGGCCCATCGGCGTGAAATAGAGCGTTTGCTCGGGCGCACCGCGCAACGCGGGTATGCCCTCGTGCCCACGCGGGTATACTTCAGAAACGGACGCGCCAAGGTGGAGCTCGCGCTCGGCAAGGGCCGCAAGGCAGGCGACAATCGTGAGGCGATTCGTCGCAAGATCGATCTGCGCGAGGCGCGCAATGCCATGGGTCGAGCGGGCAAGGGATGAGTGGATGTTCACAGATGAGCCGATGACCGAGCCAACGGATGAACATGACTGGCCCGCGGCAGCCTTTGAGGACGGCTCTCGAGGGTATGCCAGCGGCTATTCCAAGGGGCTGCTTACGGTTGTCTGTGGGCGCGCATATCCCCCAGGACGCCCGCTTTCGTTGCGGTTGCAGATGGCCGACGGGCCGGTCTCGTTGAGCGCTCGCTGCATCGGTTCCAGGCGGACATCGGAGGAACGCTTCGATGTGCGGATGCGCCTGACCAACCTTACTCGCGCGGCCCGCGTTGCGCTGGAGGCAAGGTTTTGCCGAGACGTGTCCGGTGAATGACCCCCAGGTAGTCGCTTTCTTGCAGCGCATGCTGCCCCGTTTGTCGCTGCGGGAGCGCGGCTTTCGGCGCGTGCGCGGGCAGGTGCGCAAGCGCATTAGCCGGCGGCTTTCGGCGCTTTCGCTTTCCGATCTGGGAGCCTATGAGCGTTTCATCGATGGGCATCCAGAGGAACTTGTCGAACTCGATGGCATGTGTCGCATCACGATCAGCCGCTTCTGCCGTGACCGGGAGATATGGACAGCGCTGCGGCAGCGCGTTTTTCCAGAGCTCGCTGCACGGGCTCGTACTGCCGGTCGCGGGAACCTGCGAGCGCTCAGTGCAGGCTGCGCGTCGGGCGAGGAGCCCTATACGCTTTCGCTTCTGTGGGAGTTTTCGCGACCGACCGATTGCCACGGACTGTCGCTGCTGGTGGATGCGGTCGACGCCGATCTGGACCTACTCGAACGAGCTCGCCGCGGCTGCTACCCCCGCGGCACGCTGCGTGAGCTGGACTCGCGCTGCATCGAGCAGGCATTCGAGCCAATAGACGGCGAGTTGAGGCTCCGCGAGCGCTACCGGGCTCGCGTGCGTTTCCTCTGTCAGGACGTTCGCGAGGGAGTCCCCGCGGGACCGTACGATCTGGCGTTCGCCCGCAACCTCCCCTTTACCTATTTTAGCGAGCCACTCCAGTGCCGTGTGTTGGCAGACTTGCACGGCCGGCTGCGGCCGCAAGGCGCGCTGGTCATCGGTGCCCATGAACGATTGCCCGACACCCAGCTCTTCCGCCCCTGGTCCGACCTCCGGGCCATCTTCGTACGCTGCTAGCTAGCGGGCTAGCCGCCGGTGGTAAAGTCCAAGTCCGGCGGTGAGCGCAAAGGCTGCGCCCGTCAGGAAGCACGCCGCGGGGCCGACGCTGTCCCACAGGACTCCGGCGACTACGCTCGCGCCGAGCATCGCTAGGCCGCTGATCAGGTTGAAGACCCCAAAGGCCGTACCGCGCAAATCGGGCGTAGCCGCGTCGGCGACCAGGGCAGAGAGCAGGCCCTGGCTCATCCCCATGTGCAGGCCCCACAGGCAGATACCGAGTGCAAGCGAAAGCGCGGAGCTCGCAAGCGCGAGCACGATGTCGGCACATGCCAGCACAATCGTCGAAAGCAGTAGCAGCCTTGAGCGGCCGATGCGATCGGAAAGCGCCCCGAGCGGGTAGGCGCTCAGGGCGTAGATGCCGTTCATGCCAACCATCACCAGGGGAGCGTGCGCGACCGAGACGCCGATGTTGGTGGCGCGCAGGACTAGAAAACCCTCGCTGAAGCGCGCAAGCGTGAGCACGGCTCCGAGCCCTACGACCCATGCGTATTCCGCGCCAAGCCGGTTGAATGCCTCTCGACGGATCGGCCAGCGCGCCGGGGTGGGGGGCGCTTCCAGACGTGGCTCCCGTACGAATGCCACGAGCGTGAGAACACACAGCGCTGCCGGCAGGGTGGCGACCCAGAACACGGTTGCGATGTCGAATGAGAGCACGGTCATCAATCCAAGCGCAACCAAAGGCCCCAGCAGAGCGCCGATGCTGTCGAGACTCTGACGAAGCCCGTAGGCTGCTCCCCTTAGGTCTTCGGAAGTGATGTCGGCGATCAGGGCATCGCGCGGTGCGCCACGAATGCCCTTACCGACACGATCGATCATGCGGGCGGCGACTACCATGAGGAACGAGGTTGCCAGCGGAAACAGCGGCTTGCTTGCTGCCGCGAGCCCATAACCCAGGACAGCCAGCGGCTTGCGGCGCCGAAGACGGTCGCTAACGACGCCCGAGGCCATTTTGGTCATGAGCACGCTGGCTTCGGCGACACCTTCCATGACGCCGTAGACCGCCGCGCTCGCACCGAGGTTCGAGACCACGAAGATGGGCAGTAGGCAGTGGATCAGCTCGGAGGATGTATCCATGAAGAGCGACACGACTCCGAGCGCCACCACGCCTCCGGGGAGGCGAGGGCGGCTGGGGCGCCCTGACTGAGGGTCCGCGGGTGTTGAGGCCATGGGCACTGTCAGCCTGTGGCAAGTGCGCGTCGGTGCTCGCTACCGGCGCGTTGCCGCGTCGACGCGCTCGTACCAGGTACCCAGGGTGGGCCGTGCGCGTATCTCGCCCTCGAGCCAGGGGTTGGTACCCGCGAGTCGGCGCCGGAACTGACCAAACACCGCGAGGTCGGCGAGGCTGAGCGCCGGGCCCGCTATGTAGGGCGCGTTCTCCAGATATGTGACCAGAGCGTCGAGGCCACGCCGCGTGTCCGCTTTGACCTTGTCGACGGGGTAGCGGCCGACGCCCTGCCGATCGAGATTCTTTTCGACCTCCTCGCCGAGCCGCTGCGCTGCCGCCTGGCGGAGCGGCTCCGGGAAATCCGCGAAGTAGGCCTCACTCCCTTCGGAGCTCGGCGAAATCCTTCGTTGTTCATAGATGCCGTACCAGTAGAGAACCTCGTCAGCCCAGTCTTCGACAAAGTGGCAGCGCGCGCGCAGCTCGGGATCGGCCGGAAGTAGTGGTGGGCTCGGGTGCCTTGCGTCGAGGAAGTAGGCAATATCGGTAGAGTCCTCGATGCGCTCGCCGTTGTATTCGAGTACGGGCAGTTTTCTGGCCGCCGAGATCTGTGGCAAGCGCTCAGCTCGCTCGGCCCACCCGACCTCTTCCAGCTCAAAGTCGAGGCCCTTGTAAGCCAGGGTCCTGGCCACCTTGATTGCGAACGGTGTGCCTGAAAGGCAGCGAGGATGCCCGGGTAGCTCAAACCCCGGTTGGATGTACAGGATGATCTTGGGGGGCTCGCGATGGGGCATGGGAATGTGTCCTCATGCCAACGTTCACGATTGGTTGCAAGCCGCAGCTTCCTTTTTTGGCAGCGCGGACGGGAACGCGTCGCCCCGCGGACTGAGTCGCAAGCGCTACGAAACCCACTCGCGCGACCATCCGGTGCCTTGACGGTGGAGGCGGGCGTTCGAACCTCTTGCGGCAGCGGTGGCTGCCTCGTGGGCGGGGCCGCCGCGGGCCCGGTACCTGCTCAGGATGAGGGCTATGGCAGAGCGCTAAAGCGGTTGTTTAGCGCCCAGTCGTATTTCAAGAAGCGGATCCGGGGCGGCTGGGATCGAATCGCCGTCGCCGTCTCGGTTGCGGCAAAACGGGCCACGAAGCGTTCCAAGGTCGGTGCCGTCGTTTCAAAATCCTCTCGGAACCAGTCGAAGATTCGAGACAGATAGAGCGTGTGAGAACGGCCGTCGTAGCGGTTCTTGTCTTCGCTCTGAACGAAAGCCTGCGCTGCAGTGTTGAGCTGTGCGTCCAGGTCTTCCGCTCGGTAGGCCTCCGCGCGCAGCGCTGGACAGCTGCGCGCTGCGCACACGAGCGCGAAGTGAACGCGCGGTTCCTGGAATTCGCGTCGCAGGATGGCGTGCTCGATATCGTCCAGCGATAGCGGTTCGTTGCGCAGCCATTTCAATGGGATGAAACGGTTCTTGAACGCCGCATCGGGCGTTGGCCCGATGGTCCGAATACTCTTGACCGGATGGTGCTCGACGATCAGGTTCATCGTGTAGGCGTTGTAGGCATTGATCCAGAAGGCCAGCCGCTGCGCGCGGCTCCACACGTCGAAGTGCTCGGCACAAACGGCCTCGATGGAGGCCAGATAGGCATGCAAGTCGGAAGTGCCTCCCGCCTTCAGAGCCGCATAGTCGACGAGCCCATCGTGTACGTACCTTCGCAGCAGGTCCGTCCACGCCCGGTGCTTCTGATCGAAAGGCTGACAGGTCTGTACCGAGGTCGCGGCACCGGCAGCCCCAGGTCCCTCCGCATGGGCGCCTCCGACCCACGTGGTGGCCAGCATGCAGACCGCGAGGCCGCCGCTCCATCCCACGAAGAGCAGCCGCATCCAGGCGCAGCGGTCGATCGCGGGCTGAGGACCTCCATGTATGCCAAGGTCAGCCCCCGGGCAGTGTCTCTTGTGCATCGCTTGTGCCGTTTCCTGGGCCCGAAGTGGACGGGGACCACAGGACTCCTTTCGTCAGGCAGGGCGATTTGTTACACGGAACCTCAGCTCGCCGATTTCCAGGGCGTGCTGGATGGTCGAAGCGATGGAGGACAAAAGCAGTTCGAGCGGGCAGCAGGCCGAATGCAGCAAGGCGGCTGGCGAAGTCCGGCCAACGGTCGATCGCAGGCGTTGTGAGGCCAAGGCTACTTGTGTGTCCGTTTGTCCCTATGACGTCTTCGAAGTGCGGCGGATCGCACCGCAGGACTATGCTGAGCTCTCGTTGCTTGCAAAACTCAAGGTCCGGGTGCATGGCATGAAGACGGCCTACACACCGCGCGCAGATGCGTGCCACGGATGTGGTTATTGCGTCTCCGCTTGCCCCGAGGGCGCGATTGCACTGCGTCGATTGGTGCACGGCGCGAAGTAGTAGGTAGTCGGTGCGCCTCTCTAGAACGTCTGTTGGCTCGTTGCTGCTGGGCGCGCTATCTTCGCCACAAATGCGTCGTATGTACCCGAACTGACCTGCTCCGGGAATGTACCGAGAGTGTGTCCCGTGATGAAGAGGTCACCGGCACTGTCGATCGTGAGGGACGTGCAGTGATCCTCGTCGCTGGTTCCGAACTGCAGGGTCGTCAGCAGATTGCCCTCGCTGTCGTAGCCGCGGACGAACCCATCCGCTTCCCCGAGGCCGCTGTGCCCGGGGAGCCCTCCCGTCACGTACCCAGCGACGAAGATGTCGCCAGCATCTACCGCGACGGCGAGCGCCTTGTCTTCGCCTGCCGTGCCGAACTGACGTGTCCATAGTTCGGTGCCCTGGCTGTCGTACTTGCGAATGAATGCGTCTGCGTCGCCTTGACTCGTTTGCCCGGGCAGGGCGCCGCCAACATATCCCACGACGTAGACGGCGCCGCTGGCATCCAGGGCGATCGATGTGGCTTCGTCCCGGGCATTGCCTTGGTCCCCCGTTCCGAACTCTCGAAGCCAGAGCTGCGAGCCTCCGCTCGTGAGTTTCTGGACGAATGCGTTGTACTCGCCCGCACCGGTCGGTGGCTGCTGGCATCCGAACTCACCAGCGAGATACAAGTTGCCGCTGGCATCCACGCTGAGCGCGTTGGCACGGTCAGGGCATGGTCGTGTGAGGCGACGGCGCGATTGAGGGAGGCCAAAACTGTAGTAGGTTTCCGCGAACACGTCTGCGTCCTGGTCCGAGTTGAAGGCTCCGAGCAGTCCCGCGACATAGAATGAACCCCTGGTCACGGGATCGCTGCTTCTGTCCACGTCGATCGCAGCCGCGAAGTCGTTGTCGGGGCTTCCGAATTGCGAGGTGCTGGGCATCTGGCCCTCGAGGTCATAGCGGTGCAGAAAGGCGTCCTCTCCTCCCTGTTGCATGTTGCCTGGAAAGGCCCCCAGGGTGAGTCCGACGATGTTGACCCGTGGAGTCAGGTCCACGCGTGCGCCTAGGGCGTAATCGTTTTCGCTGGTCCCGAACTGGCGTGTCCACACCTCGGTGCCCTCGGTGTCGTACTTGCGAATGAACGCGTCGGCATTGCCCTGGCTGGTTTGCTCGGGTAGGGCTCCCGTCGTATCGCCGACGACGTACACGTTGCCGTTGTCGTCGGGGGTGATGGCGGTGGCGAAGACCCCTTCTTCGCTGCCGAACTGCCGGACCCACAGTTCCAGGCATGCGGCGTCGGGGGAACCTGCGTTGGCGGGGTCTTCGACAAAGCACTCGACCGACGCGACGCAGGTCGTGGCATTGGGTTGGGCGCTGGATGTTCCATCCGGGCAGTTCGTGCAGGTCCGGTCCGTTTCGGCATCGCCGTCATCCCTGACGAACTGCCCCGGCATGCAGTCGGTGCGCGGGACACACGGCGTGGCCGGGTCCGAATCGTCATCCCAACTGCCTGCGTCGCATGGCAGAAGGTCCGCTCCGCCAGCGCAAAATGCGCCGGGGACGCAGGGCATGCAGAGGGGGGCGCCGAGCTGACTGTTGGCGGCGATCAGGACCGTGCCGGCGGGGCAATCGTCTGAGGGGGTCGTGGGATCATCGCCCTCGCCGTCGCCGCCGTCGCCGGTGTCGCCGTCGCCGGTGTCGCCGGTGTCGCCGTCGCCGGTGTCGCCGTCGCCGGTGTCGCCGGTGTCGCCGGTGTCGCCG
>JAPPOR010000898.1 GCA_028817905.1 Myxococcales bacterium
TAAGCGCGGTCTAGCGGATGATGAGCCGGATCAAGCTGGACACCGGCACTGATATCGCAGGGGATTCTGCGCGCACTCTCGGTGGAAAATGATCGTGTCACTTCTAACTGACCGGCATTGGGGCTAGCCCGGGTCCAGCAGGTTGGTCTGGACGACCAACGCCTCCGGAAAGTCGTTTCGCGAGTGAAGGCTTGGCTCGCCTTGGGTGATGATGTTTGCCACCCCGCCTCGGTGAACGATCATCTGCAGGGAGGGCACAGCTCGGATCCAAGTCGACGCCACCCGCTTGCCTGAGCAAGACACCGGTCCGCGAGGTGAGCTGGAAGACACCTCGTTTTGCGCCAGGTAAAGCCCGGGAAAGGAGGAAGTCACGTGAAACTGCAGCTAGGAATACCCGAGATTCCCGAGTCTGGGTTGGAGTTAGGCCCGAACGAGGGGCAATCTGCGGGCCGTTTTCAGGAGCTCGCGGAACCCAGCGCTCGCGGCTCGGCATGAACGTTTGCTCGATCGCGCTTGCAGAACCTTGAACGTTGGCCACCCCGATGTGGGAGAGGCGTCCCGTCGCTCATAGTGTGTTGACGCCTACCGGCCCCCGAGCGCGCAGTGCTCAAAGCCGCCGGTCGAGTGCTCAGGTGCGCAGCGGTTCGAGTAGCTCGATCATGTAGCCGTCTGGGTCCTTCACGACCGCCCAAAGCACGCCGTTCGCCTCCGAAACCGGCACGGCCACAGGTGTCTCGTGCTGGACTAGGTGCTTCAGCGCAGCATGGGCGTCCTTGACCGTGATCGTGAAGCGGTTGTAGGCGTCGCCGACGTTGTAGGGCTGCGAGCGCGTGACATTCCACATCAACATCACAGAAGCACCCCGACTTCTCGGATAGTCGAGGACCAGCTCGCGCTCATCAGCACCGTAGCCGGGAAAACGTGCGCGCTCGGTCATGCCCAAGACGCCAACGTAGAACCGTAGCGAGCGCTCGATGTCCGCTACGCGATAGCTGACCATGCTCACGCGTGGTTCGAACTGCGAAAGACCCCGCACTGTGTCTTGGACTTTCAAATCATGATCGGTCACTTGGTCCTCCTCAAGTTGCTTGTACTTGTGAGCTTTGCTCGATTGGCCGTTGAAGCCACGCGGTGTTCTTCTAGCGACCGCGTCCGCGCGCCGTGACCGGCCACATGTCGACCAGGGTCTCGTCGCTGACGACGTGGTAGGTGTCGTACAGGTTTACCGTGGGGTCGCAGTGCGGTACGGCAAGGCTGACGAGGTCACCGATTCGCCACGCGTGGGTCTTGCTGGGGTCGACGACCGCACTGTGTTCGTCTCCCATGAAGTGAAACGTCGCGCCTGGTGGCGCCCCGCCGACGATTGCCGGAGGACCTCCATCGGTGGACATCGCTTTGAAGCCCGCGTCGAGCGTGGCCATGCCAGCGTGATTCGCGCTCACGACCCGAGCATCGACGAACAGGGCGTACTCGAATGGCGACCCGTGCGCGCCCAAATCGCATTCCGCATATTGGCGATCCATGAGCGCGTACGACCCGACCTGCAGCTCATTCAACACCCCGAGTTCCGCATCGATGCGATGCGAGCCGGTTCCCCCGCCGCTTACGATGTCTGGTCGGGCGCCATGCTTGGACAGCAAGGCTATGACCGTTTCGAGATATTGCGTGCGGTCGTGCACGGCAACGTGGCGCTCGGAGAAGCTGGGCAGGTGCTGCTGCGCTCCACAGTAGTACTGGAGACCCCGATAGGTAAGCTCCCGCGCACCCTCGATCGCCTTGAACAGCCGCAGCGCCGCCTCTGCGTCGGCCACCCCGGTGCGGCGAATGCCCGGATCCACGTCGATGAGGACATCGAGTCTCTCCCCACCGAGCGCCGAGCAGAGGGTAGCGACGTTTGTCGGGTTGTCGACGACCACCTTCAAGCTGGCGCAGCGAGCCCTGAGCGAGGCGAGTCTCTGGATGGCAGACGGGGACACCACGGGGGATGTGAGAAGAATGTCGTCGATTCCACCTTCCGCGAGGGCTTCGGCTTCGCCGAGCTTGGCGCAACACACACCGACTGCACCCGCCGCAAGCTGCCTGCGCGCGATGTCTACGCTTTTGTGAGTCTTGGCATGCGGCCTTAGTGCGATGCTCTTCGAACTCGCGAAGGCTGCCATGCGTGCAATGTTTCGCTCGAGCACGTCGCGATCTAGAACCAGCGCGGGCGTGTTCAGGTGGCGCCGGGAATCCGCCTGGTGGAGCAAGCCCCGATGTAGCTCAATGTCGTGCACGCGAGACATCTTCTGCGTTCATCCGAGCGCCAGCAATTGAGTCAGATACGGGTTCGCAAACTTGGCTTCCGGGTCAGCGTCGGCCCGCACCGCACAGAAATCGGCTGCTTTGGGGTATAGCTGGAACACGTCTTCTGCCGTGAGAGAATGGCGCTTGCCCCAGTGCGGGCGCCCGCCGTGTGCGCGAAAGATGTCTTCCAGGTCCCTGAACAGCGCTTGCCAAGGCAACTTGGCGTACTGATGGGCTGAGATATTTCCCACCGGCCCCTTGTTAAAGGGGCTGAGCCAGATCTCGTCGCCCGCGGTGCAGCGATATTCGAACGGGAACGGAACGGGCAGCTCTTGCTCTTGAATCCAACGGCGAGCTTCCTGCAGCGCGGCTAGACCCGCGGCTCTTGGTACCTCGTACTCCATCTCTTCAAAGCGAACGTTGCGCTTCGTAGGAAAGATTTCGTGGGCCGGCCCGCTGCGTTTGCGGCTCCGGACCAGACCGGTCAGCATCCGCTGCAAAGGCAAAGCGGTCTGCGGAAACTGTGCGGTAGTCTCGCAGATGAACCGGAAGATCTCTTCGTCATTCGGGGCTGGTTCCGGGCGTTCCGCCGTCGTCGTGCAATCAAGCGTCTTTAGGATCACCCTGTCGGAATACGGGTAGACCCAGAACTCGGCGTGCCGATGCTCGGCAGCCAGCTGGTCATACGTTTCCACGACCTCGTTCCACGCGACGCCATCGATCCGCTCCCGCAATCTGTAGGCGGGCACGACGCCGATTTGGACGCGTACCACGACGCCGAGCAATCCAAGCGACAAGCGCTGTGCCTCGAACAGCAACGGCCGTGTTTCTGGGCTGCATTCGATCAGGGAGCCATCCGCGAGCACGATTTGAAATGCGCGGGCGAAGGTGGACAAGCACGGGAGGTCGGCCCCCGTGCCATGGGTGCCCGTCGCCAGTGCGCCTGCGACCGATTGGGTGTCGATATCGCCTTGGTTGGCAAGCGAGCGACCAGCGCGCCACAACGTTTCGGTGACGCGTTGGAGTGTCCAGCTCGCGGGTACCCAAGCGCTGTCGCCCGTGGGACTGAGCTCGAGGCTGCCCTCGATTGCACGCAGATCCAGCAGCGTGGCCTGCGTATCGCATAGGGGAGAGAAGGAATGGCCGGCCCCCACGACCCTGATCTTGCGGGCGCTGCGCACGACCTGGCAGAGCTCGCGCTCGTCGCGCGGGCGCTCGACGCGCGCGGGCTGTGCGTGCACACTTCCAGACCAGTTGCGCCACTCGGTTGCGATCGTCCGGCTCTCGTCCATCGTTCACGTCATAGCGGCCCGTGAGAGCGGCGCCTTGAACAAAATTGACGTCGCTGAGGGACTGAGACCGAAAGCAGGTGGCCCGCGCACGGTGGACTGCGACCCACAGGCTCTCTGCAGTCGTCTGCCTCTAGCCGGCATCGAGCGGGGATGTCAGGCGCAAGGCGGTCGGTGATCTGCCCGAGAAGTGCCTGACCTCGCGCACCAGGTGGGCTTGGTCCGCATAGCCGAAGTGGTCGGCGAGCTCCGCCAACCCGGCTGGCGCCGGGCACCTGATGGCTCGCCTCACGGCTTCGAAGCGGACCAGGCGAGCGAACAGCTTCGGGGGAAGACCGATGTGCTCGCGAAACAGCCGAAGCGTGTGCTTGTGGCTGTAGCCCAGCTTGGCGACCAGCTCGCTGATGTTGACGCGGCCGCATGACTTCTCGATTTGTTGGGCCGCCCAGCCCACGTCCTGATGCTGAGGCTCGCGGCCAGCAAAGCGCTCAGATAGCACGCGTTCGAGCAAATCGAACCGCGCATCCCAATCAGGAAGTTGACGCAAGCGAGGGCCCATATCGCACTGCTGGGGAGGCAAGAGGTCCCGCAACGATACGATACGCCCGGATAGGTCCGTCATGGGCACACCCAACAAGCGGCGCGCTCCCTGGGGCGTGAGGTCGAGCCGCAGCCCACATTGCACACCTTCATGCTCCGTACGTCCTGGGCCATCGTCCAGACCAGCGACAAACCCATCTGAAAACCTCACGAGGCGACGACCGTCCCGCTCGGTGGCATGGATCGGCGGGCCCAGCGGAATCACCATCATGACCTTGGAGGAAGGCATCTCGGCGCGCTCGATCCTGCCGGGAGATCGCTCTGTGTACCCCAGCATCCGAGAGACCAGCGGTGCGAACGCGGGTGCGGGCGTGCGGGTCACCAGTTCCCAACGGCTCGCAGGCCTCTCAACCCGCACGACGCGGGCGCGCTCAACGACTGACATCGAGACCGCCCAATCGGGGACTCTGCACGAGACTGCCACCCATGCCTTCGATGTAGGATGCAGCGGCCCCCGCGGTCAAGGCTTCGGGAGGTGGCCTGCTAGGAAAACCAAAGAATCACAGAAGCTCGACCGCTATCTAGCGCTGTACGAACTCCAGCGTGTAGCCATCGAGGTCCTTGGCGACACCCACCAGCGCGTCGGCGAGGGCGGGTACGGGCGTGGGTTGCGCGACGATTGTTCCGCCAGCAGCTTCGACTCGGATCAGGGCCTCAGCCGCATTTGGCACTGTGAACGACAGCTTGACGGGGTTGTCCTTGTAGTTGCGTCGAACCCCGTCTTCATAATGCATGATCAGAATCCCATGTGGTAAGCCAGCGCCAATCATCACCTTTTCCATGAAGGGACCAAGTCCAGTGTCTGCCGCTGCCACCATTCCCAGTCCTTCGACATAGAAGTCAATCGACCCCAGGTAGTCACTTACGAACAGTCCGACTGCGACGATCGCGTGGTCGGTACCCGCTTCAATCTCGGGTAGTAACTCGGCACCGTAGCCGTCCGGATCGCTCGCGATGATTCCTGGAATCTGAAACGTGTAGCCGGCGTCGCGAATCTGCTGCGCAGCTTCCGCAGCATCGGAGACCCCGAAGATTAGCTTCGCTGGGACGTTCGCAACGTCACGCGAGATCCCATCGGTGAACTCCATCAAGCCGAACAACACCGGTCCGCTGTTGGCCATCATCACGATTTCTCTTCGATCTGTTCGAACAATCTCGCCGACACGCTGCATCTTCAGAGGTCCGGTATAGAAGGCCATCGATTCGTCGACGTCCGACACCGCAAACGCGACGGAAGGTGGGCGTACTGTGGGAATGGTCGACGGCTGTGGGTCCCTCGGAGCCGGCGAAGGGGTACCCTGGTCCGCAGGTGGCGGTGTGCTTTGGTCAGCAGGCGGCGGTGTGCTTTGCGCAGCTGGCGGCCGTGAACCGTGGCTTGCGGGTGGGGTGTCAGGATCGGAAGCTGGCGCGGTACCTGCGGGGGCCGTGGCGGGCACGGGCGGTGACGTTGCACTCGTCGGCGACGCGTGAACCGTGGCACCGATGCCGCCGGATTCCGCTGCTGCGCCCGCACCCGCTGCAGCTATCGCCGCTCCCATACCCTGCAGGCGATCGACCTGGTTGCGGGCATCGCTTGCGTGCTCTCGCATCGAGGCGCGATCCGCCCCAGAATCTTGATCACTGCAACCCGCGATCACAGTAGCGCCCTGCAAGCACACCAGCACGATAGCCACTCGACGCCAATGCATTTCCACACCTCCCGTTCCCAAAGCGCCTAGCAGCACCGTAGCCCGGCAACTCGCAGTGGAGCTTGAAGAAAATTGACGCGGCAGTCGCCGAGCTTGGATGCAGCGCTTGTCTCGCTCAGCCCCTTCATCTGACTTCGGGTCTTCCACTGTGTCGCTGGCTCGAAACACCCGCTACGTTCATGTTTCGGCGGCGTTGGCGCCGCCCGGCATTCCAAAAGGGGAGTTTTGATTGGCGCTGGGCACGGCCCATCCTTCCAGCCATCCAGGTGATAGCGGTGGCAACCGCTGTGTTCTGCGCGACGCCGAACCGGAGCTCAGCAACACTTCCATGAAGCGCTTGTCCGGATGCGGTATCGCTTCGAATCCGGTTAGCCGGGCGACGGAACACGAGGTCGACCAGCCGATGGCTGTGGCGCGGTGGGCAGACAGACTCGGAGCTCTGAACGTGCAAAACC
>JAPPOR010000764.1 GCA_028817905.1 Myxococcales bacterium
GAGCGGGTCGCCGTGCTGAAGAGCCTGTCCACCTTGCCAGGTCCGGAGCGCTTTCTCGAGATCGGTGTCGAGGCCGTTCGCAGTCATGTCCAGGACGTCTTTGAGGGCATCGCGTGCGACAACCCGTACCCAGCCGCGTTCTTTCCCGAAAGCGCCTTCAACCAGCTGATCACCAAGGCGATGTTTGTCGATGTCCCGCTTGCCCGCGTGCATGCTTGGGAGACCCGCAACAACGACGAGTTGCGACGCATGGCGCGCGACTTCGCTGCCGAGCGCAGCGCGGCCGGGCGGCCGGTGCCCGCCGATGTGGACCTCGTGACCAGCACGGAGTGACCAGACCCATGAAGATGTTCGACCCACATATTCACATGACGTCGCGCACGACTGACGACTACCAGGCCATGGCCGATGCGGGGGTCGTGGCACTTGTCGAGCCGGCCTTCTGGCTGGGTCAGCCCCGTACCCATGTGGGGAGTTTTGAGGACTACTTCCTATCTCTGGTCGGGTGGGAGCGGTTTCGCGCGGCCCAGTTTGGCATTCGCCACTACTGCACGATCGGGCTCAATCCCAAGGAGGCCAACACGCCCGAGATCGTTGAGGGGGTGATGGAGCTCATTCCGCGTTATCTCGAGAAGGAGGGCGTCGTGGCGGTCGGGGAGATCGGCTACGACGACATGACCGAGGCCGAGGACCGGATCTTCGAGCGGCACATCGAGTTGGCGCGCACGTTCGACTTGCCGGTCCTGATCCACACCCCGCACCGCGACAAGAAGCGGGGTACGGAGCGTATCATCGCGCGCGTCCGGGAGCTCGGGTTTCCCGAAGAGCGGGTGTTGATCGACCACAACAACGAAGAGACGTTGCCGCTCGTCCTGGAGACGAAGTGCTGGGCCGGGCACTCGATCTACCCTGCCACCAAGATGGATGAGGACCGGATGGCCGTCCTGGTCAAGAGGTATGGCACCGAGCGAATCCTGATCAACAGCGCCGCGGATTGGGGCGTGTCCGACCCCCTCAAGGTGCCCAAGACCATCGTCGAGATGCGGCGCCAGGGCATCGCGGAAGAGGACATCGAGAAGGTTGCCTGGAGGAACCCGATCGAGTTCTTCTCCCAGAGTGGTCGTCTGGACATGACGGCGGATTCGGGGCTGCTCAAGGTCGATCAACGGGAACTCTTCGAGGGCAACTCCGTCCTGCGTGGCCAGTCTCCCACGGTAGACAGCTGAGCTTGCTCAGTTGAGCTTGCTCAATCGCCCGAGCGGGCAATCAGATAGCCGTGTAGGCAAATTGCCTGATGGCAGTTGTGTGCCGGTTTGCTAGCGTTATGGTGTGTGGGTGCGGTGGTCGTTGCGACGTAGGGGCTCCCGTGTGCTCGGAGCGATCCTGGCGGGTACGCTGCTGCTCACTGCCGCCCAATCGGCCTGTGCCCAGTCCCTAGGAGCGCGGGCCGCAGGTTCGCGACCTGCGGGGCCCTTGCGCTGGAGCAAGAACTTCACACGTGTCACCTGGACCCAGTACGCGACCACGGGCGCCATGGCCGGGCTGCTGTTCTTCGGTCGCGACCTCTATGAAGGTCCGAAGACCTCGCAGTGGCGTCGACCGATCCTGCTCGACCGGGAGGCGCGTGTGTGGCTTGCGGCGGGCTCGATCGACGGCCGCCAGACGGCCAACGACATCAGCGATTACCTGATGTACGGCCTGATGGCCTATCCCTTCCTCGACGCGGCGCTGGCGGCCGGCGTAGCCCACCAGAGTTATGACGTGGCTTTTCAGATGACGATGATCAGTCTGCATGCCAGCCTGTTGCAAAAGCTGCTCAGCGGGCTCACCAAGAATCTCGTGCGGCGCCAGCGGCCCGACGAGCAACGCTGCTCGCGGGGTGAGCCGCTGAGTTGCGGTGCCCACGCCCGCAGCTTTTTCAGTGGGCACACGGGGTCGGCCTTCACCGGTGCCGCGCTGGTGTGCGCCCACCACGAAAACCTCCCGCTGTACGGGGGCGAGGGCATGGATCGCGCCGCCTGTGGGATCGCCCTGACCGCGGCCGCTACGGTCGGGGGCCTGCGGGTCGTCGCCGATCGCCACCATCTCAGCGACGTGGTGGTCGGCGCCGCCGTGGGGATTCTCGCCGGCTACCTGGTTCCCAACCTGATCAACTACGACTTCGGTGCAAGCTCCGATCGCGGATCCGCCGACGGGACCCAGGGGACGGTCGCCCCGATGGCATCCCAGAACCTCATCGGCATGCAGTACCTGGGCATGTTCTAGCTAGCTAGGTGCCTGGGACGACGCGCTGCAGGGTCAGGGTAAGGAGCCAGGCCAGCGCACACATGCCTGCGACCAGGGCCTGTCCCTGGCCGGCGATCAACAGACCGTCCAAAAGGGAGATCCCCGCGATGAAATGGCCGACCGCGCGCGGGATGTTTCGGCGCTGCGGCCGCAGCAAGAAACCCAGGGTGTAGGCGATCCAGGCGGCGAGGGCCCCGTAGAAGACCAGTCCAGTGGTGTGCTCGAAGGCCGCCGTGTAGGCCAATGGGTAGGTGAATGGCACCGCCAGAAACAGGAGCGGCCAGGCGCCGCGAAACTCACGCAGATTCTCTTGCTTGGCCACGTAGGTCAGCCCGATCAGGTAGCAGAGCAGGGCGGTGCAGCCGAACCAAAACAGGCCCTCGGGCCGCCCGCCGGCCGCAAGGGCTGCCACCCCGTAGACCAGCACGCGACATAGCCCCATCACCAGCGGGCTAAGCGGGTTGCCCTTGTGGAACATGTCGTAGAACACGATCATGGCGCCCAGGGCCGCCGCCGCCACGACCGCCCCGGCGCCAGCATCCGCGTGCCAGGCGATCCAGGTTACCATCAAGAGGCCCGACGAGAGCATGCCGAACCCTGCGGAGAAGACGGCCCCCGCGCTGATCTGCCCTGAAGGAATGGGGCGCTCCGGGCGCTCCTTGGCATCGATCTCCCGGTCGAAGGCGTCGTTCAGGTACATCCCGCCCACATAGAATAGCGACGCGGCCAAAGCGATCAGAACGAGCGTCCGGGTGTCGGGCCGAGCGCCGCTCAGGTAGACACCCGCGAGCACGTTGGTCCAGGTCGTGGGGAGATTGGAAACCCGGCCCAGGCGCAGCAAGACGCCCAGCATCAACTGACCTGGCCGATGGCGGACAGCTCGGACAGACAGAAGCGCAGCTCGCGTTCAATCGATGTGGTCAGTCCTGTCGCCTGCATCTCGTCCGGCAGGACGTCCCACGTGTAGGTCTCGACCTCCAGATGGTGGGTCAGGCGTCGCTGGCGCTGCAGCGCCAGCATCTCTTGCAGGAAGCCCCGGGTGCTGCCGAACCGCTTCATCTGTTCCAGGAACACGGGCACATGGAAGTGGACCCTCCATTCCGCATCCTCGCTCTGCCAGGCATGATGTTCGAGGGCCTCGCAGAGATCGGCGTAGCGGTTGAACCCGCTTCCGAGCCGCTCGACGACCTGATGGAGGTAGACCCTGTCCAGGTAGGGCAGCAGGGCTTCACGCGTGCCGTTCGTCATGTGCTCGATGCGCAGGGCCGAGCTCAGCTGGAGTTTGGCGATCTGAATAGAAGCGCGGGCGAGCGCCTCCACTAGGGCGGCACTGTCTTCGAACTCGACGGCCGCGTGACAGGTGTCCACGCACACCCCGATGTGCGATGTCAGCGCCCGCTCCGCGGACTGGCGACTGAGCCCGGTCTCCTGAGCAAGGCGCGAAAAGGCCCGCTCGGTGCGCAGATGGCGCTCGAAGAAGTCCGTCACCTCCGCGATCGTTTCCAGGACACAGCCGGGCTCGGGCTCCAGAGCCAGCACGATCATGCGCCCCGTACGCTCCCGCAGTCGGACGAGCTGGGCCGCGTGGCGCACCAGGTTGTCCACGATCGTCTCCATGTCCTGGGGGCCTTCGACGGCCGCCTTGAAGGCTCCCGGAACGGTGCTGATACTGCCGTAGTCTTCGTCCGCCGGCAGCAGGGCAGCCAGGATCTCGCTCAAATGGTCGCTGTAGCGGACCCTGGCGGGATCCCGCCAGTCGGGCAGGTAGACCCGTTCCTTGACGGTCTGTCCGTGGAAGGCCCCATGGGGAAAGCCATTGATCGACACGACGTACATGTCCTGCTCGGCCAAGATCGCCTGAAGCTCGGGGAGTGCGTCTCCCTCTACTAGCTCCGCAGCGGCCCGGGCAGCCAGGCGCAGGCCCACGCCGAACGGTTCAGTCGGGCAGAACGCTCGCTTGACCGCCAGAACGTCGTTCCGCAGGACGCTACGGACCTCCGGCCAGGTTTCCCCTGGGTGGACGTTGGTACAATAGGTGAGATGGACGCTGGCATCAGCGGGGATGCGCATCAGCCATCACCGTCCTGCATCTGCACGGGGGCGCGCAGCCCCTCATCCTGGGCTTGCATGCGTGCATGCAGCGGTTGACTGCGGGCCGTTCCAAATGAGTGGCGGCTCTGCCTGCCGGGCTCATTCATCCCCGCCCGCCGTTGTTCGTCGCGCCTGCGCAGCCAGGCCAGCGACCGCAAGACGTCTTGCGTATCGATGGCATTGACTTCAACACCTTCGCCGATGTTGGACAGCAAGGTCACCGTGAGCTCTCCGCCCAGGTGCTCTCGGAACTCCTCGAGCCCTGCGAGCACGGCCAACTCACCGGTTTCGTCCCGCCGGTCGAGGGCGTCATGCCAGAGCCTGAAGCCGAGCCGTTCGAGCAGCGATAGGGCGCGCATGAACGAGGCCTCGTCCAGCATCCCGCGCTCGAAGCTATAGCGGCAGTCGAGCGCCATCCCGATGGCAACCGCTTCTCCATGGCGCAGGTCGTGGGCGCTCAGCGACTCGAGCTTGTGTGCCGCCCAATGGCCGAAATCCAGCGGTCTGGCGCTGCCGGTCTCGAAGGGGTCCCCACCGCCTTCGATATGCCGCATGTGAATCTCGGCGGCGCGCTGGATCATGCTCGCCATGGCGTCAGCCTCGAAGCGGGAAAGGGCAAGCGCCCGTCGCTCGAGCTGCTGGAAGAAGGCCCGGTCGCGGATCAGGGCTACCTTGACGGCCTCGGCGATGCCGGCCCGCTTGTCGCGCGGCTCCAGCGTTTCGATGAACTCCAGATCGTTGATGACGGCGAACGGCGGAACGAAGGTTCCGATGAAGTTCTTGGCTCCGAAGGCGTTGATGCCGTTCTTCACGCCCACACCCGAGTCATTCTGGGAGAGCACCGTCGTCGGCAGGCGAATCAGGCGGACTCCCCGATGGGCGATCGCAGCCGCGTAGCCGACCGCGTCCAGCACCGCCCCACCGCCGATCGCCACCACGAACGCCTGGCGGTCGATATGCAGGCGGTGCAGATCCGCAAGCAGCGACGTGATCAGCTCAGGGGCTTGCTTGGCCTGCTCGCCACCCGGGACGATGCGGGGCGGCCCCGCGAGCTCCAGATGCTGCGGGTTGGCGTTGCAGTAGTCGGCGATCGCGTCCCCTAGGCCCGGCCAGGCGCCGGCGACCCCTTCGTCTACGACCACGAACAGCCGATGGCGCCGGTGGGGCTCCTGGGCCCGAATCGCCTGCAAGAATACGGGGTTCGTACGGGCGAATACGCCGCGCGTAAAGTACACGCCGTATTCGAAGGAAACCCGAATCCGCTGCTTAAACACGGTTCCGTTGGGCGCCGAGTCGTCCAAAACAGATACTCCAGGGGCCCCGCACCGTACGGACCCAACCACTGCTAGCACCTACCATTTGTGGCTCGCGCCGACAAATCGGACCAGGAATCTACTCACTTTTCCGGCACACCGCCGCCGCGCTACTACCACTTTGTGCGCGCCGACAGCCGCGTCTTGTCCAGTCACGGCGCAGCGGAATCCCCCGCCGGCCTGAACAGGCAGGGGTACCCTCGCTTCGAGTGCCTCGCGAGGCACCGCGCCCGCGGCGCGCTGGAAGCTCGCCGGCGCGCCGGTCCGCATCACAACGCGCCGCCGCCTCTCGCACGGGGTCAGCCCAGCGAGCCAAGGCATGTGACCCCGGCGCCACCGGAAACCGCTGTCGCTTGCAGCATCCCCGGAGCGCGCCGGCGCGACCTAGCGACCTTGTGCCAGCCGCATCCAATCACGCTAACGCGATCAATCTTTATTCCAACGTGTACGAAACGTTGACTCAAGGTCGCCAACGGGGCTTTCGCCCCAGCCCAACAAGGCATGTGGTCCCGGCGCGCCACCGGAAACCGCTGTTGCAGCTCATCCCCGCAGCGCGCCAGCGCTGACCTGAAACTTAGGCTGCCACGTCGAACAGAGGGACGACCTTCAGTCCGAGA
>JAPPOR010000211.1 GCA_028817905.1 Myxococcales bacterium
CGTGTGAAGTCGAAGAACAAGCGAGGCGGCGTCGAAGTCATGAATGATCCGGGCTAGAGTCCCGGCCTCATCCGCCGGTTCCCGGTGTCGCTCAGGTCATGTCCTCGTCTACTCCTTGGTCGCCTCCGCATGCTTGAACTCAATAACCTCGAGGTCGCTTACCACTCGGCAGCACCCGTATTGCGCGGATTGAGCCTGCGAGTCCCGCTCGGCGCGGTGGTCGCCCTGATCGGACCCAACGGGGCCGGCAAGACCACAGTGCTTCGCGCGATCACGGGTTTGCTGAAGCTCCAGCGCGGACGTGCCACCAAGGGCGAAGTCCTGTTCAACGGCCAGGCGCTCCTGGGCAAGCACGGCGAAGACATCGTACGGGCTGGCATCGCCCAAGTGCTAGAAGGCCGGCGAATCTTTATGAACCTCAGCGTGGAGGAGAACCTCAGAGCCGGCGGTTACCGTTCCACCGGGCCCGAGGTTTCGGCTGATTTGGACCGGTTCTACACTCGCTTTCCGGCGCTAGGAGCGCACCGCAAGCAGCCGGCTGCACGCTTGTCGGGCGCTGAACAACAGATGCTGACCATCGCCCGAGCACTGATGGCGCGCCCGAAACTGCTGCTGTTGGACGAACCTTCGCTGGGACATTCGCCGAAGGTGATCGCCCTGCTGGAGGAACTGATCCGAGAGCTCAACGGAGAAGGGCTGAGCATCCTATTGGCCGAGCAGAACGCTGCCATGGCCCTGGACCTGTCGCACCACGCCTATGTAATGGAACATGGCAAGGTCGTCCTGGACGGCTCCACTGCGATCCTGCGGGCGGACAGAACCATCCAGGCGTGCTATCTGGGGGTTGGCCAAAGAGAGGCCCCCCACAGCTTGCGCGACGCAAGGCTCTACCCGCGGAAGAAGCGTTGGTTGTCATGACGCTGGAAGTCGACAGCATCGAGCTCTCATTTGCTGGTCTGCGGGTACTTAGGGGGGTGTCCTTCACCGCTGAAGCCGGTCAGCTGCTAGCGGTAGTCGGCCCGAACGGAGCAGGCAAGACGTCACTGCTGCACTGCATCTCGGGCATCTACCGCCCACAAGCAGGCGAGGTTCGCTTCGACGGTCAGCGCCTCGATGGGCTTGCGCCACACCGCATAGCGGGACGGGGCGTGGCCCGCACGTTTCAGAACCTCGGGCTGTTCCAAAAGCTGACGGTGCTGGAAAACCTCATGCTCGGCCGCCATCACCTCTATCGAACCCGCTTCTATCACGACCTGTTCTGGACTGGTCCGGGACGACGCGAAGAGATCAGGCATCGCAAGCACGTCGAAGAGGTCATCGAGTTCATGCACCTGGAGTGCCACCGCAAACAGCCGGTCGGCGCCCTACCCCACGGTGTCCAGAGGCGGGTCGAACTCGCACGGGCTCTGTGCATGGAGCCCCGGTTGCTGCTGCTGGACGAGCCCGCTGCAGGCTTGAGCCAGGAGGAGACCGAGCTCATGGCGCGCTACCTGCTCGACGTCCGTGAAGAGCTCGAGGTCACGTTGGTGCTGTTCGAGCATAACCTGCGCTCTTTCATGGATCTGGCCGACCATGTGGTCGTCCTGGATTTCGGGCGAAAGATCGCAGAAGGGTCCCCGGAGGAAATGAGCCGCGAAGAACGTGTCGCGCAGACCCACTTGGGACAGGGCCCGGCGCCATCGTCGCGCCCGATAGGCCCGGAGCAGGCGGAGACGGCCGAATGACCCCGACGGCCGAGGTCCTTGCGCGCACGCTTGCGGGCCGCGTCGCCCTGTACGCACGCGAGCGAGCTGGTCAGACCGTGATCCGTCACAAACGCCACGGAGTCTGGCAAGAGATCGACTGGCAAACCTACGGGCTCCGGGTGGCAGCGACCGCTCGCGCGCTGTGGGACAGGGGAGTGCGGGCAGGCGACCGCGTCGCTATCCTGTCCGACAATCGACCGGAGTGGCTCTACGTCGACCTGGGCACACAGACCCTCGGCGCTCGCAGCGTCGGCATCTACCCAACCAGCACACCCCGGGACGTCGCCTACATCCTCAACCACTGTCGCGCGCGCGTTCTGATCTGCGACGACCGGGAGCAGGTAAGCAAGTTGATGCATGTCGCCTCCGAGTGCGCCCATCTCGAGCACGTATGGGTCCTGGAGCCACGGGGCACCCGGTCCTATCCGGAGCCGCGACTGTCGCCGTTCGCAAGCGCACTCTCGGATGGGGCCGAGGCGCTCGAGCTCGAGCCCGGGTGGCTCGATGATCGCCTGGCAGCCCTCGACCCCAGCATCCCGACGATAATCGCCTACACCTCGGGTACGACCGGTCGACCCAAGGGGGCCCTGCTGGCGCCCGATAATGCGGTCGCTGCCCTACCCGCGCTCGTGGATGCGCTCGGCTTAACTGACCGCCCCGCCGAGCGAATCCTATCCTACCTGCCGCTACCCCAGGTCACGGAGCGACTCTTCACACTGCTGCTGCCGCTGGCGACACCCACTATCGTGCACTTTGGCGAGTCCGTCGACACCGTGCTCGACGACCTTCGGGAAGTCTCGCCAACCATCTTCTTCGGGGTCCCGCGGGTCTGGGAGAAGCTCTTTGCAGAGGTACAGATCCGCATGCAGAACAGCTCATGGCTCAAACGGCAGCTGTTCGCGTACTACAGCCACGTCGGTGTCGAGCTCGCGGAGGAAAAGAAGCGCGGCCGCCTCCGCACCGGCCAACGGCTCGCCTCGCTGCTCGGCGACATGCTCGTCTTCGCGCCGCTGCAGCGCCGCCTGGGCCTGCGACACTGCCACCGCGCGATCGCGGGGGGCGCGCCCATCTCACCAGAACTCCTCGCCATGTACGGTGGACTGGGGATTACGATCCGGGAAGGCTTCGGGATGACAGAAACCATTGGGCTCAGCCATCTCACGCGGGTCGGCAGCGAATCCCCCGGCACCGTCGGGCAGCCCCTCCTATGCATGCAGCAGCGCATCGCCGAGGATGGGGAAATCCTGCTGCGCGGCCCCACCGTGTTCCAGGGCTACTTGGACGATGAGCAGGCCACCGTGGCGGCCCTGGACGGGGACGGCTGGCTTCACACGGGCGATATCGGCGAGATCGACGGTGCGGGGCTTCTACGGATTACCGGCCGGAAGCGAGAAATCTTTGCCAGCGCGGGCGGCGAAAACGTGTCTCCCGAGCGGATCGAAAACGCACTGAAGACCAGCCCCTACATCAGGGAGGCCGTCGCGATCGGTGACGGCCGTAGGTTCGTGACGGCGCTCGTCCAGGTCGAGTTCGACACAGTCGCGCACTGGGCCCAGCAAAAGGGCGTCCCATACACTTCGTTCGACGATCTGTCCCGCACACCGGAAGTCGCCATGCTGATCGACGGGGAAATTCAGCGGGCCAACGGGCGCTTGTCCCCGACGGAACACGTCAAGCGCTTCGAGCTGCTGCATTGCGAGCTGAGCCAGGACAATGGCGAACTCACCGCCACCCAAAGGGTACGGCGCACCACGGTCAGCAAGCGCTATTGTGACCTCATCGAGACCATGTACCTGGAAGCTGGCGCATGAACCACCTGATTCAGCTCGTGTCCTCGGGGCTCGCGCTTGGAGCCGTCTACGCGCTCGTCGCAGTCGGTCTTGTCATAGTCTATCGGGCTTCAGCGGTATTTAACTTCGCCCAAGGCGAGTTCCTGAGCATCGGAGCCTTCTCAATGGTCGCGCTGCTTGACAGGGGCCTGCCTTGGGGCGTTGCACTGACCGGAGCGATGACGTTGGCCGGTCTGGCCGCGGCACTGGTCGGCCGAGGGCTCATGCGACCACTATCCGGTCGGCCCGTACTGATAGGCACCGTGTTGACGGTCTTCATTGGCTTCTTGCTGCGAGCGACCATCAGCGGTTGGTTCGGCGGCGAGCCGCGCCCGATGCCGACCCCCTGGACCGCGACCGGTTTTTTTGAAATCCGCGAGACGCGCATTCCGTGGAACGCCCTGGCATCATGCGCCGCAGCCGCGATCGTACTGGCCGGCTTCTTTGTTCTGATGCACCGCACCCGCCTGGGGGTTGCGCTTCGCGCCACCGCCAGCGATCCGGAGACTGCCCTAGCGCAGGGCATCCCGGTTGGTCGGATGTTGGGCCTCACGTGGTTCCTGTCCGGTGCGATCGCCGCCGTGGGCGGCGTATGCCTGGGCATGTTTCCTGGAAAGGTTGACCCGAACATCGGACTGAGCGCCTTGGGTGCGCTTCCAGCCGTCATCCTCGGCGGGCTGCAGTCACACGTGGGCGCAGTCGTCGCGGGACTCTCGCTTGGCACCCTGCAGGTGCTTGCCAAGGAATTCTTCAATCCGGCCTTGGGGGAACTCGGCCATGACTTCCACGAAGTATTCCCCTACCTCCTGATGGTCGTGGTGCTTGCAGTGCGCCCCCATGGGTTGTTCGCTGACCGAGCGGTCGCACGGGTCTAGCAGCCCAACCTGACAGGAATCGAGCTATGCCCGCACCGGCCCTGATCACGCGCTACGAAGACGACATGGCTCTGCTACCGGGAGCTTGGCACCGACTCGGCGCCCTCGTGGGCGCGTTCGCATTGCTCGCCTACCCGTTCGTGGTGGACGCCCAGTGGCTCACGAACGGCAATCTCGTATTGGTCACGGTCGTCGGGGCCCTGGGAATGATGCTGCTGATGGGCCTGTCGGGTCAGCTGAGCCTGGGACACGCGGCCTTTCTGGCCATCGGTGCCTATACTACGGCGATCCTGGCTGAGCGCACCGGCATGCCGTTCTGGTTGTCCATGCCGATCGCGGGCCTTTCGGCGGCAGCGGTGGCCATCGCCATCGGCCCGGTCGCCCTGCGGCTCAGGGGCATGCACCTGGCTCTCGTCACGCTCGGCCTCCTCTTCGTGGTGTCCCACACTTTGCATGCGGCCCACGCGTACACCCACGGATCCCTCGGCATGGAGGTCACGCCGCACGGCTGGTTTCCCTCCGACGGAAACAACCGCCACGCGGCCTTTTCGGAGTCCAGTGAGTGGCTCGGCCTCGAGTTCACGCTCGAACGAAAGCTGTTCCTCGTGTTCCTGCCGGTGACATTGTTGGCAGCACTGGGAGCCGCCAACCTCCAACGCTCCAACACCGGCAGAGCCATGATGGCCGAGCGTGACCGCGAAGTAGCGGCGGCTGCGCTGGGGGTCCACCCGGGCAAGGCCAGGGTGATGGCCCTCGGGCTCTCATCGTTTCTTGCCGGCGTGTCCGGGTCGATGTTCGCCGTGCAGCAGCGACGCATTGCGATTGAACCCACGTTCGACCTGACCGTGAGCGTGGCATACCTCGCGATGGTGGTCCTCGGAGGCATGGGATCGGTGTTCGGCGCCATCTGGGGCGCGGTCCTCTTTGTGGCCCTGGCCCCGCTCGCAACCGACCTCTTCGAAGCACTGGCGCCGGTGGCGCCGATGTTCGCGGGCCTGGGCGCGCCCCAGCAAGCGACCTTGCTGTCTTGCCTCTTGGCAGGGGCGTTCCTGCTCTTCGAACCACTGGGCCTGGTAGGATTGTGGTTACGGGCCAAGCGCTACTTGCTGGCGTGGCCCTTCCGGTATTAGCTATATATCGACGCATGTCCGACGATCAGTCCAAGCGCGTCCGGGTCGCCCTGCTGTACGGGGGTCGGTCTTCGGAACACGACATCTCCCTGCTATCTGCCCGCGCAGTACTCGACAACCTCGACCCCGAGCGCTACGAGGTCCTGCCCATCGCTGTGGATCGTGACGGGCGCTGGCATGTCCAGGACTACAGTCGCCTGATGACTCCTCAGGCGCGTGCGGTGCCTGCCCTCCCGGTCGACGCAAGTGGAAACCGCGTGGAACTCGCCGCCCACCCAGCGAAGGGCGAGCTAACAGGGACCGGCGACCGGATCGACGTGGTCCTGCCGATCATGCACGGCCCCCTGTGCGAAGACGGCTCGATCCAGGGCCTGTGCGAACTGGCAGACGTCGCCTACGTGGGCAGCCGAGTGCTGGGCTCGGCGGTCTGCATGGACAAGGACGTCGCCAAGCGTCTTGTCGGTAGCCTGGGCATTGCCGTCACCAACTACCTGGTCGTACGCGCCGAATCCTATGCACATGCGGATGTCCAGGCTCGGCTGCTCGACGAAGTCGCCACCCAGCTCGGCTACCCCGTATTCGTAAAGCCGAGCAATATGGGCTCCAGCGTGGGAGTCTCACGGGTGCTCGCTCCCGAGCACCTGGCGCCGGCACTCGAGGATGCGCTCACCTATGACACCAAGGTATTGGTCGAACAGGC
>JAPPOR010000920.1 GCA_028817905.1 Myxococcales bacterium
GTCCTCGAACTCCACGATCTCGTCACAGCCCACGCAGATGAGATGATCGTGATGGCGTTCATGATCGGTCACCTCGAAGCGCGTGAGGGCGTCGCCAAACCGTCGCTCGTTGGCAAGACCGCACTCGACCAGGAGCTTCAGCGTGCGGTACACGGTGGCGTAGCCGACCTTCGGGTCCTTCTTGTGCACGAGCGCCAATAGGTCGTCGACCGAGTGGTGGCCCGCGCTACGGAAGAAGACATCGCACACAAGGCGCCTTTGGGAAGTGGACCGCAACCCGCGCTGCTCCATCTGCTCGGCGAGCTGCTCATGCAGTGTCGCGACGTCTCGTTCGTTGCGGTGCGGCATGGTCGGAGTGGCAGAAGGTATTGGCATGTGGCTAAACCGATGCTTGGCAGTGTTTACGCGTGCAGCGCACGTGTAGTGCATGTGTGGAAGGGTAAACCGGGTGCCCACGTCGCGGCTTGAAACGTCCCCTCTTTTGGGGACGGGTCCATCGGTCATGTACCCTGCTAGGCATAGGGTAGGATGGCGGGGTTGTCGACCCATCCGGGGCTAACAAACGGCGCAATGGGGACCGTTCGCACGCTTCTGCCGTTGCCAAACGCATGAATCCCGGGAACGAACCAGAGGCCGATGCTTCATCCGAGATCTCCCACGGAGGTTTCGAGCGGCTATTGCGGTTCTTGCTGCCCGGTGTAGCTGCCATCAGCCTGGTGGCGTTCATGCTCGCGCAGCGCATCTCGATCGATCGTGATCTGCGGATTGTTGCGCCTGCAGCGGTCGCGCCGGGGCAAGCGTTTCCGGTGCGCGCACTGCTCTACGCCGATTTGCGGGCGGTGGAAGGCGCGCGCCTTGTGGCCGAGCCCGTCCGCGTTCGCTTGCTCGATGGCGATGGGCATCCGCTCGCCGGGGCCAAGGCGCTTCAGCTCAAGCCGGGCTTCAGAAACACGCTCGAAGGCATCGTAACGATGCCCGAAGGCGCCCGCGGACCGGTTCGGCTGCGGGCTGAGCACGCGGATGGTTCGCTCGCGACCGACATCGTGGTCCGAGCCGTGCCTGGGCCCAAGTCCCTGGTTTTGCTGCCTCGATCGGTGCGGCCGCTCCAGCGCCTGTCGTTGGGGCCCCCCAGGGTCGAGGTGGGTCAGGTGGCCCCCAGCGCCCTCAGCGTTGCGGTCGGCGGTGGAGGGTGCGTGCCGGAGTATCCCTGTCACGTGTTCATCTACGTCGGTTCGCCTGCGGCGGCCGTGACGCTGCCCGTGTCCGGGTCATTGACGGTTTCCAGACAGCCAGGCGGGGGACCAACCTCTGGGGTGCGAGTCGCGGAGGTGATCGTGCACGGTCCCGAAGCCAGTATGGAAATCCGAGCACACAGGGGGGGCGTGCTGGTGGCGCGACGCCAGATCCGGCTCCCCGTCCTCTTGGGTGTTCCTGCCTTGTCGCTGGCTGAGGAACCGGGAGGACAGAGAGGTCAGCTTCGCCTAATGGCTGAGCCCGGCCCATGCATCGTCGACCTTTTCCAGGGGGGGCGGCGGCTGGCGTCGGCCACGGTTGCTGAATGTTCACAGCGCTTTGCTTTACCCCGCGTGATGGCCCCCCTGTCTGCGGAGCCCCTGCGGGTGCAGGTGAGGCGCGACCCATTTGCGGCCACCAGCGCAGCAGTCCGTGTGCTGGATGGGCGGCCGGTCGACGATCCCACCCGGATCGCTGAACTCACGGCTGACGCGGCCGCGAACCGCGCCGACGATCCGCTGGTGAGGGCATGCAGTCGGGATCCGCGCACCTGCGCTGGCGACCGTCCCGATCTCGCGGCTCGCTATCTGTTGGCCGTGCTCGAGGACGGTATCGTTTCCGTACCGACGGCGGCATCCGGGCAGGCCCGGGCGATCGGTCGGCTCGCCAAGCAAAAGGCCTGGGTTCGCACTGCCACATTTCTATCACTCGGTCTGTGTGGCGTGACGTTGGCCTTGCTGGTGGCCCGGCGGGGCCTGCGGGGCGGTGTCCAAGCACGGGCTTGGATGGCGGCTGCGGACGACCGGGCCCGCTTGCAGCGGCGAGCGCGCCACCGCTCCTGGCTGATGGTATCTGCCTCGGTGGCTGCCCTGCTGCTGGCATTCGTGGCGGTTGCGCTGTACGTCGCCGCTCGCGATGGATAGGTGCGGCCCGTGCTACCATCAAGCTCGCCACCGAGTTTGGAGAAATCAACCCACTTTGGGGACCCACCCGGTGCTTGCGTGGGGCGTTCCGGGTGCTTAGATTCCGCGTCACTTCACTCCGGTCAGGTCTGCCGGGACGCCGGGTTTGACCCTGGACCAGCCCATCGGGCTCCGGACCCGCAAGAGGCTTCCTCCAACATGCTAGACGCGCTGCTGAAGAAAATCGTTGGGACGAAACACGAGCGTGAGATGAAGCGCCTGCGTCCTGTCGTCGACAAGATCGGCGGCTACGAGAGCAAGCTCAAGGATCTCGACGACTCGGCCCTGCGTCGCAAGACATTCGAGTTCCGTGAGCGGCTCGACAAGGGCGAGGCACTCGACGACCTGCTGCCGGAAGCATTTGCGGTGTGCCGCGAGGCGGGTATTCGCACGCTTGGCATGCGCCACTACGACGTGCAGCTGATCGGTGGAATGACGCTCCACCGCGGCAAGATCGCGGAAATGAAGACCGGCGAGGGCAAGACGCTGGTTGCCACCTTGGCGGCGTACCTGAACGCGCTGTCGGGCAAGGGCGTCCATGTTGTCACGGTCAATGACTACCTCGCGAAGCGGGATGCCGAGTGGATGTCCAAGCTGTACGGCTTCCTTGGACTCAGTACCGGCGTTGTTGTGAGTCAGCAGGGGGAAACCGCCAAGAAGCGCGCCTATCGGTGCGACATCACGTACGGGCAGAACAACGAGTTCGGCTTCGATTATCTGCGCGACAACATGAAGTTCAGCATCTACGACTATGTCCAGCGCGATCTGAACTACGCGATTGTTGACGAGGTAGACTCGATCCTTGTCGACGAAGCCCGTACGCCGCTGATCATCAGCGGTCGTGGCCGGGAGGCCAGCACCAAATACGCGCAGATTAACGAAGTGATCCCCCGCTTGCGCAAGGACGACCACTACACGCTGGATGAGAAGGCCCACTCCGTGACCCTCACCGACAGCGGGATAGAGCTCGCTCAGGGTGAACTGTTCAAGCGGGGCCTCACGGAGGTCGAGAATCTGTACGAGCCAGTGAACCTCGAGTCGCTGCACATTTTGCAGCAGCTGCTCAAGGCTCACGCCCTGTTCAAGCGCGACCAGCACTACATGGTCAGCGAGGACGGCAAGGTGATGATCATCGACGAGTTCACCGGCCGCGTCCTGCCTGGGCGGCGCTGGTCCGACGGCCTGCATCAAGCGGTAGAGGCCAAGGAGAACGTGCCGATTCAAGAGGAGAGCGCCACGCTCGCTACGATTTCGTTTCAAAACTTGTTCCGACTGTACGACAAGCTGGCGGGCATGACAGGGACGGCGGACACCGAAGCGGCCGAGTTTCACAAGATCTACAAGCTCGACGTCACGGTCATCCCCACCAACAAGCCGGTGATACGCAAAGACTCTGAGGATCTCGTGTACCTGACCGAACGGGAGAAGTTTCGTGCGGTCGTGGGCGAGATCGAGGAATGCCAGAAGCTCGGCCAGCCTGTTCTGGTTGGGACGACGAGCGTTGAGAAGTCGGACGCGCTGTCTAGCATGCTCGTTCAGGCCAAGATTCCACACAACGTATTGAACGCGAAGCAGCACGAGCGCGAGGCGTACGTGGTTGCACAGGCCGGTCGAAAGGGTGCGGTTACCGTGGCTACCAACATGGCCGGTCGCGGTACCGACATCGTATTGGGCGGCAATCCGGAAATGATCGCGCGCTTCGAAGTCTTGCAGAGTGCGTCCGATGAGCTCCGCGAGGACCCCGAGGCGCTCGAAGCGGCCGTCAAGCAAGAGACTGAGCGCTACGTCACCCAGTGTCAGGAGGAGAAGAAGGAGGTTCTCCAGGCCGGCGGTCTGCAAATCGTTGGCACCGAGCGCCACGAGTCCCGGCGAATCGACAATCAGCTGCGTGGGCGCGGCGGGCGCCAGGGTGATCCAGGTGGGTCGCGCTTCTACCTGTCCCTCGAGGACGACCTCATGCGGATCTTCGCTGGCGAGCGCATGCAGGTATGGATGGACAAGCTCGGTATGGAAGAGGACGTTCCGATCGAGCACAAGTGGGTTACGAAGGCGGTCGAGAATGCGCAGACGAAGGTCGAGCAGCGCAACTTCGACATACGCAAGAACATGCTCGAGTACGACGATGTGATGAACCAGCAGCGCAAGAGCATCTATGCGCTGCGTCGTCAAGTGCTCCAGGGGCAATACAGGACAGAGCCGACCCAGGAAGAGAAGCAGCATGGCGTCGAGAGCGAGCCTCGTGTCAAGGAAGTCGACCCCGAGTTGGCTGAGGTCGCCAACCCGATGTTGGAAGAGCTCGTTCGCATCTTTGCTTCCGATCCCCTGTCTGCGGATGCCGGCGAAGACGAGCGCATGGCCTGGCGGGAGGCGGCGCTCTCGCGCAGCATCGAGAACCTCGACAAGCTGGCGTCGGGGCCGATGGAGCAGCAGATCTATTCGGTGTTTGGGTGTCGGGTGGACCTGTCGAAGTTTGGCCAGGATCCGCAAGGCGCCCTTGCCCTGCTCAAGGATGTGGTCCCCATGTCCCTTAGCGAGCAGCGCGAGCGGCTCCTCGACTTGGTGGACGAAATGGTCGGCACCATGGTCGAACATGCGTGCCCGCCCAAGCGGCATTTCGAGGACTGGGATCTCTCAGGTCTGCGGAAGGCCCTCGAGGACCTCACCGCCATCGACGCGACCGGCCTTGAGCGGCTTACCGATGCTCACGACATCGCCAGCAAGATCTATGGCGACCTTGAAGCCATCTTGCTCAAGCGGGAGCAGGAGATAGGTAAGCTGCTTTACCTGCGCATCTTCCGAAATTTCTATCTGCAGGAAATCGACAACCAATGGTTGGAGCACTTGCAGGCGATGGACTCGCTGCGCGATGGGATCGGTCTGCGGGGATATGGGCAGCGCGATCCGAAGAAGGAGTACCAGAAAGAAGGCTTTGAGTACTTCCAGCAACTGACTCAGCAGATCAAGTCGTCTGTGGTCAACAAGATGTTCTACTTCGAAATCGAGCGTGAGGACGACGTCGAACGGTTGGAAGAGCAGCGCCGCCGCAAGGCGCAACAGCGTCAGGAACGCATGCGCGCCACACACCCTGGAGACGGGGCCGGCCAACCGGACCAGGCGTCAGACGGGGGCGCGGCCCAGCCTGCCCTTTCTCGCAAGCAGCGCAGGCGTGCGGCAGCGCGGGGTCAAGCCGCTGCCTTGCCGGCGGAGCCCCCCCGGGCGGCAACGGTCAAGCGCGAGGGTCCGAAGCTAGGCCGCAACGACCCTTGCCACTGCGGTAGTGGCAAGAAGTACAAGAACTGTCATCTTCGAGCGGATCAGGAGGCGCTCGGGGCTTGATGTCCAGCCGCATCCAAATCAAGGTAGCCCGACCCACGTCGCCTCAAGCGTTCGCGAGGCGCTGACTCAAGGTCACTTCCGGCTGGTCGCGCGTTGACCGCGCACGGACCCGACTGCTACCACTGGGCTGTCGTTCCGTCGTTGTCCGTGCCGGCCGGGGAACGCTCCCCGGGCAGGGAGGTGGAGGGGGTATGCCCGAGCCATTCAACTACGAGGAGCACGATGGGGTTCTCGCCGGTCCCGTTAGAACGCCGCGTAACTCGGCCAAGCACGCAGGCGCTGGGAGCATCCATGACGATGCAACCGCGCAGAAGCTCGGCTTCCGAGGCGGCACAGTCGCCGGATCCCTCCACATGGAGCAGTTTCCTCCGTTGTTCATCGAGGCCTTCGGAGACACTTGGTTACAGCGAGGAGGTCTCTCGCTGTACTTCACCCATGCGACCACGGACGGTGAGCCCGTGCGAGCGTTCGTGAAACGACCCGGTCCCAGCGAGCGCGCGGAGGGCTGGATGCTCGACGGCAGTGGCAACCGCGTCTGCTACGGCACAGCGACCTTGGGAGGACCGGATCCCGAGTCAACCGTGCGCCGGCGCATATCCACGATGCCCGAGCCTAAGGACCTGCGCATTCTGGCCGATGTGGCGCCGGAGGCGGTGGGCGAGAAGGTTGCCACCCGCGTCGGTGCTGACCGACTGGCGCAACGCCTTCGTGTCATCACCGAGACTCTGCCCGC
>JAPPOR010000665.1 GCA_028817905.1 Myxococcales bacterium
TCGCACCTCCGGTGCTCCGGGCAGTGATGGGCGGCTGGCTTTGCCTCACGCAGGCGGCCTTGAGTCAGCGTTTCGAGAACGTGCGAGTCAGACTAGGGTCGCGTTGCCTTGACTAGATGCGCTTGGACAAGGTCGCTAGGGCGCGCTGGCGCGCTCCGGGGTGAGCCGCAAGCGACAGCGGTTGCCGGTAGCGCCTGGGTAGGACGCCAAGAATGGTGCAGGGCCGAGCCTCATTACTAGTCAACCGAGCAGGCCGCCGAGGCGAGACCTGATGAGCGCTTCGGCGTCGCGCATGATGCGGCCGACCAGTTCTTCGCACGTTGGGATGTCGTGAATCAGTCCAGCGACCATCCCGCACGACCACGCGCCCGCGTCCATCTCGCCCTCGCGCATGATGCGCGGGTAGACACCGGCCACCTCATTGTAAATATCCTCGAACTTGAGCTTGTCGCCCAAGTCGCGTTCCTTCTGCAACACGCGCTCGACAGCGGCGTTGTTGAGAACGCGCTCGGTGTTGCGCAGCGGCCGCATGACGAGCCGCGTGTCGAGCTCGGAGGCCGCCACGATGGCCTGCTTGACGTTGTCGTGAACAGGCGCTTCCTTGGTGGCGATGAAGCGCGTGCCCATGTTCATGCCTTCGGCCCCCAGCGCCAGCGAGGCGACCAGCGACCGGGCGTCGGCCATGCCGCCCGAGGAGACGAACGGGATTTCGAGTTCCTCTGCTGCACGCGGCAACAGGATCATATTCGGGATGTCATCCTCCCCGGGGTGCCCGCCACACTCGAAACCGTCTACGGAAACGGCATCGCAGCCGATCTTCTGCGCCTTGAGGGCGTGCCGTACGGAGGTGCACTTGTGGATGATTCGTACGCCCGCTTGTTTGAGCTTGGGCAAATGCTCCTGCGGGTTACGGCCGGCGGTCTCGACGATGCGAACACCGCCGTCGACAATCGCGTCGACGTAGCCGGGGTAGTCGGGGCTGTTGACCGTGGGCAAGAAGGTTAGGTTCACACCGAAGGGCTTGTCGGTCATCTCGCGGCAGCGTGCGATTTCCCTGGCCAGGTCTTTAGGGGTGGGCTGGGTTAGCCCAGTGAGAATCCCCAGGCCGCCAGCGTTGGAAACGGCCGACGCCAATTCCGCGAGGCCGACATAGTGCATGCCTCCCTGAATGATGGGGTGCTCGATGTCAAACAGTTCGGTAATGCGGGTCTTCACGATGGGTCACTTTCTCCAGCAAGTGGACGTAGCGCACCCTACCACACGGCGCCGCTAGCTAGGGCAGGTCCCCAGGGGGCGTGCTGGGCAGTTGCGTGTGGGCTGGGGGGATGTTCGGGGACAGGGGGAAGCGTTCCTCGTGGCAGCCGTACGCGTGAGGTGTGAGCTTGAGAACCGTATGCAGTGGCACCGAGAGATATGGACAGCGCGCCACTTCCGTTCCCGTGAAGTAGGCATAGAGCGCCCGCAGAACAGCTTGATGCGCGATCACAGCGACCGGCTTGCGTGTTCGCTCGAGCTCGATGATCACCGGTTGCAGTCGCTGGATCACGTCCTGGTAGGACTCCCCGCGCGGGTATCGGTAGCGGAACTTGTCCTGCTTGCGGGCCTCGTACTCGTCGGGCATTTGGACGCGTATCTGTTCATAGCTCATGCCGTCGCAGATGCCGGCGTCGATCTCGTCAAGGGCGCGCCAGGCCATGGAGGTACGCCCCAGCGGATTGGCCGTCTGCACGGCGCGGCGCATGGAGCTCGTCCAGATGACTGTGCTTTTCGAGTCGGGGAAATGCTTATCGAGAAAGTCTGCTAGAGCGTGGGCGTATGCCTGACCAGCCGGACTCAGGTCGGTGTCGCCCCCGATGAGTCCGCCGCGATTGTAGACGCTCTCACCATGGCGTGTGAGGAGGATCGGTCGGTGGGTCAGGTGCAGGTTCATGATGTAGAACAGCACGCGCGACGTGAGATAGCCGTCGACGCGGTGGATCTCTAGCCGCCGGCCCGCGTCGGTGATCCGGACAAAGCTACCTTCGTCTTCGCGGACGCTCTCGTAGGCCGCCTCGTAGTGGGCGATGCGGGCGCGGAAATCGCGTACGGCTTCTTGAGGGGGAACGTCGCGGTAGTCGGGTGAGGTGAGCTTGGTGGCTTTAACGTTGGCCTCGACGAGCGACAGATCACTGCAGTGAATCTCGACGAAGAGAACGGAGACCCCCTCACGCTCGCACCGCTCCTTGAGTTCCAGGCGACGCGTGCGGGTGCTGTTGGTGGCGTCGTAGATACCTACCTCACCCGCGTTTCCGAGCCAGTGACACATGTCATCCAGGGCATCCATCGCGAGCAGCCTGCGGGCCCACGCACCTTCCTCGTTCTTCGGATCGAAGAACTCGTGTTGCATTCGAGCACCGAGCTTCTGGCGCCGATACTCGCCCACATTGAACACCTTGGTGGTGTAGCCGAGCCACGAGAGGTAGCGCGAGACCTTGCGAGCCGTGTAGCTCTTGCCGCGGGCTGGCAAGCCCACCATCACAAGCGCGAGTTTGCTTCGGTCCGGGCTTTTGTCGTACATGGTGCGTGCGCGGCGAGGGGTGCCGATCGGGGTTGCTCACTTCATACTCGGCGCGCCGCCAGTCGTCCACCGGATCCGTTCGTGAACTCGCGAGTGGATCTCTCAGGCACTCGGCTTCACAGCGCTTTCCCCGGCCGGCGCAGCATTCGCTGCATTTTGCGTACAAGGCGCAGGTGCAATGGAGCCGAGGGCCCTACAGCCGGTCCCCTGTTGAGTCGTATAAACGCCGAGTGCGCGCGAGTCCTCAGGTCGACCTCCTCACCGAACTCCACCGGCTCAACGATGCCGACGCCAAGCAAGCTGCTTTCCGCAAGGCGATGGCGGATCTGGCGGCGTTGGCCGCCGAGCGAAGGCCAGTGCCGCTCGAGGGCCTGGACCCGGACGCGCTCGCCGCCGGTGTTCGCGAGGCCCTCTCCTTGGGGCTTCTGGACGACCTTTCGTTCCTGTCAGAACCGGCTGCGGCGGGCGCCCTGTATCAGTTGGCTGCCGGACTGCCCAAGGGGCCTGAGCGTCAGGAGGCTGGTCGACGCGTGCTCGCGCTCCTCAACACATCGGCCGGGCAAACGTTTGCGACCCTGGCCGCGTCGCTTGCGTTGGGGAGCCGCGATCCGTTTCAGGATGCTGCGCTGCGCGCACGCGTGTCCCTCACGATGGAGTTGCCGCTGGGGGAGTCCGGGGCGGCCGACTCGTTGGCGCTTGCGCTGATCTCGCGCCCCCACCTGCGTCGCGCATGGCTATCGGGGCCCTCAACGGGCGCCCTTCCCGGGCGTCGGCTCGCTTCGCGCCTGCTTGAGCGCGCCGCTAGCGAGGCCGTCCGCCGGGCCGCCCAGGGCGACGACGCGGCGCTATCGGTGTTTTCGGCGACGTCCGTGCGCAGCGCCTGGAAACGGCTACTCTCCGATCGGGAGACCCTGGTGTGGCGTCACGCCGCATGCGCACGCGGCCTGCTGTCGGTGATGGACCCTGACGTGGCGAGTGGCATCGACGCCGACCTGGACGAGGCGCTTTCGCCGACGGAGTGGCGGCGTGCGGTCGTCGCGCTGGTCGCCAGCATCGCCGTCCGGCCGCAAGCGGCCTTGCGCGGGTGTCTGCGGGTCCTCAGCGGCCCGTTGCCCGGGCGCGATCGAGGCCTGGTAGACGTCATGATGTTCGGAGTGGCCAGAGCCGCCGAGTCCGAGCCGCGCGCTGCGCTTTCCCTGCTCGAACGGCTGGTTGAGGAGGCGAGCGATGTGGGTGCCGAAGAGCTGCTCCTGGTGGTGGCGGAGCGGGTCGTCGGTGAGAACGAAGGCCGGGTACTCGAGACGGCGGCCGCGTGGGTGGAAAATCGGCTCGACGACGACAGCCAACCCGTGAGTCGTCTGGCCCTTTCAGAGCAGCTTCTGCGGGAGCTGAGGTCCGAAGTCAGTTCCGAGCATCAGCAGCCTCTTCATCAGCAGCTGATGGGAACGCTGGCGGCCGTGGCTGCGCAAGGCCCGGCCGCGGCGGAGGAGTCAGGGCGTCACCTGCTGGCGGAGGCTTCAGAACGACTTTCCGAACTGGAGGCGACCGACGATGATGGACGCCAAGCGTGCTTGCTGCGCGAACTCGACCTCGCCCTGTGTCAGCGCGGACTTCTCAATCGGCTCCTGACGACCGTCGAGCGTCCGATGGACGCGCAAGCGGAGCTTGATCGGTTGCTCGATCGTTTGACGTCCTGGCTGCTGACGCGTGAGGCGAGCGGGCCCGACGCGGATGCTGACCTTGGGCTACACATGCGGCGCCTGGTGACGCTCTTGCACATTGTGGATGGCGACGGTCGAAAGGCGCGCGGAGCTTCCCACATGCGTCAGCTGGCGACCGCGCGTGCGCTGCTGGATCGTGCGAGCCAGGCCCCCACCGAGGGCGAGGGCACTGGCCTATCGAGGGTGTCGTGCGCGACCCTGGCGAGATCGTTCGATGCACTCGTGCGGGATGAGATTTTTGAGCTTTCCGACGTGATCTTGGCGACCTCGTTGTACGTTGTGTCCCACGAAAACGTCACGATCCTGGCCGAGGCTTCGATGGATCCACAGCTCGAGGCTGCCCTGTTCGCCTACGGCTGGTTCTGTCAGACGGCCACCGATGCGAGTGAAGGTGCAGGATGCCGACGCGAGGCGCTCGACGCCCTGAGCGCGTTCGCGAAGGCGATCCCGACCGCCAGCTCGCCACGCGTGGAAGCGCTGCGCCAGGCGACGCTTGCGCTGTCGCAGGCGCTTGAGGCCCTGTCGCGCGTGCCATGTCTATGGGGGCTGTTGGACGGGGCACACGCAGATGACCTGCACAGCCTGGCGGAAGCCTGTCAGGGCCTGACGCTGCTGTGCGCTGGCGCGGAGCGCCGCTGGCGGCCCGAAGGACAACACAAGACCAAACTGGCCATGGGTCGTCGGGTGTCGCAGCTATGGGAAGAGGTCGAGCGGGCGTTGTCGGAGGATGAAGAGGTTGGCTGGGCGCGCGTGATGCCTGCGCTGTCGGCCTGCGCCCGCAAGGAACTGCCGGGACCTTTGAGTGACCTGGTACTGGCGGTGGTCTCTGCGCTCACCAGTCTTCCCGAACACCCCGACCCCAGGCAACAGCGGAGCGTCGCTCCGCCTGCGCCCCCGAAGCGCTTGCCGGGCTGGCTTCCGCCCAGTCGCGTGCTTGGAGGCTTCTATGTTCTGGAAACTCTGGGGGAGGGAGCGGTCGGATCCGTATTCATCGCGACGCGTGCGGAGGATCGAGGCCGGGACCGTGCGCCGCGGTTCGCACTCAAGGTGCCCGCGTACGACGGCCAGGCGGCCCGCGCCCTGTCTGAGGAGGAGTTCCTGAACATGTTTCGCCTCGAGGCGGGCGCGTTGCTGGCGCTGCCCAAGCACCCGAACCTGGCTAGTTTTGTGACTTTCGATGCGGGCGCACGGCCCAAGCCCGTCCTCGTCATGCAGCTGGTAGAAGGTCCGAGCCTAGCGCGGCTCTTGACGCGCGGAAGGCTGACGTGCGCACTGGCCCTGGAACTGCTGGATGGGATCGCGGCGGGCCTTTCCACGATGCACGATGCCGGGGTTGGCCATTTGGATGTAAAGCCCGGCAATGTGATCGTGCACACGGGCCTGGACGGCCAAGGGCGTCCTGTGCTGGTGGACTTCGGTCTGTCCGGCAGACACCTACGTCCCGGTTGTGCCACGACGGCGTACGGGGCACCCGAGATCTGGGGCCTGCTTCCTGACCCCGATCATGCCGATCCGGCCCCGGCGGACGTCTATGCCTTTGCATGCCTTGTGTATGAAGTGCTTGCCGGGCGCGATCTGTTTCCTGCGGGTGATGAGATGGCCACCATCAGCGCCCACATCACCCACGATGGCAGGCCTCCACGGTTGCACGAACTGGCTGCGGCGGGTGCGCCCCATCAGCTCATCGAGCTGCTCGAGAGGGCCCTGCGCAAGAATCCCCGCGATCGCCTTTGCATGGCCGACATGCGTACCGGCCTGGCGGCCCTCGCTGCGCCGCTGTCGGGTCACGCCTGGCCGCTGATGCCGCGCCTACCCGAGGAACACGCCGCCTAGCTAGCTAGCGCCAATCTTCAGCGCCGGGCTTCTCGATCTTGGGATGCCGTCCGGGAAAAGCGGGCTCTTGGGCGCGCGTCCAAAAGACCCCTGTGTGCCCATTGTCGATCTGCCGCAGCGGTACCGTCTCCGGATCCA
>JAPPOR010000606.1 GCA_028817905.1 Myxococcales bacterium
TCACACAACTGCTCGACTCCGCAGCGCTTGCGCCTCAGTCAAAAATACAGCGAGTATTCCCTCCTTCACCGAAACCCCTGCGAAGCCGATCACTTGCACGAACATCATGTGCCTCGGTGATGGATGCAGGCTAGTAGTTGGGGACCAATCCTGGCCGGGGATGGGAGTGCGGAAGCGTGCTAAAAGTCTGCTCATGCTTCCGAAGCAACAGGTGAGAGGGGGAGTGGCCCGGCTGGGTCACTGGGCCTGGCTTGGTCTGTGTGCGTGTGTAGTTGCGGGCTGCGAGCAAGCGCCTCACATAGGGCTCGACGACGGTGGCGCCCGGCGTGTCGGCGATACGGAAGGCACACAGGTCGATCGCGCGACACGTAGTGGCGACCAGGCTGTCCGCGATGGGGGCGTTCCTGAGAAGGCTGCCACCTTGGAAGCCGGTTGCCGGAGCGCTCCGTGCAAGCTTGGGGACGCGCGTTGCGTTCAGGGGAACGTGAGCGTGTGCGGCACAGGCGCCGACGGTTGTCTCACCTGGATGGTGGGCGGGGCATGCCAGCAGGGGTGCGACGCGGCCGGCAAGCTGTGTCTCGGCTGCGACAACGAGTGTGCGCCCGGAACGGAACGCTGCTTTAGCACGACCTCCGTGCAGGTGTGCGAAGCGGGTGGGGATGGCTGCTTTCGGTGGGGCGTTACCAAGTTGTGTACGGACGACGTGGACTGCACCCGCGACAGCTGCGAGGCCGATCAGTGCGAGTTCGTTCCAGACGACAGCTGGTGCGAGGCCCATGGGGACACGCAGTGTGTAGAACCCCGCTGCGACGCCATGCTCGGGTGTGCCGGCGACCACCTCGAAGGGGGGGCTTGCGATGACGACGACGCCTGCACGCTGGGCGATACCTGCCGCGACGGTGCATGTGTCGGCAAGTTTGACGAGCGCGACGGATGCGTGGACCACTGCCCGGACGACCCACTCAAGTCCGACCCCGGCCTGTGTGGTTGCGGCACGCGCGAGGCGACGGATGACACCGACGGGGATGGAACGATCGATTGCATGGACGAATGCCCGATGGACACGTGCCAGCAGGCGGGTACCAGCGAGTGCGTGGACGGTGAACTGCGCACGTGCATTGCGGACTCGGACGGTTGCCTCTCGCTGTCGACGAAGATGTGCAGTGGCGGCTTCTGCATGGATGGGCAAACGTGCGGACGGGTCGTGTACGGGGACCTGGGTGGCGACGCGGCCGGCGAGCGGACTGCATCTGTAGCGTTCGATGCGGACGGCAACGCATACATGGCGGGCACCGTGACCGGCGCGGTCCCTGGCACCACGTTTGCGGGCGGTGGGGCCGATGCCTTTCTTGCGAAGTGGGATCCAACAGGAAACCGGGAGTGGGTACAACTGCTGGGCTCTGCGGCCGAAGACCACGGCACAGGCGTTGCCGTCGACGCGGATGGGCGCGTGGTGTTCACGCGCGGGGGAATGACCGCCGTCGCCACCCTCTTGTCACCGGGCGCTGGGCCCGACGCGACGCCGGAGTGGGTGGCGAACTACGATCCGGAGGAAGGATGGGACAACCCCTTCCACGTATCGTTCGGACCCGGGGGCGACGTCTACATTGCAGGAGGTACTTCCAAGGCGTACCCAGGGTTCACCAACGCGGGCAAGCAAGACTGCACGCTCGTGCGCCTGGACCGTTCGACGGGGGACCGCACGTGGGTACAGCAATGGGGCGGTAGCGAGTACGATGTCGCCCACGCCGTCGGTCACGACGGAACGGCGCTCTATGTGGCCGGCACCACGAACGCGACCTCGACGTTGTTCTTGCGAAAGCTCGCCGCTGGTGACGGTGGCCTGCTCTGGGAGCACACCTGGGACGCCGGCGAGCTGGACCACTTTGCGGTGCCCAAGCTGGCCGTGGACGCATCCGGCACGAGTACTGTGGCCGCGGAGTCGAATGGGACACCGGTTTTTGCGAAGGTTTCGGCGGACAACGAAACGGTGTGGGCGCTGGGGCAGGTCACGTTCCCGAGGGGCAGCGTGCGGCCCGGGAGAGACGGTGCGGTCTACATCATGCGCAGCAACGGCCAGTTCCTCAAGTACACAGACGACGTGACCCAGATCTGGTCGATCACCTTGAACATGGAGCCCTTGGACGCTGCCGTCCGCCAAGGCGCGGACGGCGAGCCGCGCGTTGTCGTCGGCGGTCTCGAAGCGGAGACCGCGCGCCCCATGATCGCCATCCTGATGGCGGAGTAAGCCTGATCAGCCCGGCAACGTGGTTCTACAATTGGATCACGACAGGCACTACACCCCCTATCGACTACGGATTCTGGATCTTGTCGATCGGGGGGTGGCAGATTCGGTCCGGCAAGCCTGGCAGCGAGCTATGTCAAGGCGCTGAACGATCCGGGCTAGCCCGCCTGTTTCCCCTCCGTGGTGAGCCGGGCCATGTACCGCTATTTGAAGCGGGCGATGCGATCCTTGGTCGACGGATGGGAGGACAGATAGATCAAGGGACCCTCGGTGTCGCGAGAGCCCCCACACTCGGCCTCGAGCTTGGTCATGATGTCCGCGAAGTGGTGCAGAGCCATGCCATGCCGGCGCATATGGGTCAACGCGAAGGTATCCGCTTCTGTTTCGTGCGTCTGTGAGTACTGAGCTTCCGCATAGATGGTGGGCAGGGTCGCGAAGGCAGCCGCGAACTGAGTCGCATCCCCGAAGTAGGCGCCGAGGAGCAGTGCCACTGCAGAGCTTTCGAGCGCCATTCGCAGCGAGTGGCGATGATGTAGGTGACCGAGCTCGTGGGCAAGCACCGAAAGCACCTGCTCGTCCTTGTCCGACAGTTCGACGAGCTCGTCTGTCATCACGACCGTCCCGTCCGGCAAGGCGAAGGCGTTCGGAAAACCCGCGTGCCGAAAGACAAGGCGGGTGGGCGTGCCGGGGTAGCTACGCGCCATCTCATCGAAGGACCGACCCAGGCGTCCCCGCTGGGCCTGTTCCAGCTGTGTGGGCTCGAACATCAAACGGTCGAGCGTCGCGAGCGTTCCCTGCCCGATGTCGAAGGCCAGCTCCTGCGGAATGCCGTGCGCCACGGTGCGGGCTGCAGCCGGAATGCCCCACTTCATCCCGGCTGCGGTCAGCGAGCCAATGACCACGGCGGCGAGGACCGCCGTGTGCCATCGCGACTCCAGCCAGTGTACCAGCGCCGCCCCGGAGCCCCGCCTCAAGCTCGCCTGCAACGCATCGATCGTGTCGTTGTCCTCGGTCTCGAGCTTGGCCCCCGAGGGTAGTGACAGTGCGCGGGGTGTATTGCCGAGCCGAGGTCCGACCTGGACGTCCGCCGCAGGCAAGCGAAGTGGCTCGGCCAGCCCTTCGATGTGCAACGTCCCGTCCAGCTCGACGCGGACCCGAACGGCATGGCTGTCGGACGTCTGACCGTCGTAGTAGTTGGCGGCGAAGGCGAGCATCAGCCGAGATCGAGGTCGAAATCTCCGAGATCCGCAGCCGCATCGCCGTAGGCGCCACGGACTTGTTGGCCCTGTAGCGCGGCCACACTCGCGTCACCCACCAGCGTGACACCTGTCCGACTCGCGCGGTACTTTGCGAGCCGGATTTTGGCCCAGGGTACCGCCAGGCCCAGGGAGCACGCGACCGCCACCAGATTGCCGATGTACAGCTTCAGCACCTCATGGGTCTTCTGCGAGCTGCGCATGGTGTACGGGCCGACTTCCAGGCCGTCGTACAGCAGGTTGGCCAGCCCCGCCTTGAGATGTGCCGTGGGCAAGATGAAGAGTCCATAGAAGATGGCGACAGCCACGAGGGCGCCCCCCTGCGCGAAATCATCACTGGACGAAGGCTTTGCTGCTGTCAGAAGCACCCCTGCGACCCCCGCGACCACCACAACGATCCCAATCGACATCACGAACGCGACGAAATATACGCCGAAGTAGTCCCCTCCCGTCTTGCGGAAACAGAAGCGCTCGTTTCCGTAGTGATGGTTGGACGCGACGAAGTCAGTGAGCATGTAGTGGGCGAACGGTGCGCCGAGGCCCAGGGTGAACACGTGAAGGAGCGCAGCCCGCGCCTGAACGCCATAGGCCTGACCGACCGAGCCGATGAAGGCAAAGGGAATGTTGCGGTATGCACTGTTGCGCGCGTTGAAACGGTTGGCGCTTACCAGCACCCACGGCGTCAGCAGAAGTAAACCAACGGCGCTCGCGAAGTACAGGGCCAAGGAGACGTACTGACTGGCCGCGAACACGCCCAGGGCCACGGCGATGATGATGCGCCCCTTGAGGATCTTGATCGGGTCGGCGAGGTACTCGAAGCTAGCACCATCCACAAAGGTGTTGCGGTAGAAGTACTGGCGTGTTCGAACCTTGGCCCAGGCGGAGTAAATGCCCAGCGTGACGACGCTCAACAGTACGTTGACGATCCAGATCCGGAAGTACTCGGCGGCCGTCCCTCGAAACTCAAAATCCGCCTCACGTACTGCGGTTGCAGTTGACACGGGCGTCTGCCCTGCCGAGTCCAGACAACTCAGATCGCTCATGGTCCCTCCTTGTGCCAACCTTCCCGGGAAACCGGAGACCTTCAAGCACGCCCGTCCCCCAACGAGGGACAGGCCGCGCCGCTCGCCTTGGGCGACCTCCCCTTCTGGCCCCCCGTGTGGATTGTCGTAGCTCGGATTGTTGATCGCAATCCGTGGGAAACATCCCTACACGGAGGCCGAAGTACTCCTGCCCATTCTCGCCGTGCTTGCGAGCGCACGGAAACGAGCCGAGGCTTTGAGGAACGAACAAGCGCCGGCAACCCCACAAGCGCCGGCAACCCCACCCCAAGGGTCAAGGCGTCCCGCCTCCCGCCTTGACCCAGGCCGCGACAATCTCGCCCAGCGGCTCGAGCGGCAACGGGCCATTGCCGAGTACCACCGCATGGAAATCCTTGAGGTCGAAGCGCTCGCCGAGCCTGTCGCTGGCGAGTTTTCTGAGGCGCTCGATCTCCATTGAGCCCAACTTGTAGGACAGTGCCTGACCCGGCATGGCGAGGTACCTGTCGACTTCCTTGCTGGCCTCCTCGCGCGACAGCGCCGTATGCGCGAGCATGAACTCGAGCGCTTTGCCCCGGTCCCAGCCGAGTTCGTGCAGACCGGTGTCGACGACCAGACGCGCGCTGCGCCAGGCGTCATAGACGAGGAACCCGAGGCGCTCGCGCGCACTTTCATACATGCCAAGCTCATCCGCGAGCGCCTCTGCATAGAGGCCCCAGCCTTCGATGTAGGCAGCTTCGTAGTGATGCTGCCGGAAGGCCGGTACCGAGGTGAGTGAACGCGCCATGGTCTCCTGCAGATGATGTCCTGGCACACCTTCGTGGGCGATCAGCACCGGCAGCAGATATCGCGGCCTGGAGGTCAGCGCGTGCACATTCAGGCGCAAGGTCGCGGGCTGCACGCCGTCGGGAGAGGGTGGCTGGAACAGCGCCAGGGGGGCGAACGGCGCGGCCTGCTCCGGAATCGCCTCGAGGCGGAGCTCGGCCGCGGGCATGGGCGCAAAGGCCGTTGCGATCTTCGTCCGGGCCGTCTTCAAGCGCTTGTCGGTTTCCTCCATTACCGCCTCGGGGGTCGGGAAGCCCTCGCCCGTCGATGCTCGCACCTTGGCAAACGTCGCCTTGGCCGAGCTGGTGTCGAACAGAGACTGGCCGATCCGCGCAACCTCTGTCTCGATCGCTTCCAGGGCCGCGAGTCCTGCCGCATGGATGTGCTCGGCCGGGAGCGATAGGGTCGTGTGGTGCTTGATCCGCTCGGCGTAGCAGCCCGGCCCTCCTGGCAGCGCGTGCAACCCTACGTCCGAGCCGGTGCGCGCGTGGGCTTCGAGCTGCGACAGGTTGTTCGTGAAGCGGCGCAGGGCAGGCCACAGATGCTCACGGGCCTGCGCCTCCAAGCGCTGGCGGGCGCGAACCTGGGCCTGTTCGTCGAGGCTGTCGGGTGCAAAGTGGACGCTCTGCAGGAACAGCGACTTTTCCGGCGGGCTCTTCACCTGTTGTTCCATCATCGCGCGCGCGCGCGCGATGACCGGAGCCGGAGCGGTGCGTCCGGTGCCCGCGACCCGAGTCAAGCGTTCCGACCAAGCATCGACCGCATCGGCGATCGCGAGGAACCGGGCGCCAAGGGCCTCCACGCCCTGCTCGTCTGCGAGTGGCTGATGCGCTGCGACGCGACCCCACCGACGTACCGGTTGCG
>JAPPOR010000995.1 GCA_028817905.1 Myxococcales bacterium
CATGCTCACGGTCGTGGCGCGCCTTCTCCTGCGGATTGAGCGACAGTTCCAGCGTCACCAAGCGCAGGTCCGCCAAATAGTTGCCGGCCAGATCGGAGACGCCCAACCGGTAGACCTGGGGGCCGATCAGACGTTGGACGTCCTCGGCCGCGTCGCCGTCCGCCAGCGGCGTGGCTGTCAGGCCAAGACGATGGGGGGCAAGGCACATTTCGAGCGCCTCGTCGCGGCTTCCACTGCCGAAGTGGTGTGCCTCATCCACCACCAGCAACGCGAACCTGTGACCGATTCGCGCCATGTGTCGGTAGGCGCTCTCTGACGTGGCGACGGTGATCGGCTTGAGAGCACGGCGTCCGTCACCCAGGATCCCGACGCCACCCGCATAGACCTGGCGAAGGGCGGCCAACCATTGGTGCAACAGGACGCGAGTGGGGACAATGCACAGGGTCGGGGCCCGCATGTCGACGATCGCTGCGCACGCGACGCGCGTCTTGCCGGCACCGGTCGGTAGCACCACCAGCCCACGCTTGCCCGCGAGGTTCCATGCATCGAGCGCGGCAGCTTGATAGGGGCGCAGCGGCACCTCGGCGAAGCGGCCAGCGGGCGCGATCCAGGCAGTCGCATCGGTTTCCACCTCGAAGCCGGCGTGGGCCAGGGCCGCCCGGATGGCGGGGTGCTGATACGCGGGGGCCCGTGTGCAGCGGGAACGCGGGTCCCACAGCACGCCCGGAAGGTCTGAACGTGTGACGTCGGGTGGCACTCCCGTCAGGACCACCGTGCCGCGATCGAATTCGAGCTTCACAGCCATGCTCCGGTCATCGGCCACTGCCGAGCGCAGTTTCGTCGATCGCGGGTGATCGCGGCGCGGGGCCACCAGGCTCGAAGCGGCCCCTGCCCGAGGCCTGCCCTGCTACTGCGGCCCCGTCCGCCGCATCCGTTCCGCTAGCACCCAGTAGCAGCAGTGGGACCCTCGAGTTCGCCACCGAGTGGACGCACACTTGCGCCCTTGGCTTTCCAGTGCGTAAGCGGTCAAACGTATGTCGCCTCCGCCCCAGTCCCCGAGACCCCAACCGCCCCGGGAAACGTGGCGAAAACTTCCCGGCCTCCAGGCCACCCGGTCGGTTCAGGTTCCTGGTTCCCCGGGCCTTGTTTGGGCTACGCGTGCGCACCCCCCCCGGGCTTTTCAGGCGTAGTTGGCCAGTTCGAGCACGGCAATGCAGACCCTGGCAGTCCCGTGCCCGTCAGGGCACTCGCCAGGGCACGGTCGGTCTCCACAAGCACATCGAAAAAGGTCGCGTCCGCGAACATCTCGGCATACAAGGGACACTCCTTCGGCTCTGATCATTGAAGCGCCCCCTCAGGAGCTTCTCATCCAGATCTTCGAGCCCACTGACGGGGGCTATTGCGGTGACCGCCCCTGGCCCCGAAAGCCGTTGACGATTGCTTGGTTGCGCGTCGCCAGACGCAGGTACCAGTCGCGGTCGCCGGGCTTCGTACTGCGCGCCAGTCGGTCCAGTCCGTAGGACAGCCTTTGGTTGTCGTCGGTGATGGTCGTGCCCGTGGCCGCCAGCGCGGATACGCCCGCGGAGTCGAGAACGAACGAATCCCGCACTTGCCCCAAGCTCGCTTCGGCGACCGCTGGCCTGGTGCGCAGTTCCCAGGGTTCACGGCTACCGACCAGCACTCCCGTGCCCCCCAACGGGTCGTGCCATAGACGCGTGTACGGGAAGACCTTGTGAAACGTGGCTATGATACTTCGCATATGCGACGGGGAGATCAGATGGTAGGGCACCCACTGGGCGGTGACCCCTCCGGGCTTGAGCCGCTTGGCCAGCAGGGCGTAGAACTCCGCGGAGTAGAGATTGTTGACGCCCGCGAAGTTGGGGGGCATCGGTTCCAATGTGATGACGTCGTACGCCGGGCCACTCGCCCTGCGAAGGAACGCCCGGCCATCCATGGCCGTGGTGTGCACATTTGGATGCTGGAGCACGCCTTGATTCGAGTCGAACAGGTGTGCGGCATCGAAGACAGCGCTGTTCAGGTCGACCAGGTCAATGTGTTTGAAGCCTTCCCGTCGAACCGCGTTGGCAGTCTGGCCGGTTCCAAAGCAGATCACCAGTGCTGCGTCGCGACCCGGTGCCGCCATCGCGGGGAGGTGTCCCACAGCGCATGTAGTTCACGCCCGCACCCTCGGAGCTGGCCCGAAACCCGTCGATGATCAACGAACGCTTCTTGTCCCGATGGCGGTCCGCCACCCACACCGTGGACTCTGGTCCCTCGTGGACGAACAGCACCGAGCCGTACCGGAGTGTGTCCTGCCCCTGGACCCGAGTTCTCGCCGTTCCCTCGCTGGTCTGCTTCACCACCACCAGCCCGACGCCAATGGCTGCAGTGAAAGCCACCGCCCGGCGCCAGCTTGGAGCAATCGCCCAGGCGCAGACGGCCATCGCCAAGCCGGCTAGCAGGCTCGTCTGGGTGGCGCCGATCGCTGGCAGCAGCAGGAAACCGGACACGAGGGCTCCTACCACGGCGCCCACCGTGTTTAGCGCGTACAGCTGCCCGGCCCCCGAGGTGCTGTTGTGGCGGGCGAGCAACCACGGGAAGACCATGCCAAGCGTGACGACCGGCGCAAATACCAGGTGCACCAGGCGGGTCGCCCGCTGAACGAGCAGGCTGGCGTCCGCCAGGTCCAGGCGCGCCGTACCATCGAGGGCGTCGATCGGAGGCGTCAGGACGAGCACGGCAAACGCACCGGTCAGCATTACCCAGGGCAAGTACCCCGGGTATCGAGGGCCCAGGCGCCCCGCCAACCAGGCGCCCACCGACAAACACATCAAAAAGCTCGCGAGGATGACCGCGAAGCTCTCGGTGGTGCTGTGAAACGCGGCCCGGATAGAGCGAAACCAGGAGACCTCGAGGGCAAAGATCACGGCACCACTAATGAAGGCGACGGTCAAATCGGAAGCGGGCGGCCAGGTCACTCTTCCTGGGGCGCGAATGGGTATGGCTCCGTCGACCCTTGTCGCTGCCCACGCGGCCACCGCCACGTTGAGACCACTGGCCATCCAACCGGTCGCCTGCACTCCGACCAACGGCAGTGCGACGAAGGTCGCCAGCAGCACGCCGGCGACAGCACCCGCGGTGTTGAGCGCATAGACGACTGCGATGCTCGAGCCAACCCTCCGCGCCACCGGCGCCAGGACTGGGATAGTCACCCCCATCGCGATGGAAGGTGGTAGCAGCACAGACCCGACCAGGACGGGCTGCAGTGCCTCCGCCAGGGTGGGGTTGGCCTGGTAAAGCGCGGTATCCAGGCCGGCTATCAACGAAAAGCCACCGGGAACCAGTAGGCCCCAGAGGCCAATGGCCAGCTCTGCAAGCGCGTAAGTGAGCATCGGACGGGCCAGCTGCCCTCGATTCCACAGGCGCGCGGCGAGCAGCCCACCGATGCCGATACCGCCCATGATGGCGGCCAGGGTGATGGCGGCGCCCCGCGCCGAGACGCCGAGGGCGAGGCCCGCGTGGTGCTGCCAAAGAACCTCCCAAGTGAGTCCACAGACGCCCGATAGAGCGACCATCAGGTACAGGCCGGCGCCCGTTGGTGGGCTCGGCCTCGGCATGTGCACTGCTCGACCAGCGGGTGATCGCTCGGACACCATGCGCCCATAGTACCGCCTCGCTCCGGGTGGGCGGGTAGGCGACTCGACCGTAGCGCCTAGGTAACCCTCCGCGCTCCGCCGGATACATCGGCAGGTTCGTAGGGATTCGTCCGCGGTGTGCGATGAACGCGCAGGGTGTGAATGGCCACGCGTTTCCCCGGGCTTTGTTTGAGCTACGCGTTGATATTCACTCAGAACTGCACGGAACCGAGCACCGGCAACAGGCGCGTGCGGGCCGCCACGCTGTCGCAGAAGAGCGTCAGCGTGAGGCTCACGCCCGTGCTGTCCTCGAGGTCGACCGGGAGATTCAAGCCGCCGAAGTACGGCCGGTCGTCGACGTCCGCACGCGCGGTGACGAGCGTGCCCGTGAAACCATCGACGCTCACCATCGTCCGCATCTCATCGCCTCCGCGGGGCCCGGTGAGCGAGTCCGAGAAGGGCCCATAGTCTCCGGACAACACGCACTCGTCGCTCTCGAACTGGAGTGTGCAGGAGTCGGTGCCCTGGACGTCTACCTGGACCAGGTCGTCAGGCACGGTCAGCGTGAACGGGCACGGCGTGTCCACCTGGCTCCAGTCGGCGGGCGGCGTCTGCAGCGGGCAGTCTGGATCCCCCACCTGGCAAGAGCTCCCCTCGTCGCCCCAGCGGTAGACGACCGAGCAGCTCCCCCCGCTGCACTCGGCCAGGCTGATCCGCGCGGCGCCGGAGTCGGTCTGGTAGGCCTCGGCATAGGCGGCACGGAAAGGGGCCAGGTCGACACGGATACTGGAGGCCTCTTCGGTCTCCTCCTTGTCGCAGTCGTCACCGCTGGCATCGTGCAACACGCGGAACTCCAGCTGGATGGGATCGCTTTCCGCCCACCCCTGGCCCCAGCAGAGCCCAGACTTGTGTCCGCCGCAGGCGACCAAGTGGGTGTAGCCGACGTCCATCGTGTCGCCGTCGAGCTCCACGTAGTTCACGTCGACGGGGTCCATCGGGTCGCTGTCCTTGCAGGCGTGTAGCGTCTGCCAGTCGTCGCCACCCATCTGATCTTGGGAGCGGATCACTTGTGGCTCCGATCGCTGCCCGTCGTTGCTCGCGACCAACGCAAAGTGATCCTCGGGGGTGCCATGAAGCGTCGCCATAAACGAGCCGTCGTCGGCCACGGCGACCATTGCGGTGTCGCCGGTGCGTTCGTTCTCGACCGTCACCTCGCCGCCGCCAGGCGTGATCGCTCCCGCCTCGCCGATCACTTCGACGGAGGTTTCATCTGCCGCGGCGACATGCACCAGGTTGAGGGCAATCAACGGCGGGTTGCCGGTTTCTGTACCCGCACTCTCGGCGCAGGCGAACAGCAAGCCTGCGGCCATCGCCGCCATCAAGTTCGCTCTCACCAACCACATCCTCATCGCTCGCCTCCATCGTGCCGGGCGTCCGCCCTGGGTTCACTGGGCTCGTGCTCGTGCCTTGCCGCGGTCAGCGGGAACAGCTGCAGATTGACCTGCACCACCTGGTCCCCGTCGACCTCCCCTTCTTCGAAATCCAACAGCTCTCGCCGAAACCGGGCCAGGCGCTGCTTGAGCTCGCCGATCGCGCTCTCACGCACCCGCAGGGTCAGCGACGAGATGTCGCGCCGCTCCTTGGGTGCGAGCTCGATCGCTTCGCTGGCCCGCTCCAACATACCGCGGTGATAGTTGCCGATGTGCAGGCTCGCCGTCTGCCCGCCGGTGGACACCACCGCGCTGGCCTGGGTCAGACGCCCGTGGTCGTTGCGGGTGAGGAGGCCCAGATCCAGCAGGATCTTGAGCGCTCGGGCCACCTGACGGGCCGGCACGGCTGGGGACAGGCGCTTGCCGATCCAGGCTGGGTCCTCGCGGAAGTCCGGGCTCGCGACCAGTTCGCGGATCGCCGGCATGAACCAGTTGGCGTGGTAGGCGGCGTGGGCCAGCTCCAGCTTCTGCGCACGCCGGTAGCGCTGGAAACCGCTCAAACGCCGGTAGGTCTCACTGCGCTCCTGGTCATCGGTCGCCTGGTTGAAGCGCACCAGCTCCTGAAAGTAGCTGGCCGCGTCACCCTCGAGCCGACAGGCGGTCGCGAAGCGTTCCGCCATCGCTGCGGTCAGGTTGCGCTGCCCCTCGATGACCAGCTTCAGGTAGCTCGGCGAGCTGACCCCGGCGGCGCTCGAAAACCGCCGGTAGGAAAACCCGCGCGCCTTCCTGGCCCTGTAGTGGTCTGCGAGGAACACACGGTAGTCCAGGTAGCGAAACACATCGATGACCGCCCGCCGCCTTGCCATACTGCAAAGGTGGTGCGCCCGGGCGCTGTCCGCCACCGTTCTACTTCAGATTTTGTACCCCTCAGGATACGGTCGTGCCTCCACAGCTGCTTCATATATATTTGAAATTGCGATTAAATATGTTGCTACGGAATCCGATCGAACGCCAACTATTTTCGCGCTTGCCCATGTAGCCCTTTCCTAGCAGGCGGGCGACTTGAGCCCCAGATCTCGGCCGAGGCGACCCATGGCAAACCACGTGTGGCATCCGGAAAGACAGCGGTAAGCTCATGTGAGAGCGCTAGCCCGG
>JAPPOR010000812.1 GCA_028817905.1 Myxococcales bacterium
TTCGCTCGTAGCCCGCCTCCAGGGCCGCCTGCAGAAAGCCAAGGCCATCCGTGGGTAGCAGGAAAACAGGATCGCTTCCGCCTCCTCCTTCAATAGCGCCTCGACGCCCGCTTCGAAGTCATAGTCAGCGGTGAAGTCCTCGCCTTCGTCGTATGCGAAGACCGTGGTTCGGCACGGGCGAGAGCCGCATGTCGATGCCTCGAAGCGCTGCTGGAAGCCCTTGGATAGCGAAGCCGTGTAGAAGTTGCTGCTCTCCAGAATGCCAACATGTTCGTGTCCCTCCGCGACAACCGCCTTCGTCAGCGCGTCGACCACGTTCGCCAAGGTCGGCGTGGTGCGAAAGAAGAGCCCCTCGTGCCGCCCGGTGAGAAAGCTCGAGCCCGACGCTGAGGATACGACGAGCATGTCCGAGCCATCGATGGCGGACAACACCGCGTCCGTGACCGAACTGCTGACCGCGCCGAGCAGAAACTCCGTGCCACGGTCCGCAAGCATGCTCGCCTGGGTGGCCGCTGCGTCCGGGTCGGCACGGGTGTCGAGCGTGCGATAGGCGACCGTTTGGCCCAGGACACCACCCGCCGCGTTGATTTCGGCCAGTGCGAGGTTCTGACCCTCTTCAATCCGCGCCGCCTGCTGCCCAAGCGGACCGGTGATCGGCAGCATTCGCACGAGCATGGCGTCGCCCGCGACCCCACTGTCGCCTTCGCAGGCCGCAGTACCCAATGCCAACGCCAACGCCAACGCCAACGCCAAGATACATCGAGCGCGCGCTTGAACGCTCTGTACGCATGAAGGGGTGCGCCCAAGGGTGCGCCGGCTCGGTCTCGCTCCGACCGAGCGCGCCGCCTCATCCAGCGTTCGGCATGGGGGGCACGCCAAAGACTCGACCGAGATGGCGTGCAGGCAGGCACGCCTTCGACGCTCAACGAAACCCGCCATGGCCAACCCCCGGTGGTGCGGTTCTGGTTCCGACGAGCCATTAGGCCTAGGTGGACCGCGCCGGTCAAGCCGTCCCTTTTTTTGTGCTCTGAAGCACCCAAGGGGGCCGGCATCCCTGCCCGTGGACTGGTAAGGTGCGGGCATGAAGCGGGGATGCAGGGTCGCGACGGGACTGGGGGTCTTGTTGGTGCTTGCAGGTCTTGCCTGCGCCGCCAACCTGCAGGCCGAGCGCGCGAAACGAACCCTTTATGCCCTGTCTCCCGGCTCGATCCGGGCGCGCGCCTTCGAGCGAATGCTGGAAGACTCCCTGTCCAATGTGGACGCCAAGGCGTTCGGACGACCGCGCGACCTATCGAACGCCCTGCGACGCCGCAAACCGCAGGCCGTTATGGCCCTGGCGCCAACACTGGAAGCCAACTCCCTAACGCCGCATCTGCAAGGGCACCTCGGGGAAACGGCAACCGAGCAGTATCTCGTGGTGTCCGAAGGGGTCCCGTTCACCCACGCTGCCTTGGCCAATAGCACGCTTGGGATTGTGGATGTCGTAGGTCGGCAAGCGATGCCGAGTTTCGTGCGGCGTCTACTGTCCCTATCGGAAGCACCCAAGCTTCGCCAGGTCACAAAGAACGCCGATCTGTTGCCGTTGCTGCATTTCAGGCGTGTGGACGCCGTGGTGATCTCCGAAAGCGCCTTCGTGGAGATGCGCAGCCACAGTCGCCTCGACTTCAAAGTCTTGAAACTGACCAGCGCCCGTGTGCGACGCATGGCGGTCAGCCTCGACAAGCGGGCCCCGGGCTTGGAGACGCCCTTTCACTCGATGCCAATCGCCGCCATGCGTCGCCTACAGATCGACCGCTTCGTGCGTACCGGGGGGCCCCGATGACCGCCCCGATGACCGCCCCGATGACCATGCGGCAGCCACTGAAACGGCGGTTCGTCCGTGCGCCCGCGTGCGCGTTGCTCGCGATGGGACTGCTGAGCTGTGGCCTTGGTTCGACCCCCGGCCGCGAGTCTAGCTTTGACAACCCCGTCAGACGCCATCCGGGAGCCCTGGTGCAGGTGCTGTCACCCGGTGCTCCGGAAGCGCATCTCCTGGTTCGCGCCCTTCGCGCAGAGCTCGCTGACGACTTTGACGTGCTTGCTGAGTCGATCGGCGGAGCTGCCGAAGGCATACAGCGCATCGAACGACTGGTTGCCACGCGGCGCCCCCAGGCGGTCATCCTGATAGACAACCGAACTGTCCACCAATATCGCCGCTGGATGCAGACGACCGACCAAGCGCTCCCTCACGCGATCATCTTGATGGCGTCCCACGTAGAAGATCTGCAGCCCCGCATCGTCAACTCCACCGCCATTGCCTACGAGGTACCTGCGATCACGAGCATGGTCGGCATGCGGCAGGTGCTGGGTCGGCCGGTCGAACGTGTTGGCGTCGTGCACCGAAGCCGGTTTTCCAGCTTTGTACGTCGCCAGGCCGAGTTGGCTTCTCGGGAGGAAATCGAATTGATCGGTTTCGAGACAGGCGATGCTCCCGACCCAGATGCCATCGCAAAGGGACTCGATAAGCTGCTCGGTCGCCGAATCGACTCCCTGTGGGTGATGAACGATAACGCGCTGCTGTCCCAGGAGGCGCTGCGGCGGGTGTGGCTGCCCTTCGCGAAGCGCGGGATGGTGCCGATCGTGGTCGGCGTACCATCCCTTGTTCACGCAACCCACCATATGGGTACCTTTGCAGCCATCCCTGACACCGCCGACTTGGCCGTACAGGCCGCCGAGTTGATCTACGAACTCGCCGAAGAAGGGTTTCCGATCGGCGCCGGTGGCACGCACGAACCGATTGCGACCCGCGTCTTTCTGGACGTGGCGATGGCTACGCGCTTCGGTGTCCGCCCCGAAGCAATGGAGCAGGTCGACGTGTTGGTGGGGAAGCGATGAAGCCCGCAAGGAGCCAGGAGGGCCATGCGGGCGGCAGCCTTCAAACGAAACTGCTGCGGTCCCTTTCCCTGGCGCTACTTCCGGCCGGACTCGCCACCGTTTTCGCCGTTGGCCATCTCGAGGTTTCTTCTCACGGCGCATTCGTGGAGCGCATCGAAGGCCAACTTCGCGAAAACCTGATGACCAAGGGACGCAGCCTGGCCGGAAGCCATATTCTCGTCTTCCAGACCCTGGTCGCGGACAATGCGGCGACCGACATGCAAGTCCTGGTGACACGCGCCGTCGAGGCAGACGAGGATGTCCTATATGGGCTCTTTATGACCCCCGATGGCCAACCATGGGCCTACGCAGCGCCCGACTATTCGCCGCCGAACATGCACAGCCCACCACCGCCTGGCGAGCAGGTCATGCGGGCCCTGGGCCTTACGGCGGAGGACCTGCATGCCACGCGCGCCACCATGCGCCGGCCAGAACCCTTCGGCGGCGGCGTGCTGGAGTTCGTGGAACCGGTGCTGGAGCGAGGAGAGCTCGCCGGAACCCTGCGCTATGGCATCTCATTGGCTCGGATGAGAGCGGCGGTTGCAGACGCCCATCGCGAGGGTGAAGAAAACCTGCGACGGTCCCTCTATAGTACTGGAGCCATCGTGCTCGTGAGCCTGCTGTTGGGAGGCGCCGCGATCGCGCACCGTTCCCGCCGCATCATCGAGCCGCTCGCTCAACTGCGCCGAGCCGCCGAGCGTCTATCTGCAGGCGATCGCGGCGTGAGTGTGGACATACGGTCCGATGACGAGCTTTCCGCACTTGGAGATGCGTTCAATACGATGGTCCAGGACCTCGAATCATCCTACGCCAAGGTCGAGGCCTCGAACGTGCGGCTGTCACACGAGATCGACGAACGCACCCGAGCTGAGCAACAGCGAGAGGAGCTGCGCGCCCATCTGAACCAGGCGCAGAAGATGGAGGCGTTGGGGCAACTGGCCGGCGGCATCGCACACGACTTCAACAATGTGCTGGCCAGCGTAATGGGAAGTGCAGAACTGTTGCAGGACCAACTCGCGGGTAGGTCAGGCAACGACGACGTCCAGGCCGACCTACAGACGATCGTCGGGGCTGCTTCCACAGGCGCCGCCCTGACTCGCCAACTACTTACCTTCAGTCGCAAGGAGAAAGCGATCGCCAAGGTGGTCGACCCCACCGCGGTGGTCGGAAACATGGCGGGGCTCCTGCGCCGGGTGCTCGCGGAGAACGTGAATCTGGTCCTCGACCTGTCGCCCCAGACGCCTCGTGTCTACATCGACCCGACCCACTTCGAACAGGTTCTCATGAACCTGGTCGTCAATGCGCGCGATGCGATGGGCCCCAAAGGAGGCAGGCTCCGACTCTCGACAGGGAGCTTGCGCGTGTCGAAGCCCGTGCGTGTTACAACCGGCGAGGCCCTGTGCGGAGAGTACGCCGAGTTGACGGTCGACGATGAGGGGTGCGGGATGGATGCCCAGACCGCCGGTCGGATCTTCGAGCCGTTCTTTACGACCAAGCCGGCTGGTGAGGGCACTGGACTTGGACTGGCAACCGTGCACGGCATCGTTCGGCAGGCGGAGGGCCTCATCGACGTCACAAGCGTTCCTGGCCGAGGTACGACCTTCCGGGTTCTGTTGCCCGAACGTGCCGCAGGCCAGGAAGCGTCCTCCTCCGACGGTAGCCTTTCGCCAAGGGGCGCTGGCGAAGCAGTCTTGGTCTGCGAAGACGACGACGCGGTGCGTCACGTTGCCTGCAAGATACTCGAGCGCTACGGCTATCAGGTCCTGCAAGCGAGTAGCTCCGCAGGCGCCTTGCGGATGCTCGAAGCCCTGGAGCAGCCCATCTCGATCCTGCTCACCGACGTGATCATGCCCGGTATGAACGGCCGAGAGCTAGTGGACGCCGCTCGCTCCCGCCGTCCTAATCTGCCAGTCCTCTACATGTCGGGGTACACGTGCGGCGCGTTGGACGCCCAGGGCCTGGACGCCGGACAGGTGGAGCTGATCGCCAAACCATTCTCGGCCGCAGAACTGGTGTCGAGAATAGCGTCCATTCTAGAACACGCCCGACACCTGAAGGCAGGCACCTCCGACCCGGCCGCGCACGGAGCCAAGACAGGTTAGCTAGCTAGGGACGGTAGGTGTAGCTGCGGGGGCCGCGATGCTCGGAAAGTCTCGGTTGAATCATATCGACCCAGTCACATAGCGCTGGGCGGGTGTTGCGCGGATCGATCATGTCGTGGACGCCGAAGCCCTCCGCGGCGAGATAGGGCGAACGGCGCGCAAGCAACGCTTCCTCGATCTCCTTCCGACGCGCCTGCGGATCATCGGCAGCTTCGATCTCGCGCCGATAGGCCACCGCCACGCCGCCTTCTAGAGGGAGCGCGCCCTGCTCCGCGGACGGCCATGCCAAGCGCAGCCCACCTGGACCAAAGTGGGCGCCGCCGGCAACACCAAAGACCTTGCGCACGATCACCGAAGCCCAAGGAACCGTCGACTGCATCACTGCGCTGAGCAGTTCCACGCCATAGCGAATCGTGGCGGCCTTCTCGGCATCGGGCCCGATCATGAAGCCAGGCTCGTCGACGAAGCTCACGATGGGCAAGTGGAACGTGTCACACATGTCAATGAAGCGCCGCACCTTCTGAGCACCCGTCGCGGTCATCGATCCAGCGTAGAAGTAGGGATCGTTGGCGATCACCCCGACCGGCTGGCCATTGAGACGGGCGAGTGCGGTGATTTGCGTCCTACCGTACCCGGGGCAGAGTTCAAACAGGGAGCCTTCGTCGAGCACCAACTGCAGGACCCGCCGCATCTTGTAGGTTTGGCGGCGTTGTCGCGGAACAATGGACAACAACGCCTCCTCGGTCCGACCCGGCGGGTCCTCGCACGCCGTAACCGGAGCCGACTGCGACACGTTGGTCGGGAGATAGCCCAAAAAGCGGCGCATCAGGGCGAAGACAGCCTCTTCATCGTCGGCCACATTGTCGACCACGCCGCTGGCCAGGTGGACGCGGGGGCCACCCAGTTCTTCCTTGCTCATCTTGACGTTGAGCGCGCGCTCGACCAGTGCGGGTCCGCCTATCAGGACCTGAGAAGTGTGCTTCGTCATGATGGACAGGTGCGAGGCAGCCAGCCGCGCCGCCGGCATGCCGGCCACCGCACCCATGGCGCCGGAAACAACCGGCACGTCTCCCATGGCCTGTACGATCGACATGAACCGCGGGGTCGCCGGCGCGTCCGGAGCCGGTGCCGGACGCCCTCCACCCGAGGCGCCGCCACCGCCCCCGGCTCCCGCGCCCACACCGTCTGGTAGCGCTCCCGG
>JAPPOR010000251.1:0-22610 GCA_028817905.1 Myxococcales bacterium
GCTAGGCCGAGCGCCTTCCGTCGGCGATGCGCCCTGGCGGCAGTGCGGGCAAGGCACGAAACTCGGCGGCGAGCCAGGCCGCGATGTCGGGCAATGGTAGGCGAACCGGGCCTTGCGGTTGGTCGGCTTCCGGTGGTGGGTGCACGAAGGTCGCCTTCCCCGGCAACGGGATGCGATCCGGAAGGGGAACGGCCAGCCGCCCGCTCGTAACCCAGTGCGTGGCGATCGGAAACACCGCAAACGCTACCCCAAGCCCGTGCTCGGCCGCACGCAGGGCCTCGAAGCACGTCTCGAACTCCCAGGTACGCGCATCCGCAAAGGCCATTCCTCCCCTTAGCGCCGCCAGGTGGGCCCCAGCCTGCCCGTTTGGATCTAGCAACCGGTACCGGGTGAGGTCCTCGACGCAACCGATCTCCTGCGCAAGGGAATGGGAGCAGACCACGGCTGCCTCGAGTTGCCCCAGAGGATAGGCCACTAGACCGTCGCTCCCGTCATCGACCCGGATGGCTGCGTCGAAGTCGCTCGTTCGGAAGTCGACCACGTCGTTGGACGACTCGATGCGAAGCTCGATGTCGGGAAAGCGAAGCTGGAAATCCGGCAGACGCGGCAAGAGGAACTCGTGTGCCGCCAGGGCCACCGTGCTCAGCCGCATCAAGCCACGCTGATCGCTGCGCCGCACGCGTGAGGTCGAGGCAGCCAAGGCCGAAAGTGCCTGCTGCACCGCCTGCAAATACTCGGTTCCAACCTGCGTAAGAACCGCGCCGCGCGCCGTGCGCTCGAACAGCATGACCCCGAGCGACTCCTCAAGGGCGCGAATTTGCTGGCTTACCGCGGAAGGCGTCAAGTGCACTGCCGCTGCCGCCGCCGCAAAGCTGCCCAGCCGGCCCGCAGCTTCAAAGGTCGGCAGAAAGGCCAGCGGTACGTCCCGAAGGTTCATCGATCCCACACCCGTCCTATCGTCTATCAGAAATCCCGGGACCTGTCGCTAGCCCTGGGCTCGTGGTTCCGGAGGAAGCGAACCCGCTCATTCGCAGCGAAGTACAGGACACTCGGGCGCCTCGGCCACGGGAATCGCGATGGGTGGACCAAGTTCGACGGGCGCCCAGGTCAGCAAGCTGAGGAACGAAAGGGCATCGCATGGCTTGCTCGCGTCATTGTCCAGCTCACGGATATCGACGCGGTTGCAGAACACGTCGCGCGCCACCTCGTACTCGCCCGACGCAAGGCACTGGACCTCGCCGCCTTGAAACGTGAGCGCGAGCTGTTCCAGCAGTACCGCGATCCCCATGCGTCCTGCCGTCTGGGTTTCGCGCAACCTGAACCCGTCGTCCGTCTCCTCCAAGCGGCCCGTGACGATGACCTGGCGCGCAGGAAACGGACCAATCGGGGGAGCCCCGAACAGGACCTCCGGGAACCTGGCGACCAACGTCCCGGCTGTAACGTAGGCGTCCTGATCGACTACGCCTCCTTTGGCTCCCGCTGCCTCCGCCCAGGGGCGCCAACGTCTTTCACCGTCGCGCTCCCCCTCACCCGGCGGGGATTCCGACCAGGTCGCGCCATGGATGGCTACCGTAACCTCGTCGTCGTCGTGCTGCCCGTTGAAGCCTGTGATGCGAAGCACCCCGGTGTACCTGGTCGTAGGCCTCGGCACCAACTCGAGCTCGACCACGCGCTCCGGGTCAAGCTCGGCGGTTTGCGCAGCCAGGTGGTTGGCGCTGTAGTCGCGACCACCCGGGCCGTCGTCGGCGTCACCTGCCCAAGGGGGGAGCACGCAGCCAGGGTCTTGGCCCTGGTCGCTGCAGTGCATGTCCAGGTCGAAGCCGGATGCTTCGTACGCGTAGCGGAAGCCGCTCTCTTCGCTCTCGTGCAGCCCGCTCGAGACCGACTCCAGGGCAAAAGCCAGGGTCTTCAGGTCGGCCGCACCGCCGGAGGCCCCTTCGGGTTTCGGCAGCGGCAACGCAGACTCGCACCGGGGCGCGTCGCCCCCCCCTTGCAGCTGGGTGCAGCCCCCGAACGCCAGGGCTGCGAGCAGCCAAGCCCCGGCCCTCACCCTCCCCCGTATCATGAGGGGTGCCGAGAGGTTGCGTATCTGGCAAGGCTGCCCGCCCGAACTCACCGGAGATGCCATCGCTGGTGCGTCCGGTACATCATGCATGCGAAATCAGAGCCTATCAGCCTTCCCGAAACAGTAAAGAGGGGCACAAATGTCTCGATCCGTCCACCAAGATCACAGCGCCCTCGCCGCCGTTTGTGACTTCCCTCGCAAACGACCTCCGGCGCACGCTGGTTCACAGCGCCTCGTTTGCGGTCGCGCTTGCGCGAAAGACGCCAGCTGACGAAGTGCACCTGCTCCAGTAGCATACATCCTCTAGGGGCCTTGCGAGCCTCGCACCGAATGACGGCGGGATGATCACCCATGGGCGGACACTATCTTGAGGAGGAGCTCTACTCACTGGTGAGGTCGGATCCGGGGATCTTCGACTTCCTCCAAGCGGGCTCCCTGGATGGTCTTTGGTATTGGGACCTCGAGCACCCCGATCACGAATGGATGAGCCCGCGCTTCTGGCAGCTCTTTGGCTACCAACCCGAGGACAAGCAGCATCTTGCTTCCGAGTGGCAGGACATGATCGATCCCGTCGATCGCGAGCTTGCGCTAGGCAACTTTCGCAAGCACTGTGCGGATCCCAATCACCCGTACGATCAGGTCGTCCGCTACCGGCATCACGACGGGTCCACGGTATGGGTTCGCTGTCGGGGCCTGGCAATCCGCGACCAGCAGGGAAAGCCCACGCGCATGCTAGGCGCCCACACCGATCTGACCGCCATGAAGCGAGCCGAGCAGGAGCTCCAGAGGGCACTCGATACGGTCCAGCAATTCAACCACATGGCGTCCCATGACCTGCGCGAGCCGATACGTTTGGTCGCCGCCTATAGCGATCTGTTGGAGACGCATCTGGCCGACGGTGCAGATGCTGAGACCAGGAGATATCTCGGCTTCATAGGAAGCTCGGCTCGCCGGCTGCAACAGATGATCGCGGGACTGGCAGAGTATGCAAACGTCGGGCAGGTGGGCAAGGCGTCCCGGCCTGTTCCCCTGGGCGATCTCGTACAGCTGGCGCTCGACTCGCTTGCATTGCTGGTCGAGGAGCACAAGGCGCGCGTGACTGTGCAGGAAGGCTTACCGGACGTTGCCTGTGACCCAGAGCAGGTGGCTCGTCTCATCCAGAACCTCATCGCAAACGCGATCAAGTTCAGAAGGCAGTGCACGCCGGAGGTGCGAATCGCTGCGGACTCCTCCCTCGAGGCGGTCACGGTGTGCGTGGCCGACAACGGCATCGGCATCGAGGAAGCCCACTCTGATCAGGTCTTCCAGATGTTCCGTCGCCTCAATGGTAGGGAAGAGTACGACGGCACGGGGGTCGGGCTAGCGATCTGCAAGCGCATCGTGGAAGGACACGGCGGCGCCATCTGGTTGGACTCGGTGCCGGGGGTAGGCTCCAAATTCTATTTTTCTCTGCCTCAAATCCGCGGAGCCGAGGAACGTGCCGAAAAGCCACTCGCTTGAACCGCCGCAACGCCGGATATCCCGCCGCGCCATCGGCATCGAATCCGCCGGCGAGGCCTGGGTGCTCCTGTGGAACGACTCCGTGCTGTGCTACCCAGCCCCTTCGCTTGCGCTTCATCAACTTTCGGTGCAGTTCTTCGATTGACCGGAAGAGTCCTTTGGGGGAAAGGGCGGGGCCACCTTGGCACGAACGCTAGACCAGCACCATGTGGCCGAACTCCCGGGCGGGTCTGTGACCGACAGCGCGCCTCGCGTTCTGTTCATCGACGACGAGCAGGAGGTTCGCAGCGCGTTCGAACGGGTCCTCGCCGGCTGGGGCTTCCCGGTGGATACCGCCTCCGGGGGTGTTGAAGCCATTCGCATGGCGCAGCGCCAGGACTATCCAATTGTCGTCACGGACCTGCGCATGCCCGGCATGGATGGCCTTTCCTTGATCGAGCGCTTGAGGCCCGCCCACCCGGATACCGCCTTCCTGATACTGAGTGGACTGCCAGAAATAGACTTTCATCGCCTTTCGCTCTTGGACAACGCTGGGATCAAGATCCTATCGAAGCCGTGGAATCCCCAGGAGCTGCTTCATGCGCTAGTGCGTGCAGCAGAGCTTCGCACAGGCGAGGAACGCGGACCGGCGGGCTCGGTCTTGCTGGTGGAGGACAGCCCCGGCGACGCGCTCTTGGTGGAGAGATACCTGCGAGGCTGGCTGCGCAACGGGCGCAACATGAGTACCTGCACAAGCCTGCAAGAGGCTGTGGGAATGCTTCATGAGAAGACCTCAGACTTGATTCTCGCAGACCTCTCGCTGCCCGACGCCATCGGCCTGGAATCGGTTCGGCGTCTGAACGCTGCAGCTCCCGAAGCAGCCATTGTAGTGCTGACCGGCATGGAGGATGATGATCTCGGCATCCGCGCGCTTCAGCTCGGCGCCCAGGACTACCTGGTGAAGGACCGTCTGGACGCGAAAACCCTCTGTCGAGCATTGCGCTTTGCGCTGGAGCGCAAGCGAAGCTCCCATAGGCTCGCGCACCTTGCCCACCACGACTACCTGACGGGCCTTGCCAATCGTGTCTTCTTTCGCCAGCGGCTGCACCACGCCGTGGCGGTTGCCAGCCGAGTGCAAAAGCGCTTCGCGGTTGCGTTTGTCGACCTGGACCACTTCAAGCCCATCAACGACACATACGGGCACGAGGTCGGCGATGCGCTCTTACAGGAGGTCGCCTATCGGCTAAGCGACTCTGTTCGCGAAGTGGATACCGTGGCGCGGATCGGCGGCGACGAGTTTGCTCTGCTGCTCGAAAACCTCGACGGTGAGCGGCAACTCCATGCGGTCGTCGAACGCATGAAACGGTCGCTGGGAGAGCCCGCCTTGATTCATGGCCATGAGCTTCGTATCGCCGCCAGCATTGGGGTCGCTATCTACCCTGAAGCTGCCGACGCGCCAGACGCACTTCTGCGATGCGCTGACACGGCCATGTATGCAGCCAAGCAGCGACCGGGAACGGTCTGCCGCGTCTATACGCCGCAATCCTGCGATGGAAGCCTGCCGCGCTTTCAGCTGCAAAACGATCTTCGGCTGGCACTCGGCCGTCGCGAATTCAGACTTGCCTACCAGCCCTTACTTGACCTCCGCACCAATCGGATCGTCGGGCTGGAAGCGCTGCTTCGGTGGTTTCGAATCGACGGGCGAGCGTGCCCACCCCATGACTTCATTCCTGCACTCGAAGAGTCCGGTCTGATCGTGGACGTCGGTCGGTGGGTTCTGGAAGCGGCCATGCGAAAGTCAAAGGAGCTCGAAGACCAAGGCCACGTGATGCGAATGGCCGTGAATATTTCAGCAGTGCAGTTTGAGGCAGACGAGCTCGGGGCGACGGTGCGGGAGGCGTTACGAAAGACCCGGGCCTGTCCCAAACGGCTGGAGATCGAGATCACCGAGAGCGTGCTCATGCACGACACGCCGAAGGTGAACCGGGAGTTCGCTGCCCTGAAGGAGTTGGGAATCCGCCTGTCGATCGACGACTTTGGAACCGGTTACTCCTCCCTTGCCTACCTCACCAACTTCCAGGTCGATGCGCTCAAGATCGATCGCTCGTTCGTGAAGGAGCTGGAAGCGGGTCAAAGTGGAAGATCGGTTGCCAGCGCCATTGTCGAACTCGGTCATCGACTCGGCCTCGAGGTGGTGGCCGAAGGCGTCGAGCAAGCAGATCAACTAGCGGTCCTGCGCTCCTGTGGCTGTGACATCGCCCAGGGCTTTCTCATCGGCCGCCCCTCGGTGGGCTGGAGCGCGGCGGCTCTCGAGGGCTAGCCCGGATCATTCAACAACGCCGCGTCGGATCGCGCAGGGATTCGGCTTCACAGGGCTTTCGACGACCGACCCACATACTGCCTGTATTTGCGAGGGAGCCGAAAGCGCTGTGAAGTCGAAGAACAAGCGAGGCGATGTGGAGTTGGTGAATGATGCGGGCCAGCCCGTTTGCAGTCAGCCCGGGTCCCTGCTATCGGTCTCCATTGTGGGGTTCATCCTGCTTGAGGAGACAGGTATGCAGTTGCATCGGTTTGTGGCTGGCTGCTCGCTGTCGCTGATGGTGTGCGCGTGCGGCTTCGAAACCACCGTTGCGCCATCGGAGGCGGGGCAAGACGGAACGGGCGACACGAGGGCGCGGCACCGGGAGCATGCGATGGAGGAGTCCTCGCGCCGCACCACCAGGCCCGTGCACAGCCCATCCCGTGGGCATCGTCGGCAGGCCGCCCCTGGCGTGCCAGGGCCGGGCGCGCCAGGAGAGGAAACCCGCCACGACAGGGCAATGGGCCCAGCTTTCGAAGACTGCGAGGATGGCGTCGCCCACGGCGCGCTGCAGAGCCGAACGCGTTTCGCTGTGGATGTCGTTCCTACCGGGGAACGGTGCCCGTCGGAGGTGCAGACGCGTCGCTGCCTGGATGGCAAGCTCGAACCGTGGTCGGGCGATTTTGCCTTTGAGACGTGCACGGTTTCGCGAGGGGCCATCGACGCCGACCCGGCAGTGGAGCCGAAGCCCACATGGGAGTCGACTTGTGAACACGCCGGCGCAACCGAACCTTTCGCGCCCCGCCCCGAGGAGACGTGCTGGGAGTTCCGCGCCCACAACGCCTCCTCCCCCACCGATGATACACCGCTTGAGCTCTCTACCGGCGAGGCCTATCACGAGCTGTACTACGCCGTGCCCTGGCCGGCCGGGTCGGTCGCAAGTCGCGTCCGCACCGAATGGGACGCCGACGCGATGTACTTCCAGACGACCTTCGCGTCTGACACTGGGCGGCACAACCCCGGTGACGTGATGCGCAACGTGCTCGGTTCGACCCTCGGACAGCACACGACTGTGCTTGCAACCGGCGGTGCTGGCGGCTGCAACCAGGAACTCCCACCGGATGTGGGCCTCGAGCTCCCGGACGATGGCCTGATCATGGTCCAATGGCACGTCTACAACGACACCGGCGACCCGTTGACCGACCGGAGCGCGGTACATATCTGTACGGTGCCAGGGCAGCAGCGCGAACACACCGCGAGCTGGGCATTGCTGGGAACCGAGCAACTGGGTGGCCTTCCGGGCTTCGAACCGGGAGAGCATGAGTTCTCCGGAACATGTTCGAACGATTCGGATCAGCCGATCACGCTGGTGTGGCTCAGGCCGCATCTGCGCGCCTACGGTCGGCGCGTGACAACGGTGTGGAAGTCGCAGGGCGGCGCATCGGTACCCGTGTTGGACACGGCGTTTGATGTGGCGCACCAGGTCACATACGCGTTGAGCCCGAGGGTCGAACTGGCACCGGGCGATAGCCTAGAAACCACCTGCGCCTTCGACAATACGTCGGCAAGCATGGTCGGTCTGGGGCAGTCAGCGCACACCGAAATCTGCTACCAGCTGACGCTTAGCTACCCCGCCGGCCTACTCCAGAACGGGGCGCTCAGTGTCAGCAGTGCCCGGAACACCTGCTGGTAAGCTTCGTCTCATCGCGAAACAGCGCAAACGTTCCGGACCTCAGAGGGCTTCGAAGACGCTCCTCGGATCGATCTCCGGAACGCGCACGCGGCGGCCCGGACCAGGGAGCTCAAACGGCACATAGCCTTCCGGTCCGCCCCACTGCAGCCATACAAACGCATCGCTATCGAGCGGGAGATCGAAGCGCGCCAGCACCTCGGCCGGACGACCATCAGCGGTCACCTCCGTCACGACGAACGCCACGTCCGGCAACTCCATGCGATCTCCGACCGCGCTGGGATGGGCACGGCTCCTCAGTGTCCAGATGCTGCCCTCGGGAAGGAAGCCCCTGACAGGCCGGATGCGCAGGCTCATCTCGTCGACGCGCGTTACGTCGAGGGCACTCTCACCGGTCGCGAGCCACCGAATGCGTTTGGGCATGGTGCCCCCGCGCGCAGCGCGAAGCAGGGGTTGGTAGATGCCGTACTCGTCGTTCGGCGGGTTGAGGATCACCACCGTCTGGCCGGTCACCTCCGCGCCGGAGGGAATCGAAGCGTCGGCGGGTTCCAGGTAGCGGTCGTAGTTCACGTGGGAATACGCTCGGAGGGGGAGCATGATGGGAGCAATGACCAGGCTCATCCCCGCAAGCGCGATGGTCGCGGCGCGCGTGAGGGGACCGCGGTAACCGTGGCGCCCCTCGACCACGGCCATCAAGAGATGTGCAGTCAGCGCGGAGCCTCCCAGGGCGGTCGCGGAAAGCAGTCGGTCGGCCGGCATGACCGCGCACACCGGCAGCGTCGATAGGACACTGCCCAGGGCCCAGAAGCGCGCCTTCGCATCTGCCCGCAACAGGCCCGACAAGAGCCATGCAAGCACCCCCATGGCAAGCACCGCCACCGGCAGGTACACCCAGGCAAAGTCAGGAGCGGCATACTTGAGTACGTCGACCAGATCGTTCGGGATGCCGGCGAATTGCGCTGTTAGCAGCGCCAGCATCCGCTGCGCCGCCTGGCGCAGGAAATACAAAGGATTGCTCGCCGGATCGATATAGAGGTCGGTCCGCGCAGCCCCGTAGCCGAGCACCAAATAGACCACCCGCCAGGCAACGATCAGCACGCCATAGGGGAGCAGTGACAGTACCCGCCTTGCTAGGCTCTGATCGTCCAGCAAGAGCGCGTAGGCGACCAGGTACCCGAGAGCCTGAACCGCCGCCTCAGCCCCGGCCAGGCCCATCGCCAGCGCAAACAGGGCCGCCCACAACCAGCGCTGCTGCCCGCACCGTCGCCAGCGGTGGTGCGCCAGGAGACTGACAAAGCCACCCGAGAGCGCGATCAGCGCCCCCCGACTTGCGATCCAGCCCGCGGTCGCTGCCCGCGCATCGTCCAATGCGTAGACGGCAAAGGCCAGCGCAGCGATCGCGGGTGACTCGCAGTAGCGGCGATACACGAGCCCGACCGAGAGCAGCAGCACCGCGTACCAGAGCAGGCTATGGACATGCATCGCCGCAGGCCAATCCGGCCACAAGCTGTGGTCGACGAACAACGTCAAGGAGGTCAGCGGCCGAAGGAAGGCGAAGCGGGCCTGTAGATCAGACCACCACGGGTAAATGCCGCCGTCGATCATGGACTTGACGGTACGGGGGTCCTTGGCGAACGCGAACGCATCCCAGGGGGCCCGTCTCGTTCCGAGATGACCGGATCCGTCCCCCAGGGCCAACGCGTGGAAACTGTCGTCAAGCACGAACCCCGTCGGAATCGCAAAGCTGTTCAACAACAGCGACACGGCCGCGATCCTCCACACGGCACCGGGCTTTGAGGCCATGGAACGGATCGTCGCAAGTAGTTTCATGTCGTCCGGTCGGCCTGCGTCTGGCTATCGCTCTTTGTTGTCGGCGCCTGGTCCGGCACTTCGACGAAAGACAAATTGCACATCCGTATGGCGGTCTAGGAAGTATCCAAACATGGCGAGGAACCAGCCGCGCGGCGACCACAGGCGCAAATTTCCGAGCTTCATCGGCTCGGTCAACAAGTCGAGGCAGTCATCGTGCACGCGCATGTAGTGCAGTCCGAAGCGAGCGTTTTCTCCGGGCAGCAGCCGGTTGGCGTACATCGTCGAATAGAAGCGCTCCAACGTCCAGCCACGCTCCTCGCCAGCTGCACGCAGCGCTTTGGCGGACAGGATGTGACGGTGGTAGGGCGCGTGCAACGCGTGCACGTAGCTCTCGGGGTCGGCGAGGTCGATCGCGGCTGCATCGGGCGTACCGATCACGACGAGCGCAGAGGGCGCAGCCAGAGCATCGAAGTCGGCGAGCAGCTGCAATGGCTCCGCCACGTGCTCGATCACGTCCTGCGACAGCACGCAGTCGTACGTGCGGTCGAGCACGCCGGGGTCGTCGAAGCCTACCGTGTAAGGATCGTAGCCCCACACGTGCGGATAGCCACGCTGCTTGAGGTAGCGCACCAGCGCGCCGGAAGCACACCCGTAGTCGATGATGTGATGTTCCGGCCGCAGTCCGGCGGCGACCAGTCGACGAACCATCCCTGAAAACGCGGCGTGGCGGACGCGCTCCGTCGCCACGGGGAATTTCGGATAGGCCCCATAGTAGTGGTCCAGGTCGACCTCGTCACGCGCATGAATCGACGCGCAACCCGGACAGCGCCAGACCCAGAACTCCTCCTGGCGAAAACAGCGCACATTGCAGCGCACCCTGGCCGTTTCTGGAAGCATCGGTGATGCCTGTTGCTGGGCCGCCTGTCCGCACACGTTGCAGACGAAAGCCCCTGGCGCCGGCCCAGGTACGCTCGTGGGCCGCCCAGGCCGGGTTTCACTGCTCCGCGTCATGCTGGGGCGCGACTGTAGTCGTTCGAAAGCGTGGACACTAGCCCGGATATCTGACCAACTTCGCGACACCTCGGCCGCCGTTGGGACTCCCAGCATCACAGGATGCCCGCCGATCGGCCGAATGGGCCCCGTGTCAGCGTCCCGTGTCGCGGGACAAGGGTCCCGGTAGAGCGACCTCAAAGGGGCGCTCTGTACTCGGCGTCAAAGGCGCCCGCGGTCAGCTGCCGGGTCCTGTCGGGCGCCAGCGACAGCAGCGCGACGTCGCGCGCGGTCAGGTCATCGGCCGGCCAGGCTGGGACGTCATCGATGTCCGCCTCGCCGTGATGCGCGAACTGCGCCCAATGGCCCACCATCAGGTGGGACAGCGCCTGCTGACCGGCCCTCTCGAGGAGCCCGGCCGGAAAACGCTCCTTACGTTCGTTGGGACTCGCGTGTGAGCTACTTCCAGGTCTGCCTTTCGCACAGGTGCGCGGCCATCGTTCGCCAGCCATCCTGGCTAGGAATCGGGTAGCGGAGAAGCTTGGGAAAGCGTTCTTTCTTCGGCTCGACCACGACGAAGGAATAGCAGCGCGGTAGATCCTCGAGCTTGGCTTTGCGGAGAGCGTCCTGTGGACTCTCGAAGCGCTGGTTCATCTGCTCGGGGGTCACGATGCGCTGGAAGGCACCGGTGTTGACAACTTTGGGTCGAAAGGGGCCACTCAGCGTCCCGTCGAAAGGCAGCTCGGCGCGGTGGGTATGGCTATAGACGTAGGTGCGTAGAGCAGGGTTGCCAAGCGCTTTGCGCACGGTCTGGATGCGTTCGAAGATGACGGCGCGGCGCTCACGAAAGACAGACTCGGAAAGTGTTCCCAGGCACCCTTCCTTGAGGGGGCACGGTGCCCCTCGCTTGTTCCCAGCAGGGCGTTCAGGCCGTCTACGCGACTGCGACCCGGGCGTGACTCCCAGACTGTCTGACACTAGTATCTGTGCGATGGCGCATCGTAGCCTTTCGGTGCGCGAGCCACGTTCGGACCCAGCGCCATCCAGGCAGCCCATGCGTGAAATCGTTGTTAGTGGAGCCGAGGACGAGCGAGACCTGCAAGGCATCTTGGCGCTGCAGAGCCAGAACCTTGAGGCCGCACTTACCCCAGTTGAGGTGGCTTCCGATGGTTTCGTTACGGTGCAGCACGACCTAGCTTTGTTGCTCGAAATGAATCAGCAGGGGCCGCACGTGATCGCCAAGCACGAGGGGCGCGTGGTGGGCTACGCCCTGGTCATGGCCCGCACCTTCGACGATCGCATCGCGGTTCTGAAACCGATGATTGCGGAACTTGCCCGCGCCAGCTATCACGGCGCTGAAGTGAATCGCTTGCGCCACTTCATCATGGGTCAGATATGCGTCGGCAAGGCCTTTCGTGGCCAGGGCCTTTTCGCCAACCTCTACCACCATATGCGGCAGTGCCACAGCTCGCGCTACGAGCTCGTTGTCACAGAGGTGTCCGCCCGAAATCACCGGTCGCTCCGCGCCCACCAAAAGGTGGACTTCCAGCTATTGCACAGCTATCGAGATCCATCGGGAGAGCCCTGGGAGCTCATCGCGTGGGATTGGTCGTGACCGGGGCCCAGGACCTGCTGCGACACCAGGGACGCATGCCCAGTCTTGGTTACACGCTGTGTGCCGCGCTGAACGAACTTAGAAGGCATCCCTACCACGCCTCCGGCCCCTTGCTGACACGCCGCTGGAGATCCGCGAGGCCACCGCTCGCAACGTTGGGCCGGTGAGGCTCTCTCGACCACCAGGTCGACCAGACGCGCCGCCTCGGCAAACTCTCGGGCGTGAAAGCGATACCGTGCCAGTCGCAGCAGCTCGGCCAGATGCGTATCGGGGGCGTGCTCGGCCGCTGCAGCATATGCCTGTAGGGGAGCCTCAAGCTGCGGCTCCAAGTTCTGCCGTGCTAGCGCACGCCAATCCGAACTAGCTACGCGTCGCAGTCGAGTTCGAGGGCCATCAGCTCGGCGATCGTTTGCCGCCGCCGGATAAGCTGCGCACGGTCGCCGTCCACGAGCACCTCTGGCAGCAACGGGCGCGAGTTGTAGTTCGAAGACATGGACGCGCCGTAGGCCCCCGCGTCGTGAAAGATCAACAGATCCCCAACCGCGGCGGGTGGCAACGGCGTCCGCTGCACGGTGCCGCCTTCACCCTGCGTGAACACGTCACCGGACTCGCACAACGGTCCGGCCACCACGGTTTGCCGCAGCGGCCCGCAGTCGCGACCGGGCGCCGGCAGCAGCGAGATGTCGTGATGTGCGCCGTACATGGCCGGTCGCATGAGGTCTGAAAAGCCCGCGTCCACCAGCACAAAATGGTTGCGCCCTGCATCCTTGACCGCACGCACCTCGGCGAGCAACAGGCCCGCCTCCGCCGTCAGGAACCTACCCGGCTCGATCTCCAAGGAAATGGGCCGGTCGAAGTGGTCTTGCAGATGCTTTCGCGCGCTGTCCCACAGGGAGAAGTAGTGGTCCGTGTCGGGTCGCGGATCGCTTTCGCGGTATGGAATCGAGAGGCCACCGCCGGCAGAGATGGCCTCGATCGGCGCAGGCAGCGCGGTCGCAGCAGTAACCATCGCGTCGCACACCGATGCGAGATGATCGTAGTCGACGCCGGAGCCGATGTGCATGTGCAGCCCAACCAGCTTGAGGCCGTGTTGGTGGACCTCGGCCAGGGCCTGGTCGAGCTGCTCGTGCCAGATGCCGTGCTTGCTGTGCTCACCACCGGTGTTGGTCTTTTGACTGTGGCCGTGCCCGAAGCCCGGGTTGATGCGGAGCCACACCCGATGGCCCGGAGCGCAGCGCCCGAGCTGGTGCAACATCTCGATCGAGCCCGCGTTGACCGGAATTTCCTCGGCCACGACCCTCGCCAGGGTCGCGCGGTCGAGCAGGTCCGCTGTGAATACCAGCTCACTGCGACCGCCGCGGGATGAGAAGCCGGCGACCAGCGCCCGCTCGATCTCGCCCAGCGACACCGCGTCGACCATCACCCCCTCGGCTCGCATCAAGCGCAGTAAATGGACGTTGGAGTTGGCCTTCTGCGCGAACCGAATCACATCGAACTGACGCAGGCTGGCGATTCGCTCGCGAGCAATGCCCGCGTCGTAGACCCACAGCGGGGTCCCGTGGCGCTCGGCCAGGGCACGGAGCCGCTCGGGGGACAGCCCCGGACGCCGGGCAAAGAAATCGTGACCAGACATCGGACGCTCAGCTTGACCCACATCCGACGTAGACTCAAATATCATTTTTCCATAATATCATTCATTCTTGATATGCTACGCGCACCCCTCACCCACCGGTCGGTCGAGGTTTTCTCGGCCGTCATGCACTTCGGTAGCGTGACGCGGGCAGCACAGAACCTGGGTTCCTCCCAACCGACCGTCAGCCGCGAGCTGTCGCAGCTGGAGCGAAAGCTGTCCCTGCAGCTGTTCGAGCGCCGCCAGGGGCGGCTGTTTCCGACCGCCGAGGCGATGCTCCTGTTCGAAGAGGTCAAGCGCTCCTACGTGGGCCTCGAACGGATCGCCGCAGCGGCCGACGCCCTGCGTGAGAAGGCCGGGGGCCTGCTGTCCGTCGCATGCCTGCCCACGTTCGCCGAAACCCTGCTGCCTAGGGCGCTTGAGAAGCTGCGGGCGCGGCACCCGACTGCCTCCGTTTCCATTACCGCGCTCGAGTCGCCTTTCCTGGAGAGCTGGCTCACCGAGCAGCGTGTGGACCTGGGAATCGTCGAACGCAGCAAGGCGCCACCGGCGACCGAGCTCATCCCGCTGCTGACGGCGGACGAGGTCTGCGTGCTGCCGGCTGGACATCCACTCCTGAAGCGCCGATCCCTGCGCCTGAGGGACTTCGCCGGTCAGCCGTTCGTAAGCTTCGCGCCCGATGATCCCTATCGTACGGTCATCGATCAGCTCTTCGCCGCACACGGCATCGAGCGCACTCTTCCGGTCGACACGACGAGCGCCGCCTCCGCTTGCGCCCTCGTGGAACGCGGCCTTGGACTCTCGCTGGTCAACCCGCTCACGGCACTGCAGCGCGCCGGAGACAAGCTCCATGTCCGCCCGGTCACGTTCTCCGTCCCATTTCACGTGTCCCTGATCCGCACTCCCCATCGCGTACGCCACCCGCTCGAGGTGGCCCTTGTAGAAGCCCTGCAAGCCGGCGTCAGCTCCCTGCAGCGTGAGCTACGAGCGATCACGAAGAGATAGCCGGCTGGGTCCAGATGGCCCTACGACAAAACGCCGTGTTCCTCTGCGCCGTATTCCAAGGGCACATGGGCCAGCTTCTTCGCGGGGTCGGGTCAACACAAGGTGGGTGTCCTCTAACCGTTGAGTCAACGTTTCACCCGTTCGGGTGATGAGAGACAGGGCTTCGGGTGCCAGGTTGTCGAAGAACACGCCTCCATGGTGATCGCCACGGGGGAGTCAAACCTGTCATTGAAACAAGGAGACAACCATGCAAACAACCTCGACGGCAACGCGTCGCGCCTTCCTAGATAGGTGCTTCAGGACATCCCCCACCGCCACGGGGCGCATCTCCCTGGTCGGCTTTCTTTCTCTTTTTGCGGGGGCTTGCGCCTTCGCAGGCCAATCCGCTGAAGGGGCTGACGAGGGCATGGCCATTGCGGGGGCACCGGGTGCGGTCACCCTTCACCTTGAACCTTCCGAGAGCGGATCTCTCCGGAAGAATGTATGTGGGGTCGTTGACGGTCTAGACACAGCAGTGGTGGAGTGCGACGGCACCAGCCGCGACCCCGAGGTCGGCGGTTGCGTATCAATATATAACTCGACCGCGGACCTGGGTCGCAAGCGACAGCAGGCCTCCGTTCTTCTCAGGCCTCGCCCGATGAGCTGCGAGTTTGAAGGCGACTCTCTCATCCCAAGCTCCTGCCAACCCGCCGACTACGAGATCGTGAGTGCTTCGGCTTTTGGCTCCAGCTTGCTGGTGGTGGATGTCGAGAGCAATCTCGAGGGAGGCAGCCAGGAACAAGCTCTTCGAGTCTTTCTCGCAGACGACCTGCTTCAGAACAACGAAGCACTGGGCCAGAATCAAGTGTTCATCAACTACACCGTCTTGAGCGACAACGCGGAGCCCGAGCCCTGCATAGCCCGGTCCCCGGTCTTCGACATAGGTGTATTCTTTCCCGAGCCCCTGGAGGAGGACATCATCTTCTCCCTCGACCCGCTCTGTAGGCAGCTGAGGCGCGCGCCCGAGGACCTGACCCCGCCCGTCATCTTCGACGGGCTCTTCGGTTGCGTCTTCGGAATCCGGTAGTCATCCGGCACCGGGCTAACAGGTGGGGCGTGAGCCCTCCCGATCATCGGGCCGCTCACACCCACCTGGCGGGCGCCAGCGGGACCGCGATTTCTCACCGCCCTTGCGCAAGATGACACACGGCTTTGCAACAACGGCGGCGAGATCGTCACGGTCGACAATAGCCCCGCAGAGCTCGCGCTTGCAGAAGCCTGAGATGCCGAGCTCTTCCGCCAAGAGCCCGGGCGCGTTGTCCGGGTGCCGGGAGCGATCCCCAGCGAACTTCGATCTGAGATCGAGAGCAGTCTCACCACTCCGGGAGTTGGAGTGCCAGACGAACGGGTGATTGCGGCTCATCGCTCTCGACGAGTCGCTCGATCGCCGGGTTCATCGCCTGGAACGTGCTTGCGAGCGCGCTACGCGTCGCAGTCGAGTTCGAGGGCCATCAGCTCGGCGATCGTTTGCCGCCGCCGGATAAGCTGCGTCCGGTCGCCGTCCACGAGCACCTCTGGCAGCAACGGGCGCGAATGGCGCTACTTCATCCATAGAACGAATCGTCCACAAAGGGGGCGTCACAAGTGCCCCGCTCGATCTCCAATAGATTGAGCGGGCAACTTGCGCACGACAGCGCAGCCGGCATCAGGGGGAACCATGCAAGCGAGAACACTTCATGGCAAGGGGAGTTCTGCGGCACCGACGGCTGGTGTCCAGGGCATCACCAACCGCCCCCCGAACACGCGGCGAACGAGTTGCACGCCGCTTATGGCAACCCGCTGGCTACCCGCCACCCTAACGTGTTTACTAGGATGCGCAGCCGAGGGCCTCGCACCACAGTGGGGCGCGGGCGAGCACAGAATCCAAGGGGTGCCGCCAGACGCAGCAGTTCCCATTGAAGGCGAGCGTGATGCGCTTGACGCTTCCACGCCGACGCGGCCTCTCAGCCGCGGCCCAAGCCCCAGCCATGATGACGCTGACAGCAACCGGGACGATCGCGAGAACCGGGATGTTGAACGGGCGCTCGCCGCCGTATTCGCCATCGACACCGACCGGGACGGAACCAGCGACGGCGATGAGCTAGCCAACGGCACCGACCCCAACGACCCCCGCGAGGGGGGTGACCTCGATGGGGATCACATCGAGAACCGGCTCGATCCGGATGTGGACGGCGATGGCATTGACAACGGCGAAGACCCGGACGTGGACGGCGACGGCATCCCCAACCGAGCCGACGACGACATCGACGGGGACGGCATCCTAAATATCGAGGACGACGACGACGACGGCGATGGCGAGCCGGACAGCAGTGACCCGGACGACAACGCAGACGGGGCGGACGACTGTGGCTGTAAGCACGGAACCTGCAGCGAGTTCGGCGGCCTTTGCCTGTGTGAGCGCGGATGGAAGGGAGAGGACTGCGACGACTTCACCTGTCGCGATGTAAACGATTGCAACAAAGGTAGGTGTATCGGTCCCAACGCGTGTCGTTGCGAGCCAGGATGGGAAAGCGGGAGCGCAGGTCCCTGTTCGCAGTTCCATTGTCGAGAACTCGCTGGCTGCAGTGGCCACGGGACCTGCGTGGGAGCCCAGCAATGCAAGTGCGACCGTGATTGGGCTGGTAGTTCGGACTGTAGCGTCCACCGTTGCACCAGCTCGCCGGCCGTGTGCGACGACGGGGACCCGTGCACCGTGGACAAGTGCGAGACCACCAGAGGGTGTTCCCATGCCCAGAAGGTCTGTCCCCCGGGCCGGGTGTGCCGCGCCACGGGATGCCTGCCGAGCTGCTCGACCGATATGGACTGCGGAAGCGGGAAGGCCTGCAACGCCGGGGCTTGCACCGCGACCGAGGAAGAAGGCGACGATGATAGCGACGAACAGGCCGATGAGGGGGGAAACGACGATGACAACAGCGAGCAGAGCAATCAGGGACAGGGCGGTGACACCAGCGAAGAGGACGAGGAGGAGAGCGGTTCGTTGGATCCATAGCGTGGGTTTGCTAGCGCAAGGTCTCGCGGTGCTTGCCGTGGGAGGGTGCGGGCTCCAGCCACCGGAGCGATCAGGCGATGGCGGTGAGACTGAGGTCGACGCCGCCCGCGCGCTGCTCAGCGCGGAGGGCCGCAGCTCGCACTACGTGGCCATCCGCTTCGACCAGGCGCCGCCTGGGGAGCTGCTCACGCCGGCGGCCTACGAGATAGAGGCGAGCGAAGGCCGCTCCATACTCGCGGTCAACAGCGTGGCCCTGGATTCACTCGACCCAAGCGGCACAACCGTGATCCTGACCACCGATCCACAGATGGACACGCCCTACACAGTGCGCGTGCCGGCGGCGATGAACTACGGTCAGATGGCCGAAGGTGCGTTCTTCGGCTCGACCACGACCGAGTTCCAACTCGGCTACGCCATCTCGCTTGACAACACCACCGTCCTGTTGACCTTCGGTGAAGCCGTCGACGGAGAATCCGCTCAGGAGGTTCAGAACTACGTCATTCGGGGCCCGGACCTCCAGGTGATTGAGGCGAGCGCGGTAGACGACAACATGGTGCAGCTCACCACGAGTCCGCAGAGCGATCAGACCTATCAGGTCCGAGTGGCCAATCTGCGTTCCAGTGACGGCCAGACCATGGTCGACCCGGATCGGAACGCCGCGCCCTTTGTGGGGATCGATCCGGTGGACGTCGTAAGCCCGGCCCTGGTAAACGCTGAGGCGGTGGGCACGCACACGATCGCCCTTTCGTTCTCCGAACCGCTAGAAAACTTCGTCGACGACCCGGCCAGCTACACGGTCGATGGCGATCTGGTGATACTTGGTGTGGAACCCAACCGATGGAACACACAAGTCCAGCTTCACGTACCACCGATGACGCCCGGCACCACCTACACGGTGGGTGTCAGCCAGGTGGAAGACCGGGCCGGTAACCCCATCGACCCGCTCCAGGGCGAGGCAACCTTCATCTATCGCGACCTCGACGCGGGGGATCCGACCTCGGGCTTGCCCCGACTGACCGGAGCGGTCTCGACCGGCAACACCTCGGTAGTGGTCACCTACAACCGCCCCATGAGCTACAGCGCTCTGCTGCCAGCGAACTACGAGATCGTGCAGGCCAACGTGCAACCGGAAGCCGGCAGGCTCTGGGTGCAAGCGGCGGCGTTCCTCGAGGACAGCCGCACCGCCGTCGAACTGACGACCCTGTCACAGAACGAGCTCGTCTACGTTCTGACGGCCGTCAACGTGGAGGATACCTTGGGCAACCAGATCGCGCCTCCCGAGCTCCTGGTCAATCCCGCGCAGGCGGAGTTCCGGGGGACACCGAGCCACTGTCGGCGCACCTGCGCGAGCGGTGCGGGCGCCCCCGGGGGCCTGGACGGCAACGGAAGCTGCGGCGAGGACGGGGACTGCGATGACGATGCGCCCTGCGATTCCGAGGAGTCGGACTGTGAAAGCTTGTGCCAGTCGAGCTGCGGTGACGTCGACAGCGACGGGGACGGCTTGACCGACGCCCAGGAGCAGCGGGGCTGGCGAGTGTTGATCGAGCTATCGACACGCCGCGGTCGCCACGGCGAGCGGGAGATCGTTCCGCGCGACGTGACCAGCGACCCGTTCACGGCGGATACGGACGGTGACCAGCTGCCCGACGACCTGGAGCGCCAGCTTGGCAGCGACCCGCGCGAAGCCGATAGTGACGCCGACCGGATCTCCGACAATGACGAGTTCAACTACTACTTCTCCAGCCTGATCGATCAAGATTCCGACGATGACGGCGTCGACGACAACGCCGAGGTCACGCTGTATTTCACCTCGCCAGTGCACGCGGACACGGATGGCGACGGGTTTGATGACTCCGACGAGGTGATCACCCACAACCGCAATCCCCTGGTTGCGGACTTGCCCGAGCCACAAGTGACCGTGGGAGAGTTCTCGCTGTCGCTCGACATCACGTCGAGCTACACGGACGAGGAGGGAAGCAGCCATTCCGTATCAGACAGCACGTCGTCCACCTTTGCACAAAGCCAGACCCAGAGTCTCGGTACCAGCGCAACGAACGCCGTCGAGTCGGAGCTCTCATTCGGGCAATCGTTGGGCTACGAGGCCAGCGAAACGGGCTACAAGGTCTCTGCGTCGGCAAACTTTGGGCAGAGCTTCGGGAAGGGTTACAGCTCAACCGTGGACCGTGAGAGCTCGTCAACGTCCCAGCAGGAACACCAACGGTCGGTGACCCGCGCCATGGAAATCAGCGAGAACCGATCGGTGACGCGTGACATCGAGCAGGCGGTGGTGCAAGCCAGCGTGAACCTCTCGAACAACAACGATATCGCCTTCACCATCCAGAACATCGAGCTGTCGATGATGCGAGAAGAGCGCAGCGCGCGCGGAACCCTGCGCCCGGTCGCTACGCTGGTTGCTACCCAGACTGACGCGTTCAACATGGCGCCTCTAGAGCAGAATCGGGGTCCTCTAATATTCGAGAGCACAACGGTCTTTTCCAACAGGGTCGACGACCTGATGCGTGAGCCCACCGGGCTACTGTTCAAGGTCGTCAACTACGATGTACTGGACGAGGCAGGCCGAAACCTAGTGTTCACGGCGCAGGATGTGGTCGACCGCACCGTCGCCATCACGCTGGATTTCGGCGACGGACGTACCGAGGTCTTCCGGGTAGCCACGGCCAGCGGTTTCGACGGTCAGGGGCTTCCCCTTGGCATCAGTATGCAGCGAGCGCTTGAAATTGCTGGCATCTTTCAGGGCGAGCTGGATAGCCCCGAGCTGACCAGCACCTACGCAACCACTACGGAAACCCGAGAGGGAGAGACCATCGAGGCCCTGGCGCGGGTGCGCGACGTGGCAAACTCGGAGGACGGGACGCAGTTTTGGGCGGTGGTCTCTTCGAATACGGCCCTCGATTCCAGCGAGAACTTTAGCGAGCTCAACCTGCAAGCGCAGGAATCGGTATTGCTGACCTACACGAGCGATGTGGACGGCGACGCACTGCTCGCACGAGAGGAGTACCTCTATGGCAGCGACGACACGCAGGTTGACACGGATGGCGACGGGCTGGGGGACTATGACGAGGTTCGCGTTGGGTGGACCGTTAGCAAGGTTCCCGGGCTGCCCTATCTTGCATTCCCGAGCCCGGCACGGGCCGACTCGGACCTGGACGGCCTGGACGACCCGGGCGAACGCGATGCGGCAACCGACCCAAACCGCGCCGATACGGACGAAGACGGCCTTTCCGATACCACCGAGCTCCGTGACGGCTACACCGTGACCCTCTCCGGCGGCGATTCCGAAGATGGGGAGCCTCTGGTGCTGAACGTCGCGCCCTACAGCGACTGGGTGATCACGGCAGGGGAGGACGGTGTTTGCGACAGCGACGCCGCGGGCGATGACGTCGCTCTGGATACGCCGGAGACGAAACGGGGGAAGACCTGCATCGCTGCTGGTCCCGACGGGGTTCTCAACGGAGAGGCTGCGGGTGACGATGAAGAGGTCGTGCTCGAGCACATCGTACCGGGCCCCGATGGTGTCTGCGACACAACCGCACGCGACGACGATGTCGCAGAGGACATCGCCGCTGAGATCGGTTCCCGGGCGACTGGCCTGGGGGCGATCTGCATCAGTGCAGGACTCGACGGCGTGCTGGACACGGAACCCGTGGGCGATGACTACCGTCGAATTCCCCATGCCGGCATGTTCGCCACCGATCCGCTTCGCACCGACACCGATCTCGATGGCATCGGCGACGGCCGTGAGCTGGTGCTAGGAACCAACCCCAACTCGCCGGACGCCGGCGGCGTGACCGACGTGGATGGCGATGGCCTGTTCGACGCTGAAGAGGAGCGCGGGTGGTGGATTGGTGACGAGAAAGTGTCTCCCAGCAAGGACCAACCGGACAGCGATGACGATGGGCTCCCCGACGTATTTGAGTGGGCGCTGGGCACAAACCCCAAGAGCTCGGACACCGACGGCGATGGCCTGTCCGACCACCACGAGTTCAACATCGAAAGCTTGCTATTCGATCGGTTGAGGCTCGACGATGCCATTTCACGGTGCGACCGGGCGCCGTCCTGCAGCTTTAGCGCCTCGACGACGGTATACGGGACTGACCCAACCAAGAGCGACACGGATGGGGACGGACTGGAAGACAAGTACGAACTTGAGACCACGTGGGGCGACCCACTCGATGCCGACATCGACGTCGACGGCCTCAACGATGGGGAAGAGCACCGAGGCCCGGACGGAGTCCTAAATACGGGTGACGAGACCGACCCGACCGACGACGATACGGACGACGACGGAACCAAAGACGGCTACGAACGCTCGATCTGCATGGACAACGGCGGTCCCTGTCGGAACCCGACCGTAAAGGACGCGATCATCGACTTCGCCTTCACCCGGTTCCAGGTAGTCGACGACTGTGACGATGCGGGTTTCAGCGGCGCTGAGCTCAGGACCACTGCTTCAGTAGGACCGTTGGCGCTTAGGCTTCCGAACGAGAACCGAGTGGCTGTCGCTATCCCGAACTTCACCACGTCCAAGGGCAACTGTGCCGGTGGCGAGACCAATAGTACTATTGCGAATGGCGAGAGTGTTGACCTCTCGTACACCACGAGCTTTCTGTTGCGGGAGGGTCAAACTTTCTCCGTGGAGAGCAACGGCGCCTGGGCGGAGTGCGACGATGGGGTCTTTGCTAATCCTCGTACGGACGAACTTCAGTCGTTCTCGGAGCGCTACGACCTGGAGAGAGTCCGAGAGCTGAATACCAGTGCCCAGGCGGTGAATGTTGGCGTGGATGGGGACAGCACAGAAGGCGGTTGCAGCCTCACGACATTCTACACGGTCGAGTCGCGAACCGCAGAGCCGTAGGCATGACGGTTTGAGTCGGGGCGCGGGGAGCCTGCCCTACAGCCGCCCGGGGGGCGAGGGGCCCGCCCCCCCCCCACGCGGGGGGCGACCCGGCCCGGCGCCCGCCCGCGGGGCCCCGGGC
>JAPPOR010000251.1:22620-28431 GCA_028817905.1 Myxococcales bacterium
CCTATTCTACACGGGCCAGCCCCTCCCCGCAGCGCCTCAGGCATGCGGGTTTGCGTCGGGCCTCTGGACGCGTCGCTTCCAGCGGCCGGGGGGCATCGGGCCGCTCACGCCCACCTGGCGGGTGCCAGCAGGACCGGGCGCCGGCCCGGGACGCCCGTGGACCGCCCAGGCCAGGTTTCGCCGGTCGGCGTCATGCCGGGCCCACTTTTGGTCATTCGCAAGGGCGGACACTAGCCCGGATCATTCCATCCACACCATCTCGGGTCCCGTTGGGATTCCAGGTTCACAGGATGACCGCCGACCGGCCGAATAGGCCCGGTGCCAGCAAGGCGAATATCTAGGCCACGCTTGTCGTTTCCCATCCCGCTGGCTAAATAGACTCGACCCATGTCTGGTGGAATCAGCGGGAACCCTGAAATGCACCCTTGTCTGCGCGTGCTCGAGCGGACCATTGCCGACAACGGGGAGGCGCTCGAACGGGTCGCCTGCCCCCTATGCGGCGAGACCAACGCGACGGTCGCGCTCGAGGCCCGCGACCGGCTCTACGGGACCCCCAACCGCTACCCGGTGGTGCGCTGCGAAGGCTGCAGCCTCGCCTACGTCAACCCGCGTCCCACTCCGGAAGCCCTCGGCGCCCACTATCCGAACGACTATCACTGCTACCGAACGATCGACTCCTATCCGAAATGGCTGCAGCCGATGGCGCGGCAAGACGTGATCGACCAGACCAAGCGCCGCCTCAAGAACATCGAACGGGTGCTCGGCCCCATCCAACCGGACATGCAGCTGCTCGACGTCGGATGCGGACAGAACGCCCTGCTTCACTTCATCAAGGAAGAGCGTGGAGCCACGGGCCTTGGAATCGAGATGAAGGCAGAGACTGCCGCCCGCGTGCGCGAGCAGCTCGGCATGCCCATCGTGGAAGGCACGCTCCTGGATGCTGGCCTGGAAGCCGCACGTTTCGACCTGGTCGTGATGCTGAACTATCTGGAGCACGAGCCGGACCCCCTGCGCGCGCTGCGCGAGTCGCGGCGCGTACTCAAACCAGGCGGACATGTGGCGATCGAGATCCCAGACCCGGAAGGCCTGCCGGCCAGACTGTTCGGCAAGCATTGGGTCAACCTGGACGTGCCCCGCCACCTGGTCTTCTTCGATCGCAATACCATTGAGCGGGCCCTGCAGCAGGCGGGTTTCGAACTCGTCTCGTACCGCCGTTTCGCCCTGCCCGCCTACGTCGGCCTGAACTTCCTGCTGACGTTCGGCGCGCACAACATCATGCGCTATTGGAACACCGCTTCGGCAACGGGATACGTCCTCGGGCTGCCTTTCCTGCCCGCCATGCCCTGGTTGCCCGAGTTCTCGTTCGTCGTCGCCAAGGCCATCGAGACAGAACCAAAACCGCACGCTGAGTCGAGATAGCGGCCAACAGAGCGCAGCAGTTCGCACCGACGATCACCGCAACCATGGGCTCTGTAGTGAAATGCCACCCTGGAGTGGAACGCCCCGGGGTCAAACCCGGCCACCCATCCGGAGCACCGCAGGTGCGGCCTGGAATCCTTGATACAACGCCGATCAAGCCTGGTGAGTTCCCCGACCTTGGCTCACCTGTAGACGGGATCGTTCGTCAGGAATTCTAGTACCCACTCAGGTATTCGGGTGCTGGCGAGAATACCCGGGGCCGGGCTCGTACCCGTCGCGAACTGCGCGGAAGCATCCCCTGACCCGAATCGGTGCTGCAGACACCCAAACGCTAGTGAAAGCGGGCCCGTGTGACCCGCTGGGACCACTGAGGAGGCCCGGATGTGGAAGAAACTTGCGGGCGACGCGCTGTGCGCTCGCGAGAGGAAGGCGATCGGGCGGTGCGCGGATTTTGGCTGATCACCCTGCTCGCGCTTTGCGCATGTGGATCGAGTCCCGACGCCAGAGGGCCAGGCGGAACGGATCCCCTCGCCGGGACGGCCGGACGGGGCGGCACACTCCCTGGAATGACCGCGGTCACCACGACTGGCAGGATGGGGATAGACGCCCGGCCGACACCAGACGATCGGGCTCAGGCAGCCGCCGAGGCCGAGATGGCACGGGCGGCAGGGCTTCCCCTGTGGTCTCAGCTGTGCAGCAGCTGCCACGGCGACTTCGCCGCCGGCTCGACGCTGAGCTCCGGCAACGCCAATGGCGACTTTCGGCTCGACGTCACCGCGGCGCTCGAGCGCCATGGTGACCGCCTCGAGGGCTATATCGACATGGCGATGCCCATGGGCGCGCCCGACGCCTGCACGGGCGATTGCGCCGAAACGCTGGGGGCCTACCTGCGCGCCTTGGCGGTGCCGGCCGCGGCCACGTGCGCCGGCGACGGGGGGCCGGCAGCGGGCGCACGGCAGGTGGTCCTGCTGACCAGCCGCGAGTACCAGTACTCGTTGGAGGACCTGCTGGGCGTTCCCACCGACTTCGGCAAGCGCGTCCAGAATCACGATGGTCGCAGGGGCGGCTTCGTCGACATGACGGCCCAGCTGGTGTCGAGCACCCTGCTCGACACCTACCGCCGCAATGCCGAGGCGGTCGCGAAGTGGGCCGTCGCCAACGAACGCCCGTTTGCCTGCTCCGACGCGACCCTGTGTGCCAAGCGCTTCGTCAACGAGTTCCTGTTCGAAGCGTTTCGCGGAGAGGTGTCCGAGGCCCAACGGGAGGCCTACGAAGATCTCTTCGCACGGTACCCCGAAGCCGGCCTGGAGCTCGCGCTGAAAGCCGCGCTGACCTCGCCGCTGTTTCTCTACCGCGTCGAGGTGGGTGTGGACGTCGACTCCGCCTACGCGGCCGGGTACTACAATCCCGCCGTCTCCGCCGGACCAAGTGTTGACGTCGAACCGAGCGCCTCGCTGCCGGCCAGTCGGTTCGACCCCGGCAGCAGCGGAAGACTCGATGGCGAAGACTGGTTGCTCGACCAGAACGGGCGCGTGCGCTTTTCCTTCGATCAGCCGCTCAGCGATCCGGCGGTCGTCGAGATCATGGCGCGAGGCAGCAACCACGGCGACATCTGGCCTGAGGTGACGCTCCACATCAACGGGCGTACGTTCGGTACGCAGCGCCTGGATCGCGCCGAGTTGCGCGCATATCGCTTCGACGTGGTCGGCGTCCAGGGCGCGGCCACGCTGGAACTCGCCTTCGAAAACGACTCCGGGGAGCCTCCCTACGGACCGGACCAGGACGCGAATGTCTTTGTCCGAGAAGCGCGTTTGTTCAACGCAGCGGCGCTCGCAGCGTCCACGCCCAAGGGGACGGCGCCCGAACCAACCGTAAGAGGTGCCGGAAGCTTGCTCGACAGCGCAACGCCGGGAGCCGCCGTGCTCACTCCTCTCGAGCTGGCCACCACGCTCGCGTTCCGGCTCACGGGCTCGACGCCGGACCGCGAACTGCTGGAGGCGGCTCGCGCGGGAAAGCTCGCCACCCGGCAGGACGTGCGGGCCCAGGTCGTGCGCCTGATCGACAGCGATCGCGGGCGCACGCACATCGCCAACTTCGTCACGCGTTGGTTCCGCCTCGACGAGCTCGGCCAGGTCTCGCGACCTGATGTCCCAGAGCTCACCGCAGAGGTGAAGGCCGCGATGCTCGAGGAGGTGCGCAGGCACTTTGTGCACGTCTTCTACGACGAGTCCGTGCCGTACGCCGAGTTTTTCAATAGCGACTATACGTTTCTGAACCGCACGCTGGCCGAATTCTATGGAGTTGGCGGAGGTTTCGACGACAGCTTCCGGAAGACGCCGGTGAGCGGGCGCGGCGGACCCATCGCGAGCGGTGCCTTCATGACGGTCAACGCACACGCCGACCGCACCGCGCCCATTCTGCGCGCCGTGCGGTCGCGCGAGACGGCCCTGTGCCACTACATCGACCCGCCCAACTCGCCGATCGCCGGCGACGACATCGACGCACAGCGGGCCGCCGCGCAGGAAAAGGTGACCGCGGCGGAGCAAGCCGCCGGTGTGCTCAGCAGCCGAGAGTTCTACTTTCTCTACACCGACGGCATCGACGCCTGTGCAGGCTGTCACGCCCGTATCATCAACCCGATGTTCGGCATGGAGGACTTCGACAACGTGGGTCGGCTGCGACCCTCAGCGGGCAATAACCTCGTGACCGAGACGGTGCACGGCATGGAGACCGAAGTATCGATCGAAGGTACGCTCTACGGAGTCGCTTCGACCAGCGACCCCGCCGTGATCGAGTATGCGGGGGCCAAGGACCTGTCGAACCAGCTCGCGGACACCGAGGCCATCAACGTGTGCTTGGCGCGCAAAGCATTCCGGTTTGTCACGGGGGCGGCATACGTCGATCGCGACCTCGACGCCAGCCACCAAGAGATGCTCACCCCAGAGCAGCGCAGCGCGTACGCCTGCGTGGCGGACAACATGATGCGAGCGTTCGAGAGCGGCGGACAGAACCCGCGCACCATGTTTATCGAACTGGCCACCGACAACATGCTGCTCTTCCGGAAGTAGTGCAGGAACAACCAGATGCGGAACAACAAGAGCCACGACAACCCGAACCGCCGCGAGTTCCTCCGACTGGTTAGCAAGGCCGGCGCAAGCGCGGCCCTGCTGCGCTCGGCACCGCTCGTGGCCGGAGTCCTGTCCAACCGCGCGGCGCAGGCGCAGGATGCAGCAGTCAAGCGTGTCGTGTTCGTATACACCCCCGGGGGCGCGCCCAGGGGCATGTGGCTGCCCAGCGGTGGCGCACTGAAGAGGGCGAGCCGAGGCTTCGAGGGCCTGCAGAGCCTATGCAACTTCCGTGAGGTGTCCGTTCTGCAAAGCGGCCACGGCCTCGCGCGCAAGTGTCTGGGTGAGCTCCGCTGGGAGTCCGAGTGGAGCGGCGACACGATCGACCAACAGATCGCCAGCGTGCTCGGCGAGACGACTCCGTTCCAATCCTACGTACTCGGGGTGCAGACCAGCACCGAGGACTACGTGGTGCGCCGCTCAGGGGCATCCGTACCCGCGGAGAACAGCCCCGCCGCGGCCTACCAGCAACTGTTCTCCGGCTCTGGGTCCTCCGGAGACAGCGCGGCGTTCCTGGCACGGGAACGCAGTGTCATGGACATCAACCGTGCGGCACTGGGCGAGCTCAAGACGCGCACCGGCAACCTCGGGCGGGCCTTCGACGAACATGCTGCGGCCCTCGATGAGCTCGAAGAGCGCATTCTGCAGTCAACTATGAAGCCACCGACCGAGGGGTGTACCCAGCCGACCTGGAACGCGTCGGGCTACGCCACCTCCGGCGAGACCACGGTTCCCTTTCTCCACACGGCGGAGCTCCAGTCCGACATCGTCGTGGCAGCGCTGCGGTGTGGCCTGACCAACGTCATGACCCTGCAGCTCGGCTGGCATCAACAGGTCTGGTATGGGCACGACACGACCTACCGCGGTGACCACCACAGCTCGGCGCACGCCGGGCAGGCCGACGAAAACGCTGAGATGACCAACTACCTCAGCCGCTGCGTCGCCTACCTCGTGCGCCGGCTCGTCGACACTGACGACCCGGCGGTGCCAGGCACGAAGCTGATCGACAACACGGTGCTCGTACAAGTCACGGACATGGGCGACGGACGAGATCACAGCGGCGAAGCCGGGCCGAACATGCTGGCCACGCGCCTGCCCGGCTTCAAGCAGGGCACGGTCACCAGGGGTGGGAACAACCTGATGGTGCTCGAAGCCGTCGTCGAAGGCCTCGGCCTCGGCCAGTACAAGGGCACCGACATGAACACCCACAAGATCTGGCCCTGCGCCGGCGGCGAGATCGCCACCGATCTCCTCGCGTAAGTTGCGG
>JAPPOR010001060.1:0-3471 GCA_028817905.1 Myxococcales bacterium
CCCTGCGAAGCCGATCACTTGCCCGATCATCACGTGCCTTGGTGATGGATGCGGGCTAGCACCGGACCGGCATTGGGTGCGCAGCAACCGGACGGCGCGCTTGCTGTCAGCGAAGTGTCGGCATGCTCTCATATCCGATGTGAAACCCCGCCAGGTGTACGTTTTTGTGCAGGTTTTTTTGGCGTGGCGGACCATGATCGACGCCATAACGACGTGGCATCGCCCCGCCACGGGCGCTACCTTTGAAGCCATTGCAGCACAACCTTTGGGCCGCTTGCTAGGCAGGCCTGACCCGAGCCAGGAGACTTCATGCGCGCCGCTACCCTGATGCTTCTGACCATGCTTGCCTTCACAGCGACCGCCTCGGCGCAGCAGCGCGGGCCCAAGGATTCCTCTCCCTCGATGGCCGTCGTTGTGGAGAGCGCCGGAGGCGTGGTCATGGCTCGCAAGGTGCGCGCGCTGCTCGCGCGGGATGCGGGTCTTGCGATTCATTCGCTTCGCCGCTTTACGCGTGGCAAGAAGCGCCCGGACGTGGTGCTGACCGTCTCTGTGCTGGACAGTCGGGAGATCAGCGTCATGTACTGGGATCGCCGGGGCACCGCGGAATCCCTCTCGGCGCCCGTCCCACGCGCCCGGGCCACCGCCAGTCTGGTCGCCGCTTCCCTGGCGGTCGCATTGGTCCGGCGCAATCTGCCCTCGTTGAAGGACGCACTGAGTGAGGATCCCATCTATCCCCACTATGGCCGCCGCGGGCATGGTGAGAGCGCCGTTTCTTCCCTGTCCCCGAGCCAGCTGCAGGCATTCTTTGCCAATTTGGCCAGGGTCCATCACCGAACTGAGGGCTTGACGGTCGCTGACTTCCAGTGACATCCCGAACGGATGACCGCTCCGCTAGGGCTGTTTTCAACGGGTGACCGTGCGTCGACAACCTTGGTGCCGATCATCGGCTTGGTCGGTTTCCTATCCCTGGGACCCGGCGCCTGCACCACAGGTGTAGGTAGTGGAGAGCCCGGGTCCTCCGGCGTCCCCCACGAAGCAACCGCGTCGGGGGGCGAGGCGGAGGGTGGCCATGACCACCCGGATCCGGCGGGCCCGCCGGTTCCGAAGGTGGGGATTGCCAATGAGCGCACACCGATGCCGGGCGTGACCACCGGCGGCAAGCCGACCGAAGCCCATCTGCGCGCCGCTCGGGCCCATGGGTACAGGACGGTGGTCAGCTTGCTAGACCCGAAGGATGATCCGTCGGAGGCTCTGCTCGTGGCCGAGCTGGGAATGCGCTTCGTGTCCATCCCGATCTCAGGGCCGAATGACTTGACGGAGGAAAGCGCCCGGGCCCTCGGTGAGGTGTTCGCGCAGCCGGACGTGCTCCCACTGCTGTTGCATTGTCGCAGCGGCAATCGCGCCGGTGCTCTGTTGGCCCTCGAGGCATTTCATGTGGAGGGGCAGGGTGCGCGTGAGGCACTGGAACGTGGGCTTGCCGCGGGTCTGGGGAGTTTGCGCCCTGCAGTCGAGCTCCGCCTGGGGCTGTCGGACCCCGATGCCGATAGAGTAGACCGCAAACGAACGGAATAACTCAGGTTCGGATCAGGAAGAGCCAAGGGTCTCGGGCGTGACTGAAGACCTGGCCGGGCCGGTCCCGGCTAGGGCCGCGGCCAGGGCGACGGTCCCGCTTCCTGGGGCGTGGCTGTGGGCCACCTTCAGGTCCCCATGGGACATGGCTCCGTGCCCCACCGTGCTCGAAATCCTCACGAGTTTGTACTAGGGTGCAGACGTCAAGGGGGACCCAGGGGGTGCGGCGATTTCCGAGGTTCGAACAGCGCCGGCGGCGGTTCGGGCAGGCCCTGGCGACCTAGCCGACCACCTAGCCGATCCTTCCGTGAGGTTGGCCGTGCCTGGGGTCGGTGAGCTGGTCGCCGACCGGTTCCGGCTGGAGGCACAACTCGGTCGAGGTGCCTCCGGTACGGTCTTCCGGGCCTACGATGCCGCGCGCGGTTCGCGCCTCGCAGTGAAGTTTCTTGCGAGTCTCGATCCGGGTTCCCTCTTTCGCTTCAAATCCGAGTTCCGAACGCTGTCTGGACTGGCCCATCCCAATCTGCTCCAGCTCTACGAACTGATCCGCTACCGCAAGACGTGGCTACTCACCATGGAATTGGTGGAGGGCTCGAACTTCCTTCAATACGTTCGTCCACCGCTCCACGAGGAGACAGAGCGTTCGGTGTGCCCCGGCTGGCCCTTGACTGAGACGGACGGTGTGACTGCCACTTCGCCTCAGGAAGGAGACACGACAGCCGTCGGCTGGCTCCGAAGCCCCCTGGTGCGCCGGGCCACCATGGTCCGAAGCCGAGGGGCTCGGCGTCACGGGCCCCTGGACGCCGAGCGCTTGTCCGGGGCGCTACGGCAGTTGTGTACTGGGCTATCGGTTCTGCACGGTGCGGGGCGGCTGCATCGGGACCTGAAGCCGGCCAACGTGCTTGTCAACGCCAGCGACGGTCGCGTGATCATCTGCGATTTTGGGCTTGCGCTCGAAGGGGAAGCTCGCCGAGCCCGGGGTGCCGACGTACCGGGGCTTCCCCCTCCCGAAGACGTTGCCAACGGTGCGTTCGGCGTCCGCGGAGACGTGGCCGGGACCCTGGCGTTCATGGCTCCGGAACAAATCGAGGGTTCCGCGCTCACGCCGGCGTCCGACTGGTATGCGGTTGGGGTCATGTTGTATCAGGCGCTCACGGGTGACCTTCCTGTTCACGCTGCCATGCCCCCGCGGCGGGCGCTTGCTGCCAAGCGCTGCTACGACTTCCCACATCCATGTCGCTTGTCGCCGGCCGCCCCCCGCGACCTGTCCAACCTGGCGATGGCCCTTCTTCAACCGGATGGCCACCGGCGTGCGGGCCCCGTTCAGGCGCTGGAGGTGCTCGAGGGTGGCAAGCGCCGTCGCCGCTCGTCGCTTCCGCCCACCGCCGTTCTGAGGGGCCGGGCCCAGCAGCTCGGCGAGCTCATGCGGGCCTACCGCGAAAGCCGTTCGGGCTCGCCCGTCCTGGCGATGGTGACCGGACCAGCTGGCATGGGGAAGTCTGCCCTGGTGCATCATTTTCTGGATCGCTTGGAGCAGGAAGAGGATGCAGTGGTTCTGCGCGCGCGCTGTTATGAGCGGGAGTCGCTTCCCTTCAAGGCGCTTGACCCACTGATGGACGCGCTCGGTTCCTACCTTGTGACCCTCCCGTCTTCCGAGGTGGCCGCGTGGATGCCGCGTTCGGTGCCGCATCTGGCGGCGCTGTTCCCGGCTCTGGGTCGGGTGGCAGCGATCGCGGACCTGTGCAAACGCGAAGCGCTGGCCTCCGATCCCCGCGAACGGCATCGGTTGGCGTTTGTCGCCTTGCGCGCTGTGTGCCGGGCCCTGTCCGAGCGTGCGCCGCTGGTGTTGTTTGTCGATGATCTGCAGTGGGGGGACATGGACAGCTTGGCCCTGTTCTCCGA
>JAPPOR010001060.1:3923-6212 GCA_028817905.1 Myxococcales bacterium
GCCTGTTGGGCGCTCTACGCGCTCTTGAGGGCATGCGGCTGTTGACAGCCACGGACTGGGGTACTGGGCTGCGTGTGGAGTGCTCCCACAATCGGATTCGCGAGGTCGCCTGTGACCAGCTAGGCGCAGACGAAGCACGTGATCTGCATCGCGCCCTGGCGACTACGCTGGAGGCTCTGGTCGATGAGCACGGTGGCTGGGAGCCGGCTCTGGAGAAGATGCCGGATTGCGAAGCGCTCCTGGAGCACTGGATCGGTGCGGGGGATTGCGCCAAGACGGTTCAGTACGCCCGCCTGGGTGCCGAGCGTGCGCTTTCAGCCCATGCGTTTGAGCGGGCGGTTTCCCTGTACAGGGTGGCGCTCTCGTCGCTGTCTCCACTTCATCCGCGCGCGCGCGCCTTGCGCGAGGGCCTGGCCAACGCCTTGACGCTGGCCGGTCGCGGTGGGGAGGCGGCGCGCGTGTTTTTGGGCCTGATCCCGGGTGCCAGCAGGCAGGACGCGCTGAGATATCGCACCTTGGCCACTTGCCAGCTCTTGCGAGGCGGCGAGCTCGAAGCCGGGTTTGTCGAGCTGGTGCGCGCCGAGCGCCACCTGCAAGTTCGGTTTCCCCGTTCGGGGGCCGAAGCGCTCGCGCGGCTTGTTCCCCATCGTGTGCGGAACCGGTGTGCTGAGACCAGGCTAACCGCCGGGATTCCCGGACTCGCCGCAGGCGAGCTCGGAGTTCACATGGGGGTCCTATGGGAGGTGGCCGCAGCTGTCAGCTGCGCGGACTTTGCGCGCGGCAGCGTCTATGCTGCCGAGCTATTGCGGCGGGCGGTGCAGGCCGGCGATTCCGAGCACATCGCGGCCGCCTGCGGGTTGGAAGCGGTCAACGCCGTTTGCGAGAATCGCATGGCGCGCGCGGAGCGGATGATCGCACTGTCGGAGCGGGCGGCCGCGCGTTGCGGGGACCCGGAACTGATAGCGCGCGTGCGGGGGATGCACGGAATCTGTCGTCAACTGCAGGGTCGCTGGCTGCAGGCGGTCCGCCTCTGCCGCGAGTCGCAACAGCAGCTGGAGCGCCTGGAGCGACTCAATTGGGACTACACCATGATGTCGTGGTTCGAGCTTGTCGCAGCGGCGCCGTCGGGCAGGGTTGGCGAACTGGTGACCCGGGTCCCATCTGCGTTGCGGCGCGCCCAGGCCCGTGGGGACGTCTACGGAGCGACCTCGTTTCGGACCCACCGGGCGAGCTGGGCCTGGCTTGGCGTGGACAAGCCCCTCGAGGCGGACGCCCAGGTGGATATTGCCGAGCGGGATTGGGTCCCGCGGGGATTCCAATTCCAGCACTGGTACATGCTGTTTTCCCGCAGCGAGATCGATCTCTATCGAGGCACGCCGCACCGTGCGCTCGAGCTGATGGAGGATGCCTGGCCCCGTGCCCGCTTCCTACGCTTGGTGCGCCCGGTACGCGTAGACATGCTGTTTACCCGCGCGCGACTATTGCTGGCCGCTGCGCGCGCGAACTACCGACCGGTGCTCGTCCGAAGGGCACGAGCGGATGGCTTGGCCCTGCTGCGCGATGGGCAGGCCTGGTCGATAGCACTCGGCGAGCTCGTACTCGCCCTAGCCGCGTCGTTTTCCAGCAAGCGCGAGGCCCTGCAGCGTTTAGAGCGGGCGGAAAGGTGCCTGATCGACGCCGACATGCTGATGCACGTGTATGCCGTACGTGCCCGTCGCGGCCAATGGCAGGGGGGGGCTGCTGGGGATGCGTTGGCCGAGACGGCGCTAGGGGGAGCCCGGTCGCTCGGTGCGGGCCGGCCTGCCGCGTTCGTCGACCTGCTCGCCCCGTGACTGGGAGCGGGTGTCCCTGGGCCAGTGGATGTGCCCATCGCACTGTGGTAGTTCGGCCGCATGGAATCACTCATCACCACCGAGCGGCTTGGCGCCGTCATGCGAATCCGCATCGACCGGGAAGCCAAGAAAAACGCGCTAACCATCGCCATGTACGACCGCATGGCCGACGCGGTGGAGCAGGCGGCGGACAATTCGGAGATACGCGCGATCCTCTTGACCGGGGGTTCCAAGATTTTTACTGCCGGCAATGATCTGAACGATTTCCTGGATCCGAAGCGCGATGGAAAGGGCGTGCAACGGTTCCTGTCGGCGCTACCTGCGATCGACAAGCCGGTGGTGGCGGCGGTCAACGGGCACGCGATCGGCATAGGCACCACCATGCTGCTCCATTGCGACCTGGTCTACGTGGGTCGGTCTGCCAGTCTGAGGATGCCGTTTGTCGAGCTGGGTCTCG
>JAPPOR010000437.1 GCA_028817905.1 Myxococcales bacterium
CTAGCTAGTTCTCCGCCGTAAACGTGAACACCGACGACTCGGTGTGGCTGCCATCCCCCCGGCTTGGCCCGGCCAGCTCACCATAGCAATAGGCATCGAGGAACCCATCGCGACCAGTCGCCTCGTCCACGCTACCGTAGCGATGGTGAGTCGATACGACCCACCAATACGCTTGCCCATGGTCGAGCGTCAAATCGGTGAGGGGCGCAGCCGGAATCGTGGCCTGCTTGTTTGAAGTCACCACCCAGAACGTCTCGTAGAAGTCGTCATTCTCCACGCGCAGCAGATACACCTGGTCCGGACCATTCCAGGTGAAGGTCGTGCTCGCATCGATACCGGTCGCTCCATCTCCAGGTGCAAACGGGGTGGCAGGTTGAGGGGGCGTGAGCGAAACCTCGCTTCCCGGGGTTGCGCCATCGACGTAGGCCACAGAGTAGCCAGGGAGTCGCCCGATCGCCGCGACGACCAGGGCCGCTTCGCTCACAACTGGCGCGAGGTACGAGAAGCTGTCCGGCGCATTGTACTGCTCGAGCAGCTGGATCGACGCGCCGTCTCGAAAACGCAGAAACATCGCATTGCGACGGTCAGACGCCAGGGCACCTTCAACGGTTCCCTCGATCAGTCCTGTCGTGACCCTGTCCGGCTCCAGATCGAAGGTCATGCTACTCCCGTTCGCCGCTGCCAAAGCCACAGCCTGGACGTCGTGCGCGATGTAGCGCACCGGCCTGCCAGCAGACGATCCATCGTGCTCCCAGTACAGGGCGTGCGCCGTGGCCTGAACCGATGCGGGCCCCTCCCATGATGCAGAGGAAGCCCGTGCGCTGATCTCGCTAAAACCGTAACGCCCCCCGAGCCCGATCTGAATCCGCTCGGTGTCTGTCAAGGGAGATGGCACGTTGCGGACTTCGATCGACACGTCTCCGCTGCGTAGCGGAAGTCCCCGATAGACCTGCAGCGTAGGGTCGCGCCGGGTCAAGCCGACGAACAGCCAGCCGGATAATTCCAGCCCGGCCGAGTAGCGGGGTGCTGACACCGAGAGCGCCACATCATAGGTTTCGCCCACCTCGTCGAATGTAAAGACTCCATCCGCCCCAGTAGTGGCGCGCGCGTCGCCGATCAACACCGTCACATTGGGTACCGGGTTTCGAAAATAGTCGATGACCCTCCCGCGGACGGTGGCCGCGGGCGCCTCTTCCGTTGCCCCCGAGTCCTCCCGCAGACTGGAGGTCGCATCGACCCACTGCCCGGCATCCGATGCTCCCGGCTCGGCGCCATCGGGTGAGGCCCGTGGTCCGCTGTCCATCGCGTGCGGGTCCTTCGAACGGCCCGCATCGTCGGCCGAAGACGGCCGTGACCTTTCACGCTCCCCCGCATCGAACGCGGCGTCGGGACTGTCACGACCAGCGTCCAGCCTGCCAACGCCAAGGTTCACGCCACCAGCTCCCACGGTCATGCCGGAGGCGCCGTCGGGACGTTGCCCATTGACCGCGCCCTCGGCGCCGCCGTCCGACTCGCCGACGAATGACGAGGCCCTATCAGCCGCGTCGTCATCAGGAGTGCAAGCGGTTCCCGCGACAAGCAGGCAAAGCGACACGATCCATCCGAGAGCAACGCGCAGAGCCATTCTGGTGCCTGAATACCCCCTCTTGGGCGCGTTTAGCATACCCCCCCACGCACGGCCAGCACGATCCCACGTTCCCGATGCGGCGTTCGCCTTCAACGCGCAGTGAGGATTACAAGTGGGATGTCTCGCTCGGTCTTAGCCTGATACGTGTCGTAGTCGGGCCATTCCGCCGCCATCTTTGGCCACAATCGCGCCTTCTCGTCCGCGGAAGCGGTGCGCGCAGTGACGGGCAGGCGCTCGGACCAAACCTGGATAGTCACCTTGGGCTGGGCGACGAGATTCAGGTACCAGGCTGGATGCGCAGGGGCACCGCCCTTGGAGGCGACCAGCAGGTAGCTCTCTCCATCACGCCCATAGATGAGCGGCGACTTGCGGGTCTCCCCGCTCTTGCGCCCAACGGTGTGGAGGATCAACACGCTCGTGTTGTTCCAGTCATGTCCCACCTTGCCATTGGTCGCTTCGTACTGCCGCACGTGCTCGTCACCAAACAGGCTAAAATCTGGCATGGCGCGACTCTGCCATATGTATACCCGTGAAGCGAGCGAGCATGCGCCCAGCAGGGCATGCTACGCAGGCCCCGAATCAGCCGCCGGGCGCGCAGGCCATGCGCCCATCCACCGCTATGCAAGCGGTCCCCATGGGACACGCTTCCCCGTTGGAACAGGACAGCGCACACTGGTTGAAGAAACATCCCAAGCCCGCGTTGCCGCCCAAGGAACATGCTGCATCGGAGTTGCACTCGACGGAGCAGATTCCGGCAAACGGGTTGGCGCGCGAGCAAATGCCGCTCGCGCACCCCTGAATGCACGGATGCCCAAGCTCGGGCTCGGGCGCAGGCCCACCGGCCGTCCCGCCAGCATCGCTATCTCCCGTGCAGGCGGCCACCAAGACCGCCATCGCCAGCATCATCCCCAACCGGATCATTCTTTTTCCCTCGGGTCAGAAGAGCACGTGCCGAGGGACCCATCCCTGCGGCTGCGCGGCCATGATGCCCCGTCGGGTCCACCCTGTCACTCGAACGCGCGGTCCCGCACCTCATCACGTGCGACACGGAAGGCCCTCGAATCGTCGCCAACCGAGGACGCCTATCGGGGGACACTTCAGCTAGCTGAATGGCTACCTGGGCGCAAGCGGTGGGCCGAGTCAAGCTCCGGCACAGTGTCAGCACCGTCACCCGCCCTCCGGTTCCCGGGGAGCCCGAGCGTGCGACGCCCCGACAGCCTCGCCACTCGAATCGGCCATCGTGGCCAGGTTCCGCAGGTGGTCGAGCAGCACGCAGTTTGCGGCCACGGCGACAGGAACCACGACCACAAGCCCCAGAGAGAACTCGATCGCGCTCCCCAACGCGCTCCCGATCAAAACGGCCGCAGCAAGCGGAAGCGTGAACCGCCAATGGCGTAGCACCAGGCGACGACTGGAAGCCAAGGCGCCGGCGTAGCCATGGCCTTCCGCGAGCAGGATCGGTGCGAACATGAAGAGGGTGTAGGTGACGAGTACACCGACAAACAGCACCAGCACCCCAGCGGTGATGGCCAGCCCCACCACGATGTAATCGCCGGTCCGCTGCCAGGGCGCAAACGCTGTGTTTAGATCCACTGGCCTGTCCTCTTGCGCTTCGCGCACCATCAGCGCGAGGCCTCCCAGACACGGCCCCGCAAGCACGAAGGAAAAGAAGGCGCCGAGGTTCCCAACTGCATAGCGAAACGCCCCACTCAAAGCACTGGCTGCCATCCCGTAGATCAGCGTTGCGAGCACGAAGGGAACCGGCTGGCGCGAAAACAGCCGGAAACCCCGGCGCACGCTATCGAGCCATACCCACTCCGGTTGCGTCGTCATCGGGCGCAGTCTACCACCGCCTCTCTATGGCGCGGTTGCGCGCACACCATCCCAGCCCCCCAGCCTGGGGTCCACACCGCAGGCTTCGTGAGCCCGCACACTGCCCCACGCGCCTGCCCGCACTGCACCGGCTTTGTCGTAGATGTAGGTGGTCTGGACTTGGGCCAGCTGCTGACCGGCGGGTTACTGACCGCCACGGACGACCTCTACGACGTCGCCAACGAACCCCACGGCCAGGTCTTTCCGGGAGCGCCTCGACGAGAGCCGCAAGCGCACGCTACACCCGCGCATCGCGTGCTACTGCACCAGCCGCGAGGATGCTCTGCGGCGCCTGACGCCCTATCACATGCGCATGGCAGACCATGGGCCGAGCAGACCAGGGCATGGCAGACCAGGATCGAAGAGCGTTGGAGTTGATCGCCGAACCGCTTCCACCCGACCTGACACTGGACAGCCCGCGTATCCGGCTGGGGCGGACCACCGAGGGGTCTCGCAATGTATCGATGACCCGGGCCACCAAGGCTGGCTAGCCTGGGGAGTCCTGCCCGCGATCCTTGAGCACCCAGCGTTCCAACGTGCGCTGCAATACGTGTCTCTCGACTGGCTTGGCAAGGAAGTCGTCCATGCCCGCCGATAGGCAGCGCTCCCGATCGCTAGCAAAGGCGTTGGCCGTCAGCGCGATGATGGGTGTACGGCGGTGTTGGGCCAGCGCCCGGATAGATCGACAACAGTCGTAGCCGTCCATGCGGGGCATCATGACATCCATCAATATGCAATCGTAGGCACGCGTTGCGGCCAGGTCGAGGGCACGTACCCCGTCCTCGGCCACAGCGACTTCGAGTCCCAGGCCCTGCAGCATTCTGCGGATGACCATGCGGTTGACCGGATTGTCCTCGGCAACCAGGACATGCCCGGATAGGGCGGCGCCCGAGGGACGTGTCGTTGAGCGGTTGTTCGGAACGGAGCCCGTCTCAGAGCGCTCCATGGTGAGCGTAAAATGGAAGTCAGAGCCCTGCCCCGGATGGCTTGCCACGGACATTTCGCCCCCCATCAAGCGCACTAGGCGTTGACTTATGGCGAGCCCCAGGCCAGTTCCTCCGTATTTTCGGGTTGTGGTGCTATCCGCCTGACTGAAGTGTTCGAAGAGATTCTGCTGCGCCTCCAGCGCGATCCCAATACCGGTATCGCGAACACCCAGGCGGACGCGCATGGAGTGAGCATCGTGGGGATCAACCCGTGCGTGGAGGGTCACGCTCCCCGCTTCGGTGAACTTGAGCGCGTTGCCCAGGAGGTTGGTGAGGACCTGCCGCAGGCGCGTGGGATCCCCGCGCACCGGGCACGGCACGGGACCGGCGTAGTTGAGGCGCAACGCAACAGCATCGCGTTTGGACCCAAACCGGAATAGGACCAAGGACTCCTGGCAGAGGGTGCGCAAGTCGAAGTCTGCGTGCTCCAATACGACTGCTCCGGCGTCGAGCTTCGAGAAGTCCAAGATCCCGTTGATGACATCCAAAAGCGCATTGGAAGACTTGAGCATGCTTTGCGCCAGGGCGCGCGACGTGTCGTCGAGAGGCCGTTCCACCAGCAGCTGAGCTACGCCGTGAACGCCGTTGAGTGGCGTGCGAATCTCGTGACTCATCGTAGCCAGGAACTCCCCCTTGGCGACGGCGGCCGCGTCCGCTGCACGCTTTGCCCGTTCCAGATCGGCCAGCGTCGCTGTGCGTAGTTGCTCGTAGACGAGCGCGCCCAGCAATGTCAGCAGATACGCTCCGATGCCGATGGGAAACCACTGAGTCTCCCGATAGATCCGCGGCACCGCGATGATCGGGGTCGTGCCGCTGTACCACCAAAGTGCCGCGACGCCCAAGCTAGCTCCTAGCAGCGCTCCCCAGATGGCGCCGCCTCGAGGGCCCGATAGCAGCATCACGAGCACTATGACAGCACTGGCACCCATGAACGCCGCCGGCAGTTGGCCTGCCGTGAGCACGTTGTTCAGCGCGATCGTCGCCACAAGGCCGGCGCAGATGAGGTGGCTCACCACCCGCACTCTGCCTTGTCGCAAGGCCCATAGGGCCGAAAGCTCAAGGGCCAAACCGCCAGATGGCAACAACGCCAACAGCGCTTCGCCTAGTACAAGCCGTTGACCTGCAACGGCGCTGCTTGCAAAGAGTCCGAGGAGCACGAGCGCCCCGCACAGCCTCGCGCGCCGGTAGGCGTCGGGATCGAGAGAGTAGGCCCGTCCTAGCAGCCACCGTTCCAATCTGGCTCCGAGCCTTTCGGGCTCCGTAGCACCGCCATGGAGTGTGGTGCCATCAGCTGACCTGCCGGGTGACGCCTGCCCCATGGCACCCTAGAACGGTCGAGCCGGTGGCAGCTTGCACTGGGTCGGATGGAAAGGTCGCCGGAGCCAAGCTCTCTTTCGCGGACCACCGATAAGGCGGGTCCAGCGATGGCCCGCAGGCTGCGTGTGCGTGCCCGTACGCCGATGTGCACGAAGCGGAGCCCCGGTTGGCCACGCATCAATTGAAATGCTGGTCTCGAATACCTTGCCAGCAGCCCCAGAAAGAGTCGGCGGCCGGGGCGTGTGCGCAGACGGCAAGCCCCGGCCGAACGCCGGCAATGCCCCGACCGCTAAGCGATGGTGCTACACACAAGGCGAGCGGCGGTGCAGTGTCCGGAAGATCTGGTCGCGCTGGGCGACGCCTACCACCCCGTACGGGGCACTGGTGACTCGGCAGAAAAAGCGCGTTAG
>JAPPOR010000885.1 GCA_028817905.1 Myxococcales bacterium
CATTCGACCCACCCGCCACAAGCCTAGCGCGCAGATTTCACCATAGGTATCAAAAGTGAATCCGGTAGCATCAAGGCTACAAGACCGCGGTGCTCTCGCCGAAAACCCGCCCGCGCCAGTCGGGCCCTAGGCGAAATCTCTCTCTTCGCGCTCCTGTTCCTCCTTGCAGCGAATGCACAAGGTGGTCTCGGGGCGGGCTTCGAGGCGCTTGACGCTGATCGGCTCCTCGCAGGACTCGCAAACGCCGAAATCGCCTTCGTCGATCTTGCGCAAGGCTTTTTCGATCTTCCCGAGGAAGGTCTTCTCTCGCCCGCGCAGCCGAAACTCGAAGCTCTGCATGCCCTCGCTGGACGCCAGGTCCATTTCATCGGGCAGGTCGTTTTGGTCCAGAACCATCCCGCCATCCTTCAGACTGCGGGCATTGGCAAGCAGCGCATCCCGTTTGCCCTCGAGAATCTTCTGGAAGCGCTTGAGCTCGGTCTTTCTCATCAGCTGGATACCCCTGCGAAGACGAAAATTGGAAGGCGCAGCAAGATAGTCACATCCACGGTCTAGTCAAGTACCCGATGGGAGGAGAAAAAGTATCACTGCACACATTTCGCGCCCTTAGGCGGCCGCGTGACCAGTCCTGCGGGTGGCGAGATCGGTCAGAAACAGGGCCAGCGAAAGACCCGCAAGCCCTGGCCAAAGGGGCCGTCTTCTGGGCACCGATCGCCCGCGCGGAGCCAGCACCTGGTCTGGTCCAGGGTCCACCAAGCCCCCACCGGCCTGGGCAACCCGCGTGAGCAGGCCCAGGTCGGGCTCCGTGCGAGCGTACTCCTCGGGATAGGGGTGCAGCAGCTGGGCGCGACTGCGGGCCCACAGGCGCCCATCGCGACGGTGGGCTGCCTCGACCGACAGGGCACCGTAGCCAGGTAGGGGCAGGTGCGCGGCATAGCGGCCCGGGGCTACCAGCTGGAGCGGTCTCTCGGACATCTCGTCCGAGGCGGGGGGCGGCTGGGAGCCACTCCGGGCGCCCGCCCCAACGAGCGGGCCAACCCGAATGGTCGACGATAGATCGTTGATAAAGCGGTCGTCCTTGCCGAGGGCATCGACTTCAGCGAGCAGCCGACCCTGGTCGACCCGCAGTTGGAGTGGCAAACGCTCATGGGTGGGCTTGCGCATATGCTCGCGTACCAGCTGCCCGATGAAGGGGACGAAACCGCGCCAGCGCAACCAGTTGCTCGCCCAACGGGGCTGCAGATCGCTGGTCCACGCCAGCGACCAACCCAATCCCAGACGCGTACGCGCCAGGATCGGTTCATCGAATTCGCTGACCAGGATCACCTGGGCGGGGGGTCCCTTCGCCTGCGTCGACACGTAGCCATTGAGCACCGGAGCACTCGCGATCGGAATGTCGGCCAGGAAGTCGGCCGGTGCCCCGCGCAGAACGACAACCGGCTCTTCCACCGCCTGGTCCTTGGCCACGGTGGAGGTCTCTCGCATGAAGATGCGCGGCACGTGGTTCGGGTCATCGGTGAAGTACGCGCGCCCGTCACCGAGATTGGCCGCATTCTGCAGCAGGCTTCGGTTTACATCTCGACCGAGACCCACGGTGGACACCGTGATCCCCTCGGAACGCATCGCCCGAGCCAGCTCCGGAATGCCGCTCTCCTGGGTCTGCCCATCGGTCAACAGGATGATGTGTTTGACCCGCGCCCGCGCTAGGCCCAGGTCCTGGTATGCGGTGTCCAACGCGGGGAAGATGGCGGTGCCCCCCTGGGCGACCAACCGCCCGATGTCGCGAGCGATACGCGCCCGGTTGCTCGCAGCCTGCAGCCGGACAATGCGAGCGGGCGTGCTCGAAAACCCGATCACCTCGATCAGGTCACCGTCTGCCAGTAGGTCCGCGGCCGCCTTGGCCGCCTCCTTGGCGAGTGCCATCTTGGGCCCGGACATGGACCCGCTGGTGTCGATGACCAGCGACAGCGCCAAAGAGTGCTCGTCGCGGCGCCGCTCCGAATCCATGCGTACCGGCAGCATGCGCTCGATCCGGGTGCCAGCGAAACCACCTAGGCCAAACCCGTGGTCACCGCCGACCAGCATGAAGCCACCACCATGCCGGCGAACGTAGCGCTCAATCGCACGTGCTGGAGCGGCCCCCAGGCGCTCGGCCGGGACGTTCGAAACCATGACGAAGTCAAACGCCGCAAGTTCGGCCGAGGTCTGCGGCAGGGCAAGGTCCGAGCGCAGCTCCACATCGTAATCTGCAGCGGACAGCGCGCTTGCGAGCAGCGTCAAGCGCTCGGGGGACCCATCGACCAACAGCACGCGTGGTCGGCCGCTAGCCCAGGTCGATGTCTCGGCCTGGTTGTTTTGTGGGAAGCGGTCGGCGCCTTCCGGTTCTAGCTCGACGCGGTAGCGCACGGGTCCTGCAATGCGGCAAAGCGACCGGAACGTGACCACATTCTCACCCTCGCGCAGGTCGACGGTGCTTGTGCCGCCCAGACCGTTGAGCACATCGTCCTGGTATAGACGCACTGCGGCGCGGCCAGGGCGAGTCGCATGGATACGAACTCGCACTACGAACGTCGCTCCCACTTCGACCTCATCCGGCAAGTCCACCGACGCGATCGCAACCTCCGGTGGCGGCGGAGCGCGCAGAGCAAGGGTGTCGATCTGAATGCCGAGGCTGCGTGCCCGCACTGCCTCGGAGAGCACGTCGCCGCGTGTCTCCAGGCCGTCACTCACCAGCACCACCCGTCGCACGCGGTCCGCTGGCAACAGGCCATAGGCCAGCTGGAGCGCGCGCGCGGGGTTGGTTGCCTCGCCTGCTGCGCCGCTGGCGGCGGCCTGGGGTTCAGCACCATCCACCTGCCCTAGCACAGCCCGCAGGGGCTGGTCGCCGCCCACATGACGCCGCGCATCACGGGCAAATGTGATGGTGTGCACGCGAGCCGAATCCCCCGCCCGCGCGCGTACATCCTCCAGGAGCCGCTCGGCGATGCGCAGCGCCTCGTCCGGAATCGAGTCGGAGATGTCGACTGCCAACGCCACGGCCATACGCGCGTGGGTAGACAACTGAACCGGTTCCGACAGGGCCGCCGCCAGCGTAACCACCAGTCCGGATCGCAGCGCAAGGGCCAGTCGGCGGCGCCCGCGCGCCAAGTTGGCGAGCGACAGGTGGGTGGCCCAGAAGACGACCGGGATCGCGCTGACGAGAGCCAGACGTTCGGGATGGGCCAGGCGGACCGTCGGAGTGATGACAGGCACCTCCAACGTGTGGCCAAACAGCCAGCGATGAAGTGCGTGCCCAAGGGCGGCACAGGCGAGTACAACTAGCAGCGAGGCGAGTGCACGACGCGGAGTCATACCGTCCACCTGCGGTGAAATGTCCACCACTCGAATAGAACCAGTGCGCTGGTCAGCGCGAGCAGCCAAGTCCACGGTGGCAGCGCTGTCCGCGGGGCGCCCGGCTCGAACTTCCTTGGAGGATGCGCGAAGCCGTCAAGTCGCCGCGAGGGTGCGATCGTGGGATCCACGTCCGCGCCCAAGTTGACCGCCATGGGTAGCGGGCCCGCGGCGGCAGGCACGTGGTAGATCCCGGGATCGGGCGGCACGAAGCGCAGCCAGCCGCCCCGGCGCTCCGCCGTGATGGGGCCGCGCGGCCCGCCAACGCGAACCGGGCCGTCACCTCCGTGGGATGCCACCTCGAGCGGCTCACCGGCTCGCAAGCTGACAAGGTCCTGCCCGGGTTCACCGACAAAGTGGTCGATCACGTTGAGCAGCAGCAGAGGAAACGCGACCCGCAGCGGTAGATCGCTGTCCTCCAAGCGAAAGGCGAGGGCGACGAACGGCACGTTCGCACGGCGACCGGCCACCAGCAGTGGCCCGCGCTTGCTGCCACCGATGATCTCGTCGTCCGGCCCCGGTACCAAGCCGGCCGCGTGCGCGATGTTGACATCACCGAGAGCCGTCCAGCGGAGTAGCGGGTGGTCCCGCGCGAGCCGATCGAAGAACGGCCGCTGGAGATCGCCTGTCACCGTCAGCGGGTTCCCCGCCCTCGCCACATGCGGGTGAATGAACAGAGCTGGTCGCACCGGCAGTGCTGCGGGCACGAAATCGTCGAAGATCACGACGTCATAGGAGTCAGCCTCGCGGTAGTCGTCTGGTACGATCGTCTCCACGTCCAGAAACTCGTCTACCAGGAGGGCCGCCTGCAGATAGAGACTGCCGCGCGTCACGCACAACACGCGCACGCGCTTGCGCGGCGGCACCGAAGCATAGGCACGGCTGTCGATCGCAAGCGCATCGGGGCGCCCGTCCAGGGGCCGGATGCGAGCCTCGATCGTATGGTCGATGCCTGTGAGGTTTGCAAAGATGCGTCGAACGCGTTCGTGGGGCTTGAGCGTGAGCGCCTGCTGAGCGATGAGCTGACCGGCCGCACGCAGCTCGAGTGCGGCCCTTCGCGCTGTTGGCCCAGGGTTCTGCACCTCGACCAGCGTCTCACTGTTGTCCTTGTCGAGTGGGTAGCGGCGAACCGCAAGCGCCCGGATCGCAAGGTTGTCCGCTTGCGTGCCCACGGAAGCGAGCTCCAGGGTTGCACCCGGCGGCAGCTCGAAGGGCGCCTGCCCGACCCGACCGTCGCTGAAGAGAATCACACGCCCGGGGCGATCACCCAGGACGTCGCTTGCGAACGCCGCGGCAGCGGCTAGGTTCGCCTCACTGGGCTGGAGCGCGACCCGCTCCACGGCTTGCAGCAGGGTCACCCGGTCATCGCTGAAGGGGTTCATGGCGGTGGTAGTCCGCGCCACCTGCGCCACCAAGAGGGATTCGCCGGGAGCGGCCGCAAGTACGGCACCGCGTGCCAAACGCTTGGCAGCAGCCAGACGGTTCGGTCGCACGTCCCCTGAGCCCATCGATGGGCTGGCGTCGATCAAGAGCACCGTGCGGGCAGCGCCGTCGCCGTTCGGAGCTGCCCGGGGGTCCCCCAGGGCGAGCACCAGCAAGGCGACAATCGCAAGCGCAAGCAACATGGACACAAGATGTCTCAGCCGCGAACGAAGCCGTGCCGTGCGGCGCCTGCCAAGCGCGGCGTGCCACAGCCATAGACCGGGAACCGTCACGACGCGACGCTGCTGCCGCATGAGATACAACAGGACCGTCAGCCCCCCCGCAAACGCGAACAGGAGCCCCGCCTGGGTCCACGATAGGCCCAGTAGCCGCATCAGCCTACCACGCCCCCGCGACGCAACATCCGTAGGACGGCGTCCTCCGCCGGCACATCGATCGGCAGGCGCACCAGCGGTATGTGCTTGTCTCCGCAGTAGTGGCGCACGCGAGCCTGATGCTCCTGGTACTGCTCTCGATAGCGCGAAAGCACGCGGGGGGTGATCGTCACCTGGCGCAACTCGTGCGTTTCGGCATCCCGCAGGGTGACATCTCCGTGCAGACTCGGCGCGGCATCACGCGGGTCGGTGATCTGCAGGACCTGGGTCTCGAAGCGCGCATAGCGGAGCTTGTCGAGACCGGCGGAGAAGTGTTCCGGGTCGAACAGATCGCTCACGACGATCGCCAGCCCACGGCGTTTGTGCTGACCCACGAAGGCGGACAGGGAGGCGCTGAGGTCGGTTCTGCCGTCGGGGTTCAGGCCTCGCAGAAAATCCAGCACGCGGAAGATGCGATTGCGACCCCGGGTAGGTGAAAGGCGGGGTTGGGGCGCCTCGCCCAGACCAACGATCGCGACCCTGTCCAGGTGTGCCAGAGACACGTACGCGAGCGCAGCTGTGATGCGCTTGGCATAGAACAGCTTGCTCGGGTGGCCCAGCGCCATCGACGCGGATCGATCGATGAGAAGGTAGACCGACAGGTCCTCGTCCTCCTCGTAGAGGCGCAACAGCAAGCGCCCCATGCGCGCGTAGGCGTTCCAATCGATGTAGCGGTAATCGTCGCCTGCGCTGTACTGACGGTAGTCGGCAAACTCAACGCCCGTGCCGGCCTTGCGCGACCGGCGCTCGGCACGCGTTCGGCCTCCGAACACACGCTTGGACACCAGGGACAGGTACTCGAGCCGTCGCTGAAAGCTCTCATCGAACGGGTCGGCTTCGTCGTGCTGTCGGGCGTTGTCGGACATGGAGATAGCCCGGGGGACCGCCGAGCCTAGCGGACTCGACGGCTCCTGGTAGGGACCTGTTCCAGCAGCTCCGCAAGCACTCGGTCGGTGGCAA
>JAPPOR010000967.1 GCA_028817905.1 Myxococcales bacterium
TGTGGTGAGTCTGACTCGCGAGTTGTCAGCTCGTGCACTGAGGGCTAGGCTCCTCACATACCTGGAGCTGATGTTCCCTCCTGGACGATGACGTAGCCCATTCGTTGCTGGTGTGTGCCATGCACGTGAAGGCGATCCGTGAGCTGAGCAGGAGTAGTCGATGTTTGATGCAGATGGTTGTAGTGAGAGCCTTCCGAACCTATCAGTGCAAGGTCTACAGGCGTTCGTTGCGCGGGAACTCGCGAGCCTGCTCCGCATAGATGCCGATAGGATCGACGTCCAGGAGCGCTTTCGGGACTACGGTGTGGATTCCAAGGTCGCGACCTCCTTGGTCGCAAAGCTGTCCGCTCACCTGGGCCAAACGCTTTGCGCGACGTTGCCCTGGCAGTACCCCACAGTCGAGCGGCTCGTGGAGCACTTGCTTGCCCACGGTGCGAGCTCGCCCAGTGGCGTGCAGCTGGTGACCCACCCGGAGCCTTCCCATGAGCCGATCGCCATCGTTGGAATAGGCTGCCGCCTGCCTGGAGGCGTCGACTCGCCTACGAGCTTCTGGAAACTCCTGCGCAACGGCATGGATGCGATCCGGGAAGTTCCTCGGAACCGTTGGCCGGTCGACAGGTACCTGGACCTGGATCCGCAAGCGCCAGGCAAGATGAATACCAAGTGGGGAGGTTTCCTCGAACAGATCGACGGCTTCGACCCGGGCTTCTTCGGCATCTCACCGCGCGAGGCCAAGGAGATGGATCCCCAGCAACGGCTGTTTCTGGAGGTAGCCTGGGAGGCGGTCGAGGATGCTGGCATCGTTCCGCGACAACTCGAGGGCAGTGACACATCGGTCTTCGCTGGCGCATTCTGGCAGGAGTACGGTAGTCGCCGCCCGCCTGATGGCATCGAGCAGCACACGGCCACTGGGCACGACGCCAGCATCATCCCGGCGCGCGTCTCGTACGCTCTCGGCCTCGCGGGTACGAGTATGGCGGTGAACACCGCGTGTTCGTCATCGCTCTTGGCAGTGAAGTTGGGGGTCGAGAGCATTCGCCGCGGGGAGAGCAGCATGGTCCTGGCTGGCGGTGTCAACGTGATCGTCTCCCCGGAAAGCACGATCGCGATGACCAAGTTCGGAGCCATGTCGGAAGATGGCCGCTGCAAGGCCTTTGATGCACGGGCGAACGGCTATGTGCGGGGTGAAGGCGCCGGCGTCGTGGTGCTAAAGCGCCTGTCGCAGGCCCGTCGCGACAACGATCGCGTGTATGCGCTGATCCGTGGCGTCGCGAGCAATAACGACGGGTTCAGCAACGGGATGACCGCTCCCAACCCGCGGGCCCAGACGGCTGTGATGCGTAGGGCGTGGGCAGACGCCGGGGTCGAGCCAAGCTCGGTCGACTACGTTGAGGCCCATGGTCCCGGGACCAGGCTGGGCGATCCGATCGAAGCACAGGCCCTCGGGGAGGCGCTCTGCGCTGAGCGGCAGACAGATGACTCGTTGAGGGTTGGCTCGGTGAAAACCAATTTGGGTCACCTGGAGGCCGCAGCCGGGATTGCAGGGCTCATCAAGACTGTGCTCGCTCTGCATCACCGGGGGCTGCCCCCGAGTCTTCACTTCGAAACCCCCAACCCGGAGATCGATTTCGAGGCTCTGCGGCTCATCGTCCAGGCACAGTACGAGCCCTGGCCTCTGCGGGGCGAGACGCGCTATGCGGGGGTCAGCTCCTTTGGCTTCGGCGGCACCAACTGTCACGTGGCACTCGAGCAGCCTCCGCGCAGCGAGGCCGTCGTCTTGCCACTTTCGGCGGCCTCGGAGGCGGCGCTCAGCGCGCGGGCCTTGGAGTTGCTGCCACGGGTGGCCCGTTGCGAGGCTGACGAGCTCGCCGCGATCGCGGTGGAACAGCCGGCCGAGGGGCATAGCCGGATCACGCTCGCGGCCAGCGATAGCCGGGGAATGGCTGATGAGCTGTACGCCTTCGTGCGTGGTGATCGGAGGGCTTCTGCTGCACCGAGGCGGCGTCCAAAGCTGGTGTTTGTCTTCCCCGGCCAGGGCTCGCAATGGGAGGGCATGGGCCGCGGGCTCTTGGCACATGAGCCGGTCTTCGAGCGAAGCATGCGGGCCTGCGATGAGGCCGTACGCGCAGTCGCAGGTTGGTCCGTGATCGACGTGATCCAGGGGGAGACGAAGCTGGCATCGCCCTACGATCGAGTCGACGTCGTACAGCCCACGCTCTTCTCCTTTGCCGTTTCGTTGGCGGCGTTGTGGCGGTCTTGGGGCATCGAGCCTGACGCGGTCATCGGGCACAGCCAGGGAGAGATCGCGGCGGCCCACGTGTGCGGGGCGCTCGGTCTGGAGGACGCGGTCGCAGTCGTCACAAGGCGCAGCGCATTGCTGCGCAAGCTCGAAGGCACGGGTGGCATGGCTGTCGTCGAGCTCTCGCAGGAAGCGACCCAAGAGCTCATCTCCGGGCTTGTAGGCCGCCCGTGCGTGGCGGCGGTCAATGCACCGGATTCGACCGTGATAGCAGGCAGCGAGGCAGCGCTCGCTGAGTTGGCGGGAGTCGCGGCTGCACGCGGCATCGGGATCCATCGGGTTCGCTGCACGTACGCGGCGCACAGTCCGCATGTCGAGGCGGTGCGGGATCAGCTGCTCGCCGCACTCGCAGGGGTCGAGCCGCGGACAGGGTCTATCCGGATGTTCTCGACGGTCCTGAACGAGTACGTCGATGGCCGGGGGCTTTCGGCTTCCTATTGGGCGCGTAATCTACGCGAGCCGGTTCGGTTCGCGCCCGGCATCGAACTCCTAGCATCGGACGGCTACAGCATCTTCCTGGAGATCGCGGCGCATCCCGTGCTGAGCGGGGCCATTCGGGCATCCGCCGAAGCTGTTACGGAGACGCCGATGCTCAGCTTGGCCTCGTGCTTTCGCGCAGAAGACGAGCGGCGAAGCCTAATGGACAGCGCTGCGCAGCTGTATATGCGTGGTCTGTCAGTGAACTGGTCGCGCGTGTATGGCGGCGGCGACCTCGCGGTAGCCGGCAAGCTGGAGGGCGCGGAGGAACGTGCCGGAGGACTGGTTGGTGTGGCGAGTGTGGCTCCCTGTGCACTGGCTCAAGATAGCGCCGGCGCACCGCCTTTGCTGCTTTCGGGCCGAAATCAGGCCGCCTTGAGGACACAGGCCGCGCGGTGGTTGGCATGGCTGGAGGACGAGCCCGTCGCACGTTGGCGCGACGTCGTCGGCACGGCCGCGCTGCATCGCACGCACTTTTCGACCCGGGCTGCCGTGCACGTGGACGGCCGCGGGTCGGCGATCGAGGCGCTGCGCGCGCTCAGTGCGGGTCGCCCTCACGCGCACGTGGTGGTCGGCGAGGCGCAGCCGCGCGGATCGGTAGTGTTCGCATTCCCCGGACAGGGAAGTCAGTGGCCGCACATGGGTCGGCTGCTTTTGGAAGAGTCGCAGGCGTTTGCACGGGCGGTGGGAACTTGTGACGAGGCCTTGCGTCCGCTGACGGGCTTTTCGGTGCTTGCGGTTCTGCGGGGCGACGAAGCGGAAAGCGGGCCGGGCCTTGAGCGTGTGGACATTGTGCAGCCCTGCCTGTTCACCATGGGGGTGGGCCTTGCGGCAGCGTGGCGCGAGCTGGGCCTCGAACCGAGCGCGGTGGTCGGACACAGTCAGGGTGAAGTCGCGGCGGCGGTGGTGGCCGGGGCGCTCTCATTGCAGGATGGGGCAAGGGTGGTTGCGCTGCGCAGCCGCTTGCTGCGACGACTGGTCGGGCGCGGCGGGATGGCGGTGGTCGAGCTCCCGGCGGACGTCGTCGAGCAACGTCTAGCAGGGTTTGCACCGAGTCTTTCCATCGCGGTGATCAACACGGCGACCTCCACGGTCGTGTCCGGGGATGACGACGCCATTGATGCCTGGGTACGGCGCCTTTCGTCCGAGGGCGTGTTCTGTCGCCGGGTCGATGTCGACTACGCCTCGCACAGTGCGCAGATGGACAGCATCCTGGCTGACCTCGCCGAGGCGCTTGCCTCACTGTCGCCGAGGACCTGTCAGGTGCCGATGGTCTCAACCGTCACAGGCGCGCCGGTCGAGGGACGCGAGCTCGGCGCCGACTACTGGTGCCAGAACTTGCGACGGACTGTGCGTCTGGACCGAGCCCTAAAGCACCTCCGGGCGAAAGGTCACGGAGTGTTCGTCGAGATCAGCGCTCATCCGGTGCTCGCCATGCCCTTGACCGCGGCCTGTGCGGATTCCGGCGGCATCGTCGTCGGCTCGCTGCGCCGCGATAGCGGCGGGCGGGGAGACTTGCAGCGCGGACTCGCTGCGCTGCATGTGCAGGGTCACAAGGTGGACTGGAGGGCCGTGGTGGGCGAGGAGACCTACCGACTCGCGGCCCTGCCGACCTATGCCTTCCAGCGTCAGCGCTACTGGCTCGACTGTGCGTGCGTGGCTCCCGCGGCTTCCGACCAGGGCTTGGCTTCGGCAGCTCACCCCCTCTTCAAGACCGTGACGCCACTGCCAGCCAATGGCGGCCTGTTGTTCAGCGGTTGGCTGTCCTTGTCCGAGCATCCATGGCTGGCCGACCATGGGGTTTTTGGCACGGTGTTGCTACCGGGTACCTGCCTGTTGGAGATGGTTCTCGCTGCGGTGCGAGCCACGGGGAGCGCCGGGGTCGCTGAGCTGACCCTGACGACGCCGCTGTCGCTGCCGGAGACTGGCGGCGTGCGCCTCCTGCTTCACGTGGATGCACCGGATGCCCAGGGGCGCAGGTTTCTGAGTCTGCATGGCCGATCGGACCAGGACGAAGACCAGCCATGGACCGCACATGTTCAGGGCGCCCTGGCGCCCGATGGTGTGACTTCCAGCGTGGACCCGTCGCTCGTGGCTTGGCCTCCAGCGAACGCAACTCGCATCGAGCTGAGGGATCTCTATACGCGCCTGGCCGAGCTTGGCCTGGAGTACGGGCCGGCTTTTCAAGGACTGTGCGAAGGATGGCGGGTGGGCGATACGATCTACGGTCGCGTTGCCCTGCCACCCGACCTCCGCGAGGCGGTCAAAGACTACGCGCTGCATCCTGTGCTGCTGGACGCGGCGTTGCATCTGGCGTTTGCTGCCGAGCTCGAAGAAAACGGTGCCGCGCAGGTCCAGTTGCCCTTCGCATGGTCAGACGTGAGGCTGCATGCCACGGGTGCTACCGAACTGCGGGTGCGCATCGATCGCAGGTCGTCGGGCGCGACAGATGGCTGGGCCGCATCGCTTGCTGTCGCCGATGCGACGGGCCGGCCGGTAGCCACGGTCGGCCTGGTGCAAGCACGCCCTGCCACCGCAGAACAGGTCCGGCAGGTCGTGCTCGGCCCCCACCGCGATCTGTACCGCGTGCAGTGGCAGGCCGCAGCCCTGCCGGAGGGTGGACAAGGAACGGTTACCTGGGTGCTTGGCGGGACCGGCGAGCTGGCGAAGATCCTGGGGGTCGAGCATATGGCCGACGTCGGCACGCTGATCGAAAAGCTTGGCGCGGCGCAAGCGCCGCCCGGGCGCGTGCTCATCGACGCGACGGCACCTGCGCCGGATGCAGTCGACCTTCTTTCGACGGTCAGCTCCGTGACCACAGATGCGCTGGTGGAGCTTCAGACGTTGCTTGCGGAGACACGCCTTGGTTCCACCGCGCTCATCTGGGTCACTCGTTCGGCGGTCGCGGCGCAACCTAGCGACGCGCTGGGCGGGCTCGTACGCGCTCCGCTGTGGGGACTGATCCGCGCCGCACGCGGCGAGCATCCGGGCCGGCGGCTACGGCTTCTGGACCTGGATGCCGCTTCGCCGAGCGCCACCATGCTATGGAAGGTGCTAGCCGCGGACGCCGAGCCGGAGCAGGCCTTGCGCGGGGGCGTCGCCATGGTTGCCCGTTTGGTCGGTGTGCCTGAACACGAGCGGGCCACGACCTCGGGCCGCCGGCTGCGGAAAGACGACACCGTATTGATCGTCGGCGGACTGGGCGAGCTGGGCCGGGCATTGGCGCGCCATTTGGTGAGCGAGCATGGGGTGGAGCATTTGATCCTGACGTCGAGACGTGGCGAGGGCACGCCCGGAGCCGATGAATTGCGTTCGTCCCTTCTGTCGCTTGGAGCACGCAGCGTGGTCATCGCTACCTGCGACGCGGCAGAGCGCGCGCAGTTGCGTGCGGTCCTCGAGGCCGTGCCCCCCAAGGCGCGGCTCGCCGCGGTATTTCATCTTGCCGGAGTGCTGGATGATGGACTGGTCAGCACGCTCACGCCGGAGCGATTGACGAAGGTACTCCGGCCGAAGGTGCACGGGGCCTTGCATCTTCACGAGCTTACCCAGCATCTCGAGCTCGTGAGCTTTGTGCTGTTCTCTTCGGCAGCCGGCGTTCTCGGGAGCGCCGGTCAGGCGAACTACGCGGCCGCGAACACCTTTTTGGATGCCCTGGCGGCTCAGCGGCGAGCGCGGGGGTTGCCTGCCACCAGCCTGGCCTGGGGGCTGTGGGAGCAAAGCGGAGCGGGTATGACAGCCCATCTGGGCTCCGCGGAGATGGTTCGCTTGCGGCGGCTGGGCCTTGCCCCGATGAGTCAGCAGACGGGCCTGCGGTTGCTCGACACGGCGCTGCTTCGGTCCGAAGGGCACCTCGTACCTGCTCGCATCGATCTGGCCTCCATGCAAGGACAGCTCACCGAAAGGGATATGGTTGCTCCCTTGCTGCGCGGACTGTTGCGCCCAGCGCTACGCAGCGTGCGCGCCACGACGACCGCACCATCCGGGCTGTGGGCACGTCTGGCCAGCATGTCTCAAGAAGCCCACCTAGAGGCATTGGTTGGGATTGTGCGCGAGCGCGTCGCTGGCGTGCTGGGTCTTCTTGACCCGAACGCGGTGCCGACCAACAGGCCGATGAAGGAACTGGGCCTGGACTCACTCATGGCCCTCGAGCTTCGCAATCAGCTCTCTGCCGAGGCCGACGCCAACCTGCCCACCACGCTGGCTTTCGACTACCCCACCCCGGAAGCCATCGCTGAGCTGCTGCTACGGCAGGCACTGGCTCAGGGCCAACTGTCGGGGTCCGAAGAACGGACCGCAGAAGCTAGCCTGGAGGGGAGCCAGCAAGCTACCCGGCAAGCTACCCGGCAAGCTACCGACGAGCCCATCGCCATCATCGCCATGGCCTGTCGGGTGCCAGGCGGGGTCGTGGATCCGGAGGGCTACTGGGCTGTGCTGGACGAAGGGCGCGATGTCATCGGTTCGTTCCCGGCCCGATGGGACACCGAAGAACTCTACGATCCGGATCCAGATGCTCCGGGCAAGAGCTACGCGCGGCAAGGCGGCTTTGTTCGTGATGCGGACGCCTTCGATGCGGAGTTTTTTGGCATCTCTCCGCGTGAAGCGCAGGCGATGGACCCCCAGCAGCGTCTGGTGCTCGAGGTTGCTTGGGAAGCGCTCGAGCGTTCCGGGATCATTCCCACGTCTCTTCGGGAGTCGTCCACAGGGGTGTACCTGGGCTCCATGGGCTCGGATTACGGTCAAGCAGACGGCTCCCTGGAGCGCTTCGATGGGTACCGCACCACGGGTCAAGCGAGCAGCGTTTTGAGCGGCCGACTGTCCTACACGCTGGGTCTGCAAGGTCCCGCGATGACCATCGACACGGCCTGCTCCTCCTCGCTCGTCGCCCTGCACCTGGCATGCGCGGGACTGCGCCAGCAGGAGTGCGACCTGGCGCTTTCGGGTGGCGTTCTGGTCATGAGTACGCCGGCTACCTTCGTCGAGTTCAGTCGTCTCAGGGGCGTGGCGCCCGACGGGCGTTCCAAGGCGTTTTCCTCAAGCGCCGACGGGGCCGGTTGGGCAGAGGGCTGTGGTATCTTGGTGCTGAAGCGCCTGTCGGACGCGCGGCGCGACGGCGATCGAGTGCTCGCGCTCGTTACGGGCTCGGCGGTCAATCAAGATGGGCGCAGCCAAGGTCTGACGGCGCCCAATGGGCCCAGTCAGCAACGTGTGATCCGCGCCGCACTTGGGAAGGCCTGCCTATCGCCGGACGACATCGATGCCGTCGAGGCACACGGCACGGGCACTGCGCTGGGTGACCCGATCGAGGCGGGTGCATTGTCGGAGGTCTTCGGTCCCACCCGCAGCGAGTCGAACCCGCTTTTTCTGGGGTCGTCCAAGTCCAATCTCGGCCACGCCCAGGCTGCAGCCGGCGTGCTGGGCGTCCAGAAGATGGTCCTCAGTCTGTTGCACGAACGCCTCCCCAAGACTTTGCACGCCGAGGTACCCTCCGAACACATCGACTGGCAGGGGGGTCGTCTGGCGCTCTTGCAAGAGCCCCACCCGTGGCCGAGACAGGCTGGCCGTCTACGTAGAGCGGGCATCAGCGGGTTCGGCATTTCCGGGACCAACGCGCATGTCGTACTCGAGGAAGCGCCCCAGCCACCGCAGGCCACCCCGGGGGCGCCCGCGGCCGAGACTCTGCCGGTGGTGCTTTCCGGGCATACCCCCCAGGCACTGGCCGACAATGCGCGGCGGTTGGCCGAGCATCTAGCAGCAACCGACAAGGGCCGCCCCGAGTTGGGGGACCTGGTCGCCTGGCTCGCGACCAGGCGGGCTGCCCTGCCGGCGCGCCTGGCGGTGCCCGTCGCCCAGGAGGATGCAGGCTCGGGCTATGCGGCGCTGCGTGCGTCGCTCCTGCAGTATGCGAACACGGGCCAGGTGCCGAGGGGCGGTCATGCCACGGCGCCGAACCACCGGCCGGGCTCGCTCGCGGTTCTCTTTACGGGTCAGGGCAGCCAGCACGCCGGCATGGGCCGGGATTTGTATGGGCGTCCGGGCCTCGAGGCGTTCACGCAGGCGTTCGACCTGGCCGTTTCGGCCTGCGAACCCCATCTCGAAGGCTCGCTCACCGAGGTGATGTGGGCCGATGAGCACGACCAGGCCGCGAGTCTGTTGCACCAGACGCGCTATACACAACCGGCGCTGTTCGCGCTCGAGACGGCGTTGTTCCGTCAATGGCAGGCATGGGGTCTGAACCCGGCTGTGCTCTTGGGACACTCGATTGGCGAACTGGTCGCAGCCCATGTCGCGTGTGTACTCTCGCTCGACGACGCCGCTACCTTGGTGTGCGCCCGTGGCCGGCTCATGCACGAGCTGGCCGTCGCAAACGGCGCCATGGCGTCGTTGCAGGCTTCGGAGCAGGAGGTTCGCGCGGCGATCGCCCGGCTTCCCGTAGAGCAGCAGGGTCGCGTCGATATCGCGGGACTCAACACGCCCGAACAGACTGTCGTGTCTGGCGACTCCGCGGCGGTCGATGGGTTGCAGTTAGCGTTCGCGCGGCGACAGCGCAAGGTAAGGCGCCTGAGCGTCTCTCATGCTTTTCATTCGAGCCACATGGACGCCATGCTCGAGGCCTTCGGTCAGGTTGCGCAGGGACTAACCTTCCGTCCACCCCGAGGCAAGCTGGTCAGCAATGTCACAGGCCGCTTGGCGGAAGTACAGGCTGGCGACCTCGTCAGCCCCGAGTACTGGGTGCAGCACGTTCGGCGCGCGGTGCGCTTCGCCGACGCGGTGCAAGTCGCGACGAACTGCGGCGCGACGACATTTCTGGAGTGCGGTCCGCAGCCGGTGCTCTGCGCCCTCGCGGCCCGCTGCCTGCCACAGGACGGGACGCGACCAGGCGTTTGCTTGCCGTCGCTACGACCCGGCCAGCCGGGGCCGACAACGCTCTGTTCGGCGCTATGTGGGTTGCACGTTGCCGGGCAGTCCATCGAGTGGGAATCGCTGGTGCATGCACCAGCCGCTTCGATCGAGCTGCCGACCTATGCGTTCCAACGTCGGCGCTTCTGGTTGGAGCCGCCGGCGACTCGCACCCAAGAGCGGGTGGCCAAGCAAACCGACGGGGTGTTGTGGGACGCGATCGCTTCGCGCGACGTGCGGGCCGCTGCAACACTTCTGCGGCTGTCTGAGGCCGAGCGTGGGCACCTGGATCCCCTGTTGCCACGCCTGGCTGAGTGGCATACGCGCGCCACCACAGCTGCCGTCATCGACCGCCTTCGGTACGAGGAGCACTGGCAGCCAGTGCGGGATGCTCCGAACCCGCGGAATCCTGAGGATTCCGCCGATGCCTGGTGGCTGGTCTCCGACAGCGACCACACGAAGGGTTGGCCGACGGCGCTTGCCACCGCGCTGCGCAGCCGGGGATGGGCCGTTGAGCTCCTCACTACGGAGCAAGCGCTGGCACGTCTGCGTGAACCTGGCGAGACCTTACCGGCTCGCGATGTCGTGTACATGCCCAGCTCATCCGCTTCAAGCGCGCTCGCGCCGGACGTGTCGCACGGCGAAGCGGGCGAGGTGCTCGAGATGGTTCAGCACGTGTGCCGGGGCAACGGTCGCGGCGCCACGCGGTTGTGGTTCTGTACGGCCCACGCGCTCGCCATCCGCGGGGACGACCGACCCTGCCAGGCGGCCCAGCAAACGGTCTGGGGCTTGGGGCGGACGTTGCGCATTGAATCGCCGGAGAGCTTTCACGGCCTACTGGATCTGCCGGGTGACCCTCCCGATGACCGGTCGCTGCAACGAGTGATGACCCTGCTGCTGCGAGCCCCGGGGCAGAATGAGGGCGATGAGTTTGCGCTGCGCGACGGACAGCTGTGGACGAGACGAGTCGTGCGAGCGCGCCCTTTCACGCGGAACGGGCATGCCACGACCGTGTGGCGGCCGCAGGGTACAACTCTTGTTACCGGCGGTACCGGCGCCCTTGGCAAGGCCCTTTCGCGCTGGTTGGTCGAGCACGGCGCAACACACATCGTGCTGAGCTCGCGCCGGGGGACCGACGCTCCAGGGTGCGCCGAGCTCGTCGAGACGCTCAAGGACAAGGGCTGCATGACCACCGTTGTAGCTTGTGACGCGGCGGACGTGGAGGCTACGGATGAGCTCGTGGAGCGGCTATCGCGTGGGGCAGAGGGCCTGCCGCCGCTGCGCCACGTGTTCCATGCGGCAGGTGTCAGCCGAGACGCGCTCATCGAAGGCACGAGGCGGGAGGACTGGCAGGTGACCATGGACGCGAAGCTGACCGGCGCCTGGGCTCTGCACAACGCATCGAGGGACCACGGCGTGGCGCTCGAGAGCTTTGTCCTGTTTGGCTCGGTCGCCGGGTGGTGGGGCAACGGCGGGCAAGCCGCGTACAGTGCCGCGAGCGCGGGCCTTGCGGGTCTGGCCCAACATCGCGTTGCCCAGGGCTTGCCCGCCACCATGGTCCATTGGGGCCCGTGGGCCGATGGTGGGATGGTGACCGCCGAGGTCGAGGCGCGGCTCGTGCGCCGGGGCCTTTTGCCCATGAAGCCTCGGCTTGCGCTGCAGGCGCTCGCGCAGGTGCTTTCAGAAGGCAAGTCGGAGATTGCGCTGGTGGACGTGGACTGGAGCCGCTTTGTCCGTGCCTTTGCCGCTGCGGGTGAACGGCCGTTGCTGCGCGAGCTGCCCGAGGCACGCGTAGGGAACGGTCGCAACCATGGCAACCATGGAGGCCAGCCGAACGGCGATGCCAGCGCGAACACGGGCCAGAGTGCACTACGGGCTAGCCTACTGGCGATGCCTGCGCCGGGGCGCCATGCCCACCTGCTGGAGCGGGTCGCGGGTGTAGTAGCAAGCGTGATGGGGATCGACGACCCGCGAAGGCTGGACGCCCAAGTCGGGTTCAAGGATATGGGCCTGGATTCGCTGATGGCGGTGGAGGTCCGCCAGCGTTTGCAGCGTCTTACCGGGATCTCATTGCCGGCGACTGTCTCCTTCGACCACCCCAATCTGCGGGCCCTTTCGGGCTGGCTTCTCGAACAGTATGCCCTGGATGAGGGGACGGTCAGCGCGGCGGTCGCTGCGCTGGCGCAACTGACCGACGACCAGTGGCGAGACGAAGCGTTGCAGGAGCTGCTTCGTCGCAGAGTCAACGGCTCGGTTGCGCATGCTGGAAGCGACGAGCCGGCGGACCTTTCCTCACTACTGGAGCTCGTCGACAGCCTAGAACAGGAAGCCACCGATGGCGCAGAGTGAACAGCTCGAGCAGGCCCTGCGAAAAGCCACCCGCGCGGCTCTGAGCGCACGCCGGGACCTCGCGCGCGTCGAGGCTGCGCACCATGGCCCCGTGGCGATCGTCGGGGTGGGTCTGCGCATGCCCGGTGGCGCGGAGGACCTGCACGGACTGTGGCGAGTGCTGAGCACTGGTGTAGATACGCTGGGTCCGATTCCGGGCGAGCGTTACGACCTGTCCCGGTACTACGACCCGGACCCTGACCGTGGCGGCACGACCTACGTCCGGCATGCCGCGTTGCTCGATGACGTGGCCGGTTTCGACGCTGCGCTGTTTGGGATCTCGCCGCGGGAAGCGCTGTGTATGGACCCGCAGCATCGCCTGCTGCTCGAGGCAGCATGGACTGCCATCGAGCACGCCGGGATCGGCCCCAGTTCGCTTCAGGGCTCAAACACCGGTGTGTTCATCGGCATTGGGCCGGATGAGTACAGCAGTAGCCGTGCACCGTCGGTGGTCAGCGCCGATGCCTACAGCATCACGGGCAGCCACACCTCGTTTGCGGCCGGTCGGCTGGCTTATCACCTCGGCTTGCAGGGTCCCGCGATCGCGCTGGACACAGCCTGCTCCTCATCCTTGGTGGCGCTGCATCTGGCAGCCGAGCATCTGCGCTCTGGCCGCTGTGACCTGGTGCTGGCGGGCGGGGTGCAGGTCATTGTCGACCCCGTCACATCGGTGCTCCTGTCGCGTTCCCGGGCGCTTTCTCCCGATGGACGCAGCAAGACGTTCTCGGCAGCGGCTGATGGCTACGGTCGAGGCGAAGGTGTGGGGTTGCTCGCGCTGATGCGCCTTGCCGACGCACGAGCCGAGGGTAGGCGCATCCTGGGAGTGGTGCGGGGTACGGCTGTCAATCACGACGGGGCCAGCTCGGGGATCACTGCACCGAACGGGACGTCTCAGCAAAAGGTCTTGCGGGCTGCGCTTGCCAATGCGCGCCTGGAACCGGGTGAGGTGGACGTCGTCGAGTGCCATGGTACGGGCACGACACTGGGCGATCCGATCGAGGTGCAGGCCCTGGATGCGGTCTTCGGGCAGGCTCGCGGGCCCGATGCCGGGCCGCTACGGCTAGGTTCGATCAAGACCAACGTTGGCCACCTGGAGTCGGCTTCGGGGGTGGCCGGCGTTCTCAAAGTTTTGGCCTGCTTCCAGCACGACGCGCTGCCGGCCACGCTGCACTGCAACCCGCCCAATCCGCACATCGCCTGGGAGGGTATGAACGTGGAGGTGGTTGACAGGCTCACCCCCTGGCCGCCTCGTGCCGCGCGCCCACGCCGCGCGGGCGTGAGTGCTTTCGGTCTGTCCGGCACCAATGCACACGTCGTGCTGGAGGAGCCGCCTACGGGTGAGGGGTCACGGGCGACCGAGAGGGCAGCGCCGAGCGCCAGCGCGTTGCCGATCGTGCTGTCGGCGCAGACCATCGAAGCCCTGGGTGAGGGTGCGCAACGCTTGGCGGGCCACCTCAGCAGCGCTAGCGGAGGGGCGCTGGGGCTGGCGGACCTATCGTGGTCGCTGGCGCACAGTCGCGGCGGACTTCCCGTCCGGCTGGCCGTGGTGGCCGAGGAGCAGGACGCTGCAGGCGGCTACCCAGCTCTGCAGGGCGCCCTGGGCGACTTCGCCAAGCATCGCCGGGTCCCCGCGGGTGGACATCTGACACCGGTCGAGCACCGGGTGGGCAAGCTCACCATGCTTTTGGGGGGGCAGGGCAGTCAACATCTGGACATGGGTCGGGAGCTATATGAGCGGCCGGGGTTCGGTGCCTTCACAGAAGCCTTCGACGCTGCTGTGTCCGCGTGCGATCGCCATCTGGAGGGCTCGATTCGGGAGGTGATGTGGCCGCGCGTCTCGGATGAGGAGCGCGCCAAGTTGCTGGGTCAGACCCGTTACACGCAGCCGGCGCTGTTCGCGCTTGAAACCGCATTGTTTCGTCAGTGGCAGGCCTGGGGCGTGCAGCCGGACTTGCTGCTGGGTCATTCCGTCGGCGAGCTTGTTGCTGCGCACGTCGCCGGCGTGTTGACGTTGGAGGATTGCGCAAAGCTGGTGTGTGCCCGCGGCCGGCTGATGGACGAGCACGCCACTGCCGGCGGGGCGATGGCCTCTGTACAAGCGTCCGAGCAGGAGGTTCGTGTCGCTCTGTCGGGTCTGGTCGAAGCGCATAGGGCGCGTCTCGACCTGGCGGGTCTCAATACCCCAAGCCAGACGGTGGTCTCGGGCGATGCCGATGCGGTCGAGGCGTTGCTGGCCGCGTTCCAGGCGCAAGGCCGCAAGGTGAACCGTCTGGAGGTCTCACATGCCTTTCATTCGTTGCACATGGACACGGTGCTCGAGCCCTTCCGCGAGCTCGCATCCACGAGCAGCTACAGGCCGCCTACGGTACCGATCATCAGCAACGTGACGGGGAGGCTCGCCGACCCCACCTCTGGTGAGCTGGTAGGTGCCGACTACTGGGTCGAGCACGCTCGCCAGGCCGTGCGCTTCGAAAGCGGAGTGCGGTTCGCCCTGGACAGTGGCTCGACGACGTTTCTGGAGTGCGGTCCGCAGGGTGTTCTGTGCGGCATGGTGTCGGGCTGCCTTTCGGAAGAGGAGTCGATCGCGGGTCGCACAGCGATGCTGCCATCGCTGCGCAAGGGCAAAGATGCGCATGGGACCCTGGCCGGGGCTCTCGGCGGCATGTATTGCCGAGGGCACCGGGTCGACTGGGAGGGTGCGTTCAAGGGCCTGGGAGCTCGCCGGACGGAGCTGCCCAGCTACGCTTTTCAGCACAAGCGCTATTGGCTGCCGCGGCACGTCGCAAGCCAGGAGGGTGAAACAGCGTCAGACCTCGGTGGTGTACGCATGAGCCTACCTGGCGAGACAGTGCACCGGGTGCTCGACCTCGACGTCGAGAGCCGCCCCTTCCTGGCCGACCACCGCGTCTTTGGACAGACCGTGCTGCCGGGCAGTGTGTACCTCTCGGTCGCGTTGGCTGCGGGCCGCGAGCTGTACGGCAGTGCCGAGCTGGTGCTCCAAGACGTGCAGCTGATGCGTCCCCTGGTGTTCGCGAGCGCGACGCGCCTTCACATCTCGCTCACGCCGCAGGACGTGGGCGAGGGCGCCCGCTTCTCGATCGCTACCCAAGCGGCGCAAGAGGGGGGGGAGCGCTGGACTGTGCACGCGCAGGGCAATGTGCTACCCGGCGCGGCTCCCGATGTCCCAGGGACAGACCTGAGCGTTCAGCGACGGGCCGGCGCGACGGCCGGGGACCCGCAGCAGACGCTTGAGCGGCTCAGGGACAGGCACATCGAGTGGGGCGAGCTGTGGTGGTGGACCGAGCAGCTGCACGTGGCCCCAGGTAGAGCATGGGTTCGGTTGCGCGCTCCCGAAGGGCTGGACTCGGAAACCGTGATCCACCCCGGCCTGCTCGACAATGGCTTCGGCAGCCTACTTGCACTCCAAGACGGCGAGCAGCTGTCCCCCGAATTGCCGTTTGCGGTGGAAACCTTCCGCTGGTATGGCGGGCTTCCGCGGCGCGCTTGGTGCCTGGCCGTTCCGCGCGGTGACGCGGAGCGGGTCACGGCGGAGGCGTCGTCGGCCGACCTGACGTTCTGGGACGATGAGGGTCGCGTTGTCGCAGCCGTCGAGGGCTTCGTCGCCAAGCGGGCGGCGCCGGAGGCTTTCTCCCAATCCGCGGGGCGGCCCAGCCATCTCTTCATCCCAAGCTGGCTTCCGCTGCAAGACGAGGCCCCCTCGGCCCCGGATACCTCAATACCGTGGGTGCTGGTGCACCAAGGGAAGCTTCCGAGGTTGGGCGAGCGGCTGGTTGCCAAGCTCAGCGATGCAGGGGCAATGGTGCATACCGTACGCCTCGAGGAACTCGAGGCGCGCCTGGGTGCGATCGCTGTTGCGGTGAATGTGGTTGTCTTTTGGCGGGCGGGGGATGGCGATGCGGGCGAAGGTGCCCAGCGGGTCGCTGTAACGGGCCTTGAGCAATTGCACATGTTGCTGCGTGTCCAGCGCTTTCGCGAGGCTTCCGTTTGTCTGTGGTGGGTCACCGCCAGTGATTCGCCCGAAGCGCTGTGCGTTGCGCCCCTGTGGGGTTTGGCACGGGTCTGGCAACGGGAGCATCCGCTGATGCGAGCAACCCTGGTCGGCGTCGGCGAACTCGACACGGGCGCCGACCTCGATGCGTTGTGGAGCGGCTTGGCTGCGGCACCGGAGGAAGGTCAGCTTCAGTTGGGTGGCGCACGGGTGCGGGGCCTGCGCCTCGTGCGAGTGGACGCCGACGCAGCCACGGTGACTACACCCTCCCTCGAAGCAGCCAGCGTACTCATGACCGGTGGCCTCGGTGGTCTCGGCCTGCTGGTCGCGCGCTGGTTTGTGGAACAACGGCGCGCGGCACACCTGGTGTTGGTCGGTCGAAGTTCACCGACGCGCCAGGCTGAAGCGACCCTGGAGGAGCTACGCGCGGCAGGAACACGGATCACGGTGAAGCAGTGCGATGTCGCGGATGCGACGGCGATGCGCGAGCTGCTCGCGTCACAGGCAAGCGGGCATCACCCCCTGCGGGGGGTGGTGCACGCGGCGGGCGTTATCGACGACGGCGTGCTGACGCAACAGAACCGCGCGCGCTTTGCACGCGTGATGCGGGCCAAGGTGCAGGGCGCTTGGAACCTGCACACCTTGACTCGAGACCACGACCTTGCGTTCTTCATCATGTACTCGTCTGCGGCGTCCCTGCTGGGGGCAGCCGGCCAGGGCAACTACGCCGCCGCCAACGCATTCCTGGATGCGCTCGCGTGGCATCGCCGCGCCCAGGGCCTGCCTGCGCAAAGCATTAACTGGGGGCCCTGGTCCGAAATGGGGATGGCCGCCTCGGCAGGGGCCGACCACCAGAGCCGCTGGGCACGCGCTGGTTTCGAGCAGATAAGCCCCACGCAGGGCTTGGAGATGTTGCAGCGAGCGATGCAGCAGCCGCAGCCCCAGCTGTGTGCACTGCGGCTGAACGAGGCCAAGTTGCGAAGCGCCTTGGGCCCTTCGGTGCCACCGCTGTGGCAGGAGGTCGTGGCCCCCCCACCGCGGACACGACGCGTGCAGCGCAGCGAAGACGCCACCTTGCGAACGGAACTGGAGGGCCTTCCACCCGATGGGCAGCTCGAGCGGATGCGGACCACGGTGCGCGCATACGCCGCAGAGGCCCTGGGACAAGCCGATGCTGCTCAGGTGCCCTCCGGGCGCCCCTTCAAGGAGCAGGGCTTTGATTCGCTGATGGCCATGGAGCTGCGCAACGCACTGTCTGAGCGGCTCGGGCAGCGGCTGCCGGCCACCCTGGCATTCGACTACCCGACCGTTGACGCCCTTGCCGCTCACCTGCTGAGGGAGGTGTTATCACCAGGTCAGGCCAAGGCGGGTGCGCGCGCGTCCGCTGCCCCCGCGCCGCAGGGTCAAGCCATTGCGATCGTCGCAATGGCTTGCCGGTATCCGGGCGGGGTATCTGATCCAGAGGGCCTGTGGGAGGTGTTGGACCGTGAGGTGGACACCATCGGGGAGGTACCGAAAGAGCGTTGGGACATTGATCGCTACTATGACCCCGATCCCGATGCGCAGGGCAAGATGTCCACGCGCAGCGGCGGCTTCTTGACCGACGTTGAGCACTTCGATGCCGCCTTCTTCAATGTGTCTGCCCGTGAGGCGCAGGCCATGGACCCTCAGCAACGACTGCTGCTGGAGACGAGCTGGGAAGCACTGGAGCGCGGTGGCGTTTCTGCAGATGCGCTCAAGGGCAGCGACACGGGGGTGTTTGTCGGTCTGATGAGCAATGACTACGCACATCTACACGGGATGGAACCCGATTCCCTCGACGGTTATGTCGGTACAGGCAATACCAACAGCGTGGCTTCGGGGCGGATTTCGTACACCCTTGGCCTGAAGGGGCCCAGCGTTACACTGGATACCGCCTGCTCGTCATCCCTGGTGGCACTTCATCTGGCCTGTCAGAGCCTTCGCACCGGCGAGTGCGGTCTGGCACTCGCGGGCGGCGTGACCGTGATCCTGACGCCCACCCTGCACGTCGAGTTCAGCAGGCTGCGCGGCCTGTCGCCCGATGGCCGCTGCAAGAGCTTTGGCGCGTCGGCCGACGGAGTGGGCTGGGGCGAAGGCTGCGGGATGCTATTGCTGAAGCGCCTCAGCGATGCCCGCGCCGATGGCGATCCGGTGCTGGCGGTGATCCGCGGCACGGCGGTGAACCAGGACGGCAAGAGCAATGGTCTGACCGCGCCCAACGGACCATCGCAGGAGGCGGTGATTCGGAGGGCTCTTTCCCAAGCGGAGCTCACATCCGCAGATATTGACTACGTCGAGGCACACGGAACCGGTACGACGCTCGGGGATCCGATCGAGGCGCAGGCGTTGGGTGCGGTGTTTGCCCAAGGACACACACCGCAGGACCCGCTCCTGATCGGTTCGGCCAAGTCCAACCTGGGGCACACCCAGGCGGCAGCCGGAGTCGCCGGTGTGATCAAGACCGTGCTGGCCATGGGGCACGGGCACATCCCTGCGTCGCTGCATAGCGAGCAGCCGAGCTCCCACATCGCCTGGGACGAGCTCGCTCTGCGCTGCGTCAGCCGGGCCACGGGCTGGCCCGCTCGCAATCGTCCTCCGCGCGCGGGCGTCAGCTCGTTCGGCATCAGCGGCACCAATGCGCACGTGATCCTCGAGGGCGCCCCGCCGGATCCGCAACCGCCGGCAGGCGTCGAAGGGCCTGGACCGCGCTGCACCATGGCAGTGCTTTCTGCACGACACCCTGGGGCGCTGCGGGAACAGGCGCAGCGACTTCGGCATTGGCTCGGCGATCACCAGGAAGCTTCGCTACACGATGTGGCACAGAATCTCGCCGGCCGCTCGCACCTAGAACAGCGCGTAGCGGTGGTCGTGCGCGATCGACGGGAACTCGATGCCGAGCTCGCCAAACTCGAGCACGGGGAGGCGAGTCGCTCGTGCGCCATGTCGAAAGGCTCGTTGGCCAATGGGCGCCTGGCGTTCTTGTTCACGGGACAAGGCAGCCAGTATCCGGGCATGGGGCAGGGCATGTACGCGGAGCAAGTAGTGTTTCGAGACACCCTCGACGAGTGCGCTGCCGCGCTCGCGACCGAGCTATCGCAACCGCTCCTGTCGGTGATGTTTGCCGAGCCCGGCAGCGAGCAGGCGCGCCTGCTCGACCAGACCGCGTACACACAAGCGGCGTTGTTTGCGCTCGAGCTTGGACTGGCGCGAACCTGGCACTCGTGGGGCGTCGCGCCAGATGTGTTGCTCGGCCATAGCGTCGGCGAGCTCGCCGCCGCGTGTTTCGCGGGCGTGTTCAGTCTGCAGGACGGCTTGAAGCTGGTCGCCGCCCGGGGACGGCTGATGCAGGAACTGCCCCCGGGGGGGGCGATGGTTTCAGTGCGGGCATCCGCAGAGCAGGTCCGCGACGCCTTGGCCGAGAGTACCGGGGGCGTTGCCCTTGCGGCGATCAATGGACCGAGCCAGACGGTTCTCTCGGGTCCCTCGGAGCAGGTCGGTGCGCTTGCAGAGCGCTTCGCCGGCCAGGGCGTGAAGGCGACGCCCTTGATCGTGTCACACGCTTTTCATTCGCCGTTGATGGAGCCGATGCTAGGGGCGTTTCGACAGGTGGCTGAGGCGATTGACTACCGGCTGCCGCAGCTCGCATTGGTCAGCAACGTGACCGGACGGCGGGCGGACGAGCGCATCGCGAGCGCTGACTACTGGGTAGAGCACGTGGGGGCGACCGTGCAGTTCGCGCGGGGCGTGCGTGCGCTGCACGCCGACGGCATCGGCACCTATCTGGAGGTCGGCCCCAGCCCCACGCTGAGCGGGATGGTTCGCCAGTGTCTTCCGGTCGATGCAGAGCCGGCGCTGCTGCCCTCCCTGCGCAAGCATCAGGACGACCTCCGCATGGCGCTGCGGAGCCTCGGTCAGTGGTATGTGGGTGGTGGGCGTGTCGACTGGAGGGGCCTGCGGGTGCCGTGGGGTGCGCGTCACGTGACGCTCCCGACTTATCCCTTTCAGCGCAGGCGCTATTGGTTACCTCAGGCGGTTGTAGTCACGGGGGCAGCGTCCTCTACTGGGGACTCGGCCTCGCACGTGAACGCGAGTCGCGTACTCGCCGCGATCGAGGCCAACGAAGCAGAACCGCTCCGGGCGCTCTTGCAGGGGCTGAGCAAGGAAGCGCAGAAGACGTTGCCCGAGCTGAAGGAAGCCCTCGCTCGCGCGATTGCTGTCGACCGACGTACCGCGGACGCACGGTCGTGGTTCTACCGACCGCAATGGCAGAAGAGCAGGGCGCGCGTGGGCGGCGGGGCACTCCCTTCGGGGCGCTGGCTGCTGCTGTCGGACCAGGATGGGCTGGCCGCAGAACTCGGTAAACTCATCGAGGCTGGTGGCGGGCAGGTCATCTCGCTTGCCAGGCCCCCCCGGGACGCGGGGGACTGCGGTCCGCTCGAGGCGCTGCTGCGGGATGAACAACCGTTCGACGGTGTTGTGTGCCTGTGGGGCGCATCGGTAGGCGACGCCAGTAGGGACCATGGGGACTGGGCCCAGCGCGAGCTCAACGATCTGTTGTACGCCCACCGCGCCGCGCGCACGCTTGCGGCGGGGTTGAGCAGGGCGACCCCGTGTTGGTTTCTGACTCGAGGGGCCGTGGTCGTGGACGACAGCGGCGCGCGTGCATGCCCCGCTCAAGCGGCGGTGTGGGGACTCGCACGTGTTTTCGGCCTGGAGCAAGCGCGGCTGTGGGGCGGCCTGATCGACCTGCCGGGCGCGCCGGAGCAGCCGAGCGAATCGATCCTGCGACACGTGGCCGGGCTGCTGGGGGCCTCCAAGGGCGAAGACCACATCGCCGTGCGGGCCAGCGGCGAATTCGTGCAGCGGCTGGTCCAGCAGGAGCCGCCTGCGACCGCGGGTGTGGCGGCCAACGCACTACTTGGTGGCACTGCGGTCGTCACTGGAGGGCTGGGTGCCCTGGGCCTGCACGCGGCTCGCTGGGCGGTCAAACACGGTGCCGCGCGGCTTGTGTTGATCGGTCGACGGGGGATGGATACGCCGGGTGCGCAGGAGGCAGTGGCCGGCCTGCAGTCGGCGAGCGTCCGCGTCTCGGTGGCCGCCGCGGACGTGTGCGACCCGGGCGCGCTCGCGCGGATGCTCGACGAGCTTCGTGGTGCGGCCGGTCCCGTTGCGATCTTACACGCAGCGGGCGTGGAAGAACAGACGCCGCTGCTCGGTCAGTCAGATGCCCACCTGGTCCGCACGGTGCAGGCCAAGATCGGAGGCGCGGCCTTGCTGGACGCGCTCACCCGCGACCTCGACCCGCAGTTCTTCGTCTGCTTCTCCTCGATCGCAGGTGTATGGGGCTCGGCCGGGCAGGCGTGCTACGCGGCTGCCAATGCCTATCTCGACGCGCTGATGCAGGCTCGCCGGGCCGCAGGCCATGCCGCCCTGTCGGTGAGCTGGGGGCCCTGGTCCGGTGGCGGTATGGCCCAGCACGGGCTTGGGGAACTCGCACGGCGCGGGGTGCGGGCGTTGCCCCCAGACGCGGCGCTTGCGGCGCTCGATCTTGCGCTCGGATCCCACCAGTGTCACCAGGTCGTCTCTGACACGGACTGGGCGACGTTCCGCGCCCTCTACGAGCTGCAGCGTCGACGTCCCTTGGTCAGCGAGCTGCCCGGCGGGCGGGCGGTACCAGTGGAGCAAGGTCCGGCCGAGCAAGGTCCACCAGAGAAGCCGGCCTTCGTTGTACAGCTAGCCAGCCTGCCCGAAGGCCGACGGGCCACGCGCCTGTCGCGTTGGCTACTCGAGCAGGTGCGCGCGGTGCTGGGACGGGAGGACAGCGCCCCTGTCGACGTCTCGACCGACGTCAACCGGGGGTTTTTCGAGCTGGGCATGGATTCGTTGATGACCGTCGAGCTGCGCGACAGGATCCATCGCGGGCTGGGCTGCCCGATCGAGAGCAACGTCCTGTTCGACCATCCGGATATCCGTAGCTTGGCGGGGTACCTGCTCTCGCTCATGCAGGATGACGCCGAACTGCGGAAGCCGGCGCAACGAGCCTTTGCCGATGAGCCGGGTAGGGTCCCATTGCCGCTCGGCGAGCGCGACCCGGTCTCCGTGAGCCGGGCATTGGATGAGGAGCTCGACAGCTTGGAGGGCCTGCTCGATGTCTGAGGAACAACTGCGTCGGTCTCTGCAGGCCATCCGAAAGCTGAAGCAGCGCGTTGCCGAACTCGAAGGCGTCCAGCGAAGTCCCATCGCTATCGTCGGCATCGGTTGCCGGTTACCGGGCGGCGCCAACTCGCCGGAAGAGCTGTGGTCGCTGTTGGAGCAGCAGCGCGATGTAGTACAAGACATCCCGTTGGAGCGCTGGGACACGGCCGGTTGGTACCGGCCCGCCCGGGATGTCCCTGGGACGAGCTACGTTCGGCGGGCTGCCATGATCGAGCGACCGGATCGCTTCGATGCTGGCTTCTTTCGCATCTCGCCGAGTGAGGCCGCCGCGCTCGACCCCCAGCATCGCCTGCTGTTGGAGACCAGCTGGGAGGCACTCGAGCACGCGGGCCTCGTGCCGGGCGCGTTGTCCACGACGCGCACGGGTGTATTTGTGGGCATCGGCCCGAGCGAGTACGCGATGCAGCAGCCGGACGGCGGCCTTGGACGCTCCAACGTTTACTCCGGTACGGGCACGGGTACCAGCTTCGCGGCCGGCCGGCTCTCCCACGTGCTGGGCTTGCAGGGGCCAAGCGTCGCTCTGGATACCGCGTGCTCGTCGTCGCTCGTGGCGCTGCATCTGGCTTGCCAGAGCTTGCGTGCCCACGAGTGTGACGTGGCGCTTTCGGGCGGCGTGCAGCTGTTGCTGTCGCCCGAAACCTTCGTCTATCTTTGCGCGCTGGGGGCACTTTCGCCGGACGGTCGGTGCAAGACGTTTTCGGCCGAAGCCGACGGCTACGGACGCGGCGAGGGCTGCGGCATGGTGGTGCTCAAGCGGCTGCCCGATGCTGAGGCGGACGGTGATCGGGTGCTTGCGCTGATACGCGGCAGTGCGATCAAGCACGACGGTCACAGCAGCGCGCTGACCGCACCCAACGGCTCCTCCCAGCGAAAGGTTATCCGAGAGGCGCTTGAGAGCGCCGGGCTCGAACCGCCCGATGTGCAGTACGTCGAGAGCCACGGGACCGGCACCCCTTTGGGCGATCCGATCGAAGTGGGCGCGCTCGCGGAGGTCTATGGCGAGGGTCGCGGCCGCAACGCTCCCTTGCTGCTGAGCGCCCTGAAGACGAATATCGGGCACCTGGAGTCGGCTGCGGGAATCGCCGGTGTGATCAAGGCGGTGGTGGCCCTTCAGCACGCCCGCATCCCGGCGAGCCTGCACGCACGGCGGCTCAACCCGCGCATCGCCTGGGAGCAGTTGCCGGTGGTCGTCGCGAGCAAGGCCGAGCCGTGGCCGGCCACAGGCGGGCCGCGGCGGGCGGCTGTCAGCGCCTTTGGCATGAGCGGCACGAACGCACACGCGATCCTCGAGCAAGCTCCAGAGTGCCCCGCCGGATCGCTCGCACCTATGAGAACTGCTGCTTCGCAGCAGCTGGTCCTGGTCTCAGGTCGGGATGGCGACGCGTTGCGGGACCAGGTCCAGCGGCTACGCGATGCGTGCACTGGACGATCCTGGCAGCTGGCAGACCTCGCCTTCAGCCTTGCCACGACGCGCACGCACTTTCCCGAGCGGCTAGCGCTGCTGGTCGAGAGCCTTGACGACTTGTCGGGGCGGCTCGATGCTTTTTCGGCCGGCAACGTCTCTGCTGGGTCAGGTTTCGCCATGAGGACCCAGGCGCATGCGGCCGGCCATGGGGGGGTGGCGTTTCTGTTTACTGGCCAGGGCTCGCAGTACGCCGGCATGGGTGAGGCGCTGTATGCGAGCGAGCCCGCGTTTCGCGCCGCGCTCGATCGGTGCGCGCACATCGCGGAACCCCTGCTGGAGCGGCCCCTGCTGTCGGTGATGCACCCGGGCAAGGGCCGGGTAGATGCACTGTCTTCGCATCCATCGTCGATCGACGACACCGCTTACACCCAGGTAGCGCTGTTCGCCCTTGAGTACGCCCTGAGCGAGCTGTGGACCTCCTGGGGTGTGCATCCGAGTCTGGTTCTTGGCCACAGCATCGGAGAGCTGGCGGCTGCCTGTGTGGCAGGGGTGTTTTCGCTGGAGGACGGGGTCCGCCTGGTCGCAGCGCGGGGCCGACTGATGCAAGCGTTGCCCAGGGACGGCGCGATGTTCGCGGTCGGTGCCTCCGAGACACAGGCGCGCCAGGCTCTTGCGGGCCACGAGGCGACGGTGGCACTGGCCGCGGTCAATGGCCCGGCTGACACGGTCATCTCCGGGTTGGAGCGGGACGTGTGCGAGGTAGCTGCCGTGCTTGCGAGGCAAGGGGCCAAGGTCAAGCGTCTGACCGTGTCGCACGCCTTTCATTCTCCGCTCATGGAGCCGATGCTAGCGGCGTTTCGCGAGGCTGCTGAAGCGGTCGACTACCGGACCCCAACGCTTCCCCTGATAAGCAATGTGAGCGGTCGCGTAGCAGGCGACGAGGTGGCGACGGCCGCCTATTGGATCGAGCACCTTCGATCCCGCGTGCGCTTCGCTGATGGGCTGCAAGCCGCGCGGCAGCAAGGCATGGACACGTACGTGGAAATCGGCCCGCAGCCGACGCTGGTAGCGATGGCCGTCCGGTCCGGTGCCGAACAAGACGCTCTATATCTTCCGTCGCTGCGCAAGGGGGTCGAAGACCGGGAGACAATGCTGCGGAGTGTCGGCCGGTGGCACGTCGAGGGCGGGGCCGTGCACTGGCCCGCGGTCATGTCGAGCTCCGGCGGCCGCCGGATTCAGCTGCCCACCTACGCCTTCCAGAGGGTTCGGCACTGGGACGAGTCCAAGCCAGCCCCAGTGCAGCCGAGGGTCGCCTCCGGGGCGCCCGGTCTGTCGGGAAGCCTCGTGCCGCTGCCTGGTCCTGTGGTGCACCGGGTGCTGGATGTCAGCGTGGACAGCCATCCCTATCTCGCCGACCATCGCGTGTTCGGGCACATCGTGGTTCCCGGAGCCTTTCAGCTTGCCGTAGCATTGGCCGCGGGTCGGGAGCTCTATCACAGCGACGAACTGACTCTGGAGAACGTTCAGTTTGTTCAGGCGCTGGTGCTCCATGAGCCTGCTCGGCTTCACATCGCGATGGTGGCCGAGCCACACGCGGACCGGGCACGCTTTTCAATCAGTTCGCCCGGCCGCGCATCGGACGACTGGGTGCTCCATGCGGAAGGCACCTTGCACGCGCGGCCCGTCGCGGGCGATGGGGACGGTGGCCTGCGAGAAGCGCAACGTCAGTGCACGGAGGAGCGGTCGGTGCAGGCGGCGGTCGAACAACTCGCAGCCGCCGACATCGAGTTCGGTCCCCTGTGGCGCAGGACGCAGGAGCTCCGCCTGGGGAGCGCCGGCGTGCTTGCCCGGTTCGGCCCTGGCCCAGCAACGGACGAGGGCGTGGGGCTGCATCCGGTGCTGATCGACAATGCCATCGCCTCGGCGCTTCCCCTGCTCCCGTCGGAGGAGCCGGTCACCCGGGTACCGCTGTCCGTGGAGCGGTTGCGCTTTTTCGGTGGAGAACTGAGGAGCGGTTGGTGTCTAAGTCGCTTGCGCCAAGGGGCGACGCGTGAAGCCGTGATGCTTGATGCAACCGTCTGGAACGACGACGGTAGGACGGTCGCGGATTTCTCGGGCTTGGTGGTCAAGCGCGCCCCGCGCTCTACGTTCTTGAGGGTCGGCAGCGACAAGCACACGGCCCCGATGTTTGGGGTCCAGTATCGGCCGCTGGCACAGTCGGAGGCGGAGGATCTTCCCGCCGGGGCGTGGTGGGTGCTCCAAGAGGGCGAGCGCTCGCCGCTCGCGGCGGGCTTGGTGGCGCAGCTGCGGGGGAGCGGAGCGGATGTGAAGCTAGCTGACGTGGCCGGGCTCGCTCGCGTCGGAAACGCCACGTCGCTACCCGCAAACCTGGTTTGCATCTGGGATCGCGATAGCACCGATATGCCGGACGCGCCGATCGTGCGCGCCACGCGCGCGCTCGAGCAGCTGCAAGACCTGGTCAAGCACGCCGGGGCAGGACAGTCGCGCTTGTGGTGGGTCCTCGCGGGAGACTCCAGGTCCCGCCTATGCACCGCTGGCTTGCGAGGTCTGGGGCGCGTATTTCAGCGCGAGCATCCGGAGATCCCGTTGACCCTGGTCGGTCTCGAGGGCGTGCCCCATGGGCACCATGAGGAGCAGGTTGAACGTCTGTGGCGCGCGCTTCAAGTGGGTACCGAAGAACCCGACTTGATGCTCGGCGATGGCGAGCTGCAGGGGCTCCGGCTGTGCCCCCTTTCGAGCCCGCAGGAAGCGGAACCGAGCTCCCACGATTGGACGCGAGCCTCGGTCTTGATCACGGGCGGTCTGGGTGCCCTGGGGCTGCAGGTCGCCAAGCATCTCGCGGCGGAGCTCGGGGTGGGTCACCTGGTGTTGCTGGGACGAAAGGCACCGGGGCCGGCCCAAAGCGACGCCATCCGGGCCATCGGTGCGCTGGGCGCGTCCGTTGAGGTCGCTTGCGCTGATGTCACGGACGCCCGCTCGTTGGGTTCCGTGCTCGAGCGGATCCCCGTTGGCTATTCCCTGGCTGGCGTGGTCCACGCGGCAGGTGTACTGGACGATGCGGTAATCGAGCGCCAGAGCGCAGAGTCGCTCGAGTTGGTGATGGCACCGAAGGTACGCGGCGCCTGGAACCTGCATGAGCTCACTCGCGAGTGCGATCTGAAGTTCTTCTCCATGTTTTCCTCGGTGGCCTCGGTGCTGGGCTCTGCCGGCCAGGGCAACTACGCGGCCGCCAACGCCTTCCTGGACGAGCTGGCCCACCACCGACGGGCTGCCGGCTTGCCGGCCCAGAGTCTGAACTGGGGACCATGGGCCGAGTCCGGGCTGGCCGCCAGGGCGGAGGCCAGCGCGGTCGCTCGTTGGTCGAGGGCAGGCGTTGTGCCCCTTTCGCCCGACCGCGCGCTCACTTTGCTGATGCAGGCCCTCGCTGCCCGCGAGCAGGGTCAGCTTGCCATCGTGGAACTGGCACCCGGCGAACGCCAGAGCGCGCTCCTGTCGGAGCTACCGAGGGCTCGGGCCACGGTCTCCCGAGCCTCCGCATCCTCCGGGTCGGGCCTGGCACAACGGTTGAACGGCTTCCCCCGCGATCGGAAGCTCGCCGAGCTCACGTCGTTGCTTGGTGATCAGGTTGCCGCCCTCATCGGCAGGGCTTCCGCGAACACGCCGCGGTCGCGCCCGCTGTCCGAGCTGGGCCTCGACTCCTTGATGTTGCTTGAGCTGCGTCATGGGGTAGCCGAGCAGCTCGGCGTAGGCACCCCCCCATCACTGTTCTTGGGGGATAGGACGATCGAGGAGTTGGCTGGCCGGCTCCTGAATGAATTGGATGAATTGGATCAATCGGATGAGTTGGCTGGGTCGGGTGAGTTGGTGCCAGCGGTCGAGCGGCCGGAGGCTCCGCGACCTGAAGTGGTCCAGCTCGGCCCACCTGCGAGCCGGAACTTCTTCTGCATACACCCCATCTTTGGCGATAGCACCGAGCTGGTTCCGCTCTCGGAAAGGATGGCTGCCCATTGTATCTTCCTGGCGCTTGGAGCGGGTTCCACCCCGCCTGGTGCCAACATTTCCTTCGCAGAAGCGGCCGCCCGATATCGCGAGGCCGTGCAGAGGCGTCAAGGGACCGGCCCGTACCACCTTGCCGGGTACTCCTTCGGCGGCCTGTTGGCCTTCGAGGTCGCCCATCAGCTCAAGCACGATGGCGAGACCGTTGATTCGCTCGTGCTGATCGATTCGCCGGCTCCTGGCATCTTTGCCGAGCCAGCCCCGGACGAGCTCCTATCGAACATGTTGCATGCTTCCCTTTCTGGATCGGCCGGCGGACCAGGCCAGCGCACGGCTGCGAGTTTGGTTGCGGCAGCAAGTGTGCGATGGCGCATGGCGGGCGCGCATGAGTTCGCTACCTATGACGGGCCCACGCTGCTGCTCAGAGCCTCCGAGACGGCGGCGCCATTTTCGGGCGAACACACCGAGCCCCACTACACCCATGGGTGGGACAGGCATCTGCAGCTGGCTCCGAGCCGGAAGACCATCCCCGGCGATCACTTTTCCATCATGCAGCGCAGCCACGTCGCTCCCCTCGCCGAAGCCATTCTGCGGTTCCACGGCTGGATCGATCCTGGCTAACCGGAACACCCGCGAGTATTCCCCCGCCTGCCCCGTGCCAGGCCGCTTGGGGCCGCGCCCGTGCCCGAGCCC
>JAPPOR010000442.1 GCA_028817905.1 Myxococcales bacterium
GTCTTGCTCGGGAGTACCACGATCGCGTGCCCGGGGCAGGTGGGCTCGCCCCGCTGGTTGACCACATTCGTCTCCAGATAGACCAGGTGCTCGCCACCTTCCGTCTTCTTGTCAGTGACCTTACCGGTCACCGTCAGCACGTCCCCCTTTTGGTTGATCGCGCGGTACTGACAGCCAACCTCACGGATCTCGGCTTCGTCGCCGATCCAGTCGCGCAGGGCGTTGACCAGGTAGGCGTAGCGCAGGTTGCCCATCCCAAACGCACCCTGCTCGTTCTTGGCGCGTCGACCCGCCTCGTCGTCCATGTGGAAGGGCACGAACTCATCGTTGACCGCGGCATAGCGGTTCCAATTCATCAGACCGGTCTGCCGCGACCACGCCGGCATCTCGGCGCCCACCGCCACATCCTCGAAATAGACATTCACTGCCATAGTTGGTGCCCTGCCCTCTTTCGCTAGTAGCGGATGCCCGTCGAGATGCGGCGGCGAACCAGCGCGCCATCCTGGTTGGTCCATTCGGTCTCGGTATAGGTGTACAGCGTCAGGCCCAGGCGGCCCTGGCGCTCCTCCCACCTGACCAGACGCGAGCGCGAACGGATGACATCGCCCGGACGCATGGGAACGCCATAGGTGTCGGTCTGGCCCCCGTTCATCCCTGTAGTCCGCCTCACCGGCTTTCCGTCGACCGTCCGTGCAGAGCCGGCTGCGCCTCGTGCCGCGCCGGCCCCACGCCGCGGTCGGTGCACTGGCCACGCGAACGGATTGAAGTCCGGCGGCGCGATGATGCCCCGGTGCTTCGTGGTGCTCGCATAGTCGGCATCCCAGTAGACCCTGGGAGGTGTCTCCGGCCAATAGGTGGCGATTGCCCACTTGCGAATGTCCGATTCGGACACGGGAGGCGAGGTCCGCTGGTTTGCCCAGACACCCTTGCGCTCCATCATATCCTCGGTGACGAGCGTTTCCGAAGCCGCTTCTGACACGCCATGGCCCTCCCGCAAGCAAGCCGCTAAGTGCTCTCTTCGCACACGGGACGAAGACTGAAAACCCCCTTGGTGGATATCCAGGCGCCGACGTTTTTGCTATGGCTAGCGTGTCGCCGCGCGGTCGCGCAGGCATGAAAGAGGGGTGGCCATGGGTGTTCTCGATGGAAAGATCGCTGTCGTAACGGGCGCCGGACGCGGCATCGGACGCGAGATCGCTCTCATGTTCGGACGCGAGGGCGCCAAGGTCGTGGTCAACGACCTGGGGGCCCAAGTGGACGGAGAAGGCGCGTCCCCGATCGCAGATGAGGTCGTCGCCGAGATCCGCCAACGGGGCGGCGAGGCCACCGCGAACTACGACACGGTCGCCACCGTCGAAGGCGGCGAGGGCATCTTTCGGACCGCCATCGACACCTATGGTGGGCTCGACATCCTGGTCAACAACGCCGGCATCCTGCGCGACCGAACGATTTTTAAAATGACGGAAGCGGAGTGGGACGCCGTCATCGCGGTCCACCTCAAGGGACACTTCTGCTGCACCCTGCCGTTTGCCCGCTACATCAAGGAGACCAATCGGCGCGGATGCCGTATCTTGAACTTCTCCTCGGGCTCCGGCTTGCGCGGCAACTTCGGCCAGTCGAACTACGGAGCGGCCAAGGCGGGCATCGCCGGGTTCAGCCGGGTGCTCGCCCTCGAGCTCAAGAAGTTTGAATGCACCGTCAACGTGATCTCACCCGGAGCCGCGACCCGCATGACCATCCCCCTGGCAGAGGCCCGCGGCCGGCCAGTTGATCCCAGCGACCCGACCCGCGGACCCCAGCAGATCGCGCCTGCGGTGACCTGGCTTGCCTCTGAGAAAGCGAAGGACATCACCGGCGAGATGTTCGGCGTGGCGCGCGGCAACGTGAGCATTCTGCACCAACCGGTGCCGCTCAAGACCTATCACTCGGACACCGTTTGGACACTCGATCAGCTCGACCGGGCGATGCCCAAACTCGTCGAAGCCAAGCGGGAGTACGACGAGGCGGTCAAAGACCGAAGCGCGCCCCGGCCTCTCGACGACTGAGCGCGGAGAAGCATGATGAGTATTCGTGGAAAAGCATATATCGCAGGGGCGTGGGAGCATCCCACCCGCAAGGCGCCAGACAAGTCGCTCGCCCAGCTCCACGCCGAGATGGCCAAGGGCGCCCTGGACGACGCGGGCCTGAGCTTCGACGACGTCGACGGATACCTGTGCGCGGGCGATGCACCAGGCATGGGCAGCATCGGCATGGCCGAATACATGGGACTGAACCTCCGGTATATCGACAACACCGAGACCGGCGGTTCCTCGTACGTGGTGCACGTCGGCCACGCGGCCGCAGCCATCGCCGCCGGGAAATGCGACGTGGCCCTTATCACGCTCGCTGGCAAGCCGCGCTCGGCCGGCATCGCGCGCAACCGCAACCCAGCACGAGGCGGGGGCGGCGAGACACCCGAGGCCTCCTTCGAAGGCATCTACGGTCCCTCGACCGCCAACATGTACGGCATGGCCGCGATGCGTCACATGCACGAGTTCGGGACGACCTCGGAGCAGCTGGCCTGGATCAAGGTGGCCGCGTCGCATCATGCCCAGCACAATGAGCACGCCCTGCTTCCCAATGTTGTGACCGTAGAGGAGGTGCTCGAGTCCCCGATCATCAGCGATCCCTTGCACCGCCTCGACTGCTGCGTGATCACGGACGGCGGCGGCGGCCTGGTCGTCGTACGACCCGAAATCGCCAAGCAGCTCGAGCGACCGCCCGTGAAGATCCTAGGACACGGGGAAGCACCCAAGCACCTCAACGGCGGCAGGGTCGACCTCACCTACAGCGGGGCGGTCTACTCCGGGCCCATCGCCTTTGAGGAAGCAGGCGTGAAGCCCAGCGATATGGACTACGCCTCGATCTACGACTCCTTCACCATCACGGTGCTCGAGACCTTGGAGGATCTGGGCTTTTGCGAAAAGGGCCAGGGCGGGCGCTTCGTTGCGGACGGCAACCTGATCTCTGGCCAGGGTTCTCTCCCGTTCAACACCGACGGCGGTGGCCTCTGCAACAATCACCCCGCCAACCGGGGCGGCATGACCAAGGTAATCGAAGCCGTACGCCAACTGCGGGGACAGGCCCATCCGGCGGTGCAAGTCCCCAATTGCAGGTTGGCACTGGCCCACGGCACTGGGGGCTCCCTGGGCACCCGCATGGGCAGCTCGACGCTCATTATGGAGGCCGAAGCATGAGTGAGACACCGAAGGTGCCCACACCGCGCGTGAACCCCGAGACGAAGCCCTTCTGGGACGCCACGCAGGAGGGCAAGTTCCTGATCAAGCACTGCAACGCCTGCAGCGAGCACTATTGGTATCCGCGCACCATGTGCCCCCTATGTCACAGCACCGACACCACGTGGCGGCAAAGTAGCGGCCGCGGCAAGATCTACTCGTACAGCGTGATGCGCCGGGCCCCTGTCCCCTACGCCATGGCCTTCGTCACCCTGGAGGAAGGCATCACCGTGATGACCAACATCGTCGATTGCGACCTGGACAGCATCGCCATCGACCAGCCTGTCCGAGTCATCTTCCGGCAGAGCGAGGACGGCGCGGCCGTACCCTACTTCACCCCGGCCTGACGCGGCCGTCAACGAACAAACACGGTCCCGCGGGTCCATTCCCAACCCTCCGCAGCCACGCCGCCGCTTTCTGACATCTCGAGCCGCAACACGGAACCCTGCTCAACGCGAGCCCGGCCTGACCAGGGCAGCACAGTGCCGCTGTCGTGTCGCTCTGGCTCCGAACAGGGCGACAGACCATGCGCGGCCGCCAGACTAAGGGCTCCGCTGGAACTCGCAGCCGCACCGATTCTCACGTCACCGGCTGCGCCCGCCCCCGAGTCGCCCGGAACGCAATCAGCCGTACCCCAGGGGCCGCTGTTGTGGGCTAGCTCGTTGGGATCCGACGGGTCCGACCGCACCGTCACCTGACCACCCAAAAGGCGAAGTCGTTCGAACGGGAACCCCAAGTCCATGTCGTAGCGACACACCACGGTTTCGACGCGGCTCGTCGCACGGGGGTGATCCCCGTTGAAATCACACGCGCCATCCGCGACAGCCGTCATCTGCGAGTGGAACCCGTTCCTCGCCACATCAGCGGTGACGCCTGTCCAGCCGCCACCGTTGGTGGTCATGTCGCAGGTGACTGCGAACGGTGCTCCGCCGAAAGGATCGATCAGGTAGGTCCCATCCCCGGAAGCAAGTCCTGCTTCGAGAATAGCTCGACAGGAGGGTTGGAAGTCCTCACAGAGCATCCCCCCGACGCCCGGACTGCATCGGCAGGCGCGGACCCCAGCATCGTTTTCAACACAGGTAGCGCCTTCGTCTCCGGCGTCGGCGCACACCTCCTCCTTGCCACCACAACCGTCGTCCTGGCACCCATCGCTCTCTTCCTCGCACCCTTCCGCGATCGGCGCACAGGTGCCGCCACGTACGGAAAACGCCAGGCTGCCGCAACTGCAGACATAGTCGCCACGAATGTTGGTGCAGGTCGCCTCGGCGTCACCGCCAGCCCGGCAGGGGTTGTCACCTTCCGTGCACTCATCGACATCCAACTTGCAGCTCTCCCCCGTCCAGCCCGCCGAGCAACTGCAAACCGCGCGACCCGCCTCGATCGAACAGACCCCCTGGGCACTACAAATGGCCACGTCGCACGCATCACAGATGCCGTCGCCATTGCTGTCCGCCCCGTCGTCGTCGGGAGCGAACCGGCCCGTTGAGCAATCATCACAGGTGTCGCCGTCCCGATCACCACAACCATTGGGGTTGCTCGGGGACCGGTCCTCGCGATCCACAACGCCATCCCCATCACTGTCCCGGTCCTGATCCAACTCAAGCTGGTCGTCGTCGTCGCCCGGACCGCCATCCACAGCACCCCCCACGCCACCGTCACTTGGTCCATCGCTGGACATGCTCGACCCCACCGTCGCGGCTGCCGCATCCCCGGCATCCGGAGGCACCGAGAGGGGTGTGCCGCCAGCGTCTGGTAGGAGAGGACCCGAATCCCTGGCGCGCCGAGCGCCGACCACCGAAGAAAGGTCCGCTTCCTCCCCGGCACTGAAGCAGCCGAGCGCGATCACCGCCCACAGCGCAGGGAAAGCAGGCCCCCGACCGAAGGCTGAAACCCAGTTGTCCGCCGGGGCGCCGGGCGGGGCAGCCGCCGCATGCCTGCTCACCTCATGCGCCCGACGGCACGCCCCTGAACCAACCAGACCTATCCGTACGTCGCGCTTCACCAAAGTTGTCCGCCAATCATTGTCGCGGCACCGAAATGGAGGCAGATAGTTCCGTTGCCACCTCCGAACGGCCCCCGCCCGCAAAGCTGTAATCTGCGATGCCGCACACGGTTGAGCAAGGCATTCAATGGGACGCACATCTGCCCGATCGAGCCTTCGAGAGCGGGCAGCGCACCAGGTAGCCAGATCACTGCGCCGCCGCCGTGCAGCGAGTGAGCGCAGGCTCGAGTTCGTGCACGACGCAACAAGCCCGGCCTAGGCCGCTTTCGAGGCCAGTTGGGTTCAGCAGCCGGGCCTGGATTATCCCAGCGCCTGCCAGCGTTCCATGTGGATCTGTAGCAGCTCGATGAGCGTGCCGTCCGGATCCTGACAGACGGCTACGTCAGCCAGCCTGGCATGGCATGCCGTGGGCCCGCTGACGAACCGTACGCCCTGCTCCACGAGCCGCGCGCAGTCGGCGGCCAGGTCTTGCGAAATCAGGCACATGCGCACCACACCGACGTCGGCGTTGGACAGCGGCGCGCGTCGGCCCGTGATCTGCAGTTCTGTCAAGTCTAGCTTCGGGAAGCCACCGTCCAATTCGAGGATGCACGCACGGCCCCTCACGGAGGCGGGCAAGCCGAGCGCCTGGGCGCAGTCCGCAGGCATCTCGGCTGTCTCGCTGGACGACAGGTCGAGATAGGGGATGGTGGGCATGAACAGCTTGAACCCAAGCTTCGCGTAGAACGCGATGGATCGGTCCAGGTTCTCAACATTGACGTTGATGTGTCCCCAGCCAAGGGCGGGGACGGGACTTTGCATGGAATTTGGCATAGCGAGGCACCTCGCAATCGCAGTACCACCCTGCGCCCGCGGGAGACAAGGCGGGAGCTCTGTCGAAGGAGCCACATCGCGGCAACCGGG
>JAPPOR010000971.1 GCA_028817905.1 Myxococcales bacterium
GCTAGGCTCTACACTACACGCGGAGGGTGCGGGAGTGCTCGGACTCGACCTGGGACGGATCATCATCGACGGCCACGCGGTAGCGAATGGTGCCCGCGTCGTCCACTTCCATCTCCAGGCTCCCTTGCTTAGCCATGCGGGTCAGTAGACCGTCAACCCGGGCGGTGCCCTGAGATAGGGCACGCGCCGCGGTCTCAGCCGTCACCCCGCCCGGTGTTGCGCTGGCCTCGGAGACCAGACGACGTTCCAGCGCTTGCTCGAGGATGGCAGCCTTCTTGGCATGCAGGCGCCCGCCCAAGAAGAACAGCCCGGCAGCCGCGAGCATGAAAGCGGTCACGGACAGGGCTGGACTGCCCAAATCGAACACGGCCTGCACGCTGCCAGCGGAGACGCCCAGAACCGCAAGGCCAACGGCAGAAAGGCGGGCCAGAGTTCCCATCAGGCCACTCGTCCCGGCCCGCTTGGCGAGCAGGTCGGCAAACCCGGCGTCGACAACCATCCCAGCAGCCCATGGGCGTGGCGTGCCACACGCGGCGCAGACGTAGCGCCCCTCGGCCACCTCGCGCACGGCGGCAATCGCTTGGCACGAGGTGCACCGGTTCGCTTCGCCGAACACCTTCTTGCAGTTCTGGCATCGGACGGCGCCGACCGGCAGCGCGTGACCGCAGCTGGGACAGGCCTCCGCGCTCATGGCGCCCCGATCACCACCGCTTCCGCGTCGATGCTGGCGATTTGATCAACCGCCTGCATACCCTCAGCCCGATAGTGGGCCTTCTGAGCGTCTGTCAGGGGCGCGAGCCGAACGGGCCCCTCAATCGTTGCCGGCTTGCCGACAGCGTCCTGGGGCAAGAAGAACGCATGACCCGCCATCGGCGCTCGCAGAGTCGCCCCCGTGTCGGAGTCGGCGTTCCCAGCGGCGCGCAACTCCATCCAGCACCCCATGGCCTTGCACACCCGCGCGACCACCCCCGAGGTGCGCACCGTGCTGTCGGCGTACTTCTTGGGGGCCGACAGCAGCTCGGTCAACGCAACCTCCTGGGTTCCATCAGCCAGCGCACGCCCGTACCGAACGCGACGCTCACCGTCTTGTTCCGGCGCCGAGGCCTTGTAGCCATCGCGCTGCTCCTGGGCCGATGGCTCCTTGCTCGGCTCGGCAACCGGCGGTACCGCCTCGGCCACCGTTTCTGCGCCCTTCGCGCGGCCCGCCTCGTCGCCGCATGCAGCGTTCAGGACAGCCAGCCCTAGCACGACCGCCCACACGCGGGGGGGGTGTGGCTCTCGAGAGTTGCCGCGAACTGGTCCCATGCTCACACCTCCGCTTCGCCCAGTAGGATGTTCATCGACGCCTCGTCGGCCGGAGTGAAATCGTAGGCATCGAACTCGCTGGACCGCGCCCAGCGAAAATCCCGCACCGCGCGCGTCCGAGGCTCACCCCCATCGAGGGTGCACGCATAGAGATAGAGGTCAACCGTGTACCGCTCGTACGGATGACTGACGAACGAGACCATTTCCCGAACGGACACCTCCACATCGAGGCGCTCGCGAATTTCTCGCTTGAGCGCCTGTGCATCGGTCTCCTCCCCCTCGACTCGGCCCCCAGGGAATTCCCACAGGCCTGCAAGCACGGCGCTGTCGCGACGCTGGGTGATCAGATAGCGGCCATCCTGCTCGATCAGGGCCGCCACGACGCGGACGGTTCTCATGGGCTAGGCGTTCTACCACGTCATGCCGTCGCCCACACCAGCCCGGAGCATTCGTGACTTCCGCGTCGGGGGGCGCAAGGCTTCGGCCTCACAGAGTTTTCGACGATCGACGAAAATACACGCTGTATTTTCTAGGGCGGCGCAAGCGCTTTCGAGTCGAGGATCAAGCGAAGCAATGTCGGTGTCGTCAGTGATCCCGTTGCAGAAGACCCCGCGACCTACGGCTCAGCTCGGATAGTCATCGACGACCTCGGGACGGGGCCGCTCGACGGACACGATGGCACTTGTGACCAAGTCCCTGCCATGATCCTCGAAGTACATCGATTCGCCGACACGCGGCAGGCCGGGGCTTGCCGTCATGGCGCCGCTCTCGAAGAAACGGAGCGAGCCACATACGGTCCGCTCGAGCGCGAAATGCCCGCGAAGCCATTCACCCGACTCGCGATCGCGGACGCCCACGCACTGCTGATGCCGCATGTGGTACTCCGTGTTGCGCGTGACGAAGACTCGATGAACGCGGCGCTCTGGTCCTTCGTAGGCCATAGCTGGCTCCTCTTTGGCTTCGACCCAAACCTAGCTACGGACGGCACCCCTCGCAAAATTTTTTGCGAATCCCGCCAGGTCTAGCCTCACTTAAGCCGAATATTCCACGGGCGCGCGCGATCGTGGTGCCAGGTGTTCGGCTCGCAGGGCTTGCGGGATGGAACTGAAAGCGGCGCAGAATCATGCCGTTGTGGCCCGCCGCGGCCAAGGACCAGAAGCGGGCGCGGTTTTTTGAGTGCGACGTGTATGTCGCACCCTTCGGTCGGGCGCGTGCCATACACCCGCTAGCCGGGATTGGGCAGCACAGGAGCCAAGCAGGACAGGTCCAGGACAGGTCCCGGGAGCGCGCTGAACGACAGTCAAACTTGGCAAATCAGCCGGGCCGAGCCTACGCTCCGGCGACCATGGGTCCCCTGCTTCTGCAACCCGATAACTTCACGCCGGCCACCCGGACGCCCTGGGGCGGCACCGGTATCGTGCAGCGCTACAAGCCGTTTCTGATCGAGCGTGGGTTGTCTCCGGACACGATCGTCGGCGAATCCTGGGAGCTCTCGACGGGCCCGGAGTTCCCTAGCCTCACACAAGCCGGGCAGCCCTTGGGAGAATGCATCGATCGGGACCGCGACCGCTGCCTGGGCCGCGAGCTCATGCGCGGGGGTACGGCATTGTTGGTCAAGTGGCTCGAAGCGGCCGACAACCTGTCCGTTCAAATCCACCCCAGCAACGACTACCCGGGCCTGTCAGCCGACGAGGGTGGCAAACCGGAGTGCTGGTATGTGCTCGAACGGCAAGCGGGCGCTGGGCTGTACGTGGGCCTCAACGAGGGGGTGGATCGGCCCCGGATGGAGGCAGCGCTCGCAAGCGGCGATGACCTGTCCAAGCTGCTGCGGTTCTGGCCAGTGGAGCCCGGTGACTTCTTCGTGCTCGACCCCGGCACTCCCCACGCGATCGGGCGCGGGGTCATGTTGATCGAACCGCAGTTCGTGGCCCCGGGCCGCAAGGGCGTGACCTACCGCTACTGGGACTGGAACCGCCGCTATGACGCCCAGGGGCGCCGTGCCAAGGACGGTACGCCGCGACCCCTGCACGCCCAGCAGGCCCTGAACGTGACCGAGTACGCGCTGGCCGGGGACCCGGAACACGCAGCGCAGCGCCGCATGGCAGCCGGGGACGTGAATCTGGCCGGCCCCGCGCAACTGACGCACCTGTGTGGAGTCGCGAGCGACGGAGGGGTTGTGAGCGAGGCTCTGCAGGTGGCCCGCCTAGCCGGAAGCGGCAGGCTCGAGCTCCCACCCTGGCCGGCGCTACGCGGGTTGACGGTGATCGAGGGTGAGGTCCGCGTCGAGACGCCTGGCGGAGCAGGCCTGCGCGTGCCGGGCGGGCACACGGCGGCCCTGCCGGCGGCCCTGGATGGGGACGCGCTGACGCTTCGCAGCGCCCACGCGATTGTCAGCGCCGCGTTGTAGCGACTGGTCGTCGCACCCCTTGACCTGCGGGATGGCTTGTTGAACATAGCCGGCCCCGCCCTGAAGGCCCCCGCATGAGCGAACCGCCCCACGTCACGATCGTCATTCCTATCTACAACGAGGAAGGCATCCTGCGAGCGTCCGTAGTGGACTTGATCGATCGCATGAGCGCGCTTCCCTTCAGCTATGAGGTGGTACTGGCCGAGAACGGCTCATCCGACGGGACCGTGCAGCTATGCGAAACCCTGTCGGGGCGCTACGCGCAGCTCCGTCATTTCTCGGTCGGGCAGCCCGGCCAGGGAAACTACGGACTTGCCCTACGCCAGGGGATTCTCGACGCCCGCGGTACCTTCGTCTTCTGCGACGAAATCGATCTCTGCGACACGGACTTCTACGCACGCGCCTACGAGTTGCTCAAGACATCCGAGGTCGACATGGTGGTCGGCTCCAAGCTGCTGGAGGGGGCGGAAGATGAACGACCGCTCGTACGCCACCTGGGTTCGCTCGTGATCAACGGCATGCTACGGGCGGCGCTCGGCTTCAAGGGAACCGACACCCACGGGTTGAAAGCATTTCGTCGGGAGGCGCTGGAGCCCGTGGTGCAAGCCTGCGTGGTGGACAAGGATCTGTTCGCCAGCGAGTTGGTAATCCGCGCGGAGCGCATGGGGGTGCGAGTCCGCGAGATTCCCGTGCGGGTCAAGGAGAAACGTGAGCCCCAGATCCACCTGTTCAGGCGCGTGCCGAACGTGCTGCGCAATCTCGCCAAACTAGTCGTCGCGATCCGGTTGAAGGGGTAGCATCCTGGATCCATGCCCCGACTCGCGGCGCTGTCGATCGATCTGGACGAGGTCCCGTGCTATTGCGCCATCCACGGACTGGCGGATCCCCCTGAGGCCGCTCGCTGGGCAGTGTACGAGCGCGCGATCCCCCGCTATGTTTCGCTGCTTGACCGCCTGGGCATCCGGGCCACCTTCTTCGTTATCGGCGGCGACCTGTCGAATCCTCGGGCGGCGAAGGTCGCGGCCAGCCTGTGTGCGGCCGGGCACGAGCTCGGCAACCACACCCAAGACCACGACTACGCCTTCAGCCGTCTAGGGGAGCCGGCCCTTTCGGAACAGATCGAGCGCGCCAGCGCCGCGATCGAAGCAGCCACTGGAGCCCGACCGTCCGGGTTCCGGGCACCCGGCTATACGATCAACGACGCGGTGGTCGCCGCCCTGGCACGCAGCGACATCGCCTATGACTCGAGCCTGTTTCCGTGCCCCGCATACTACGGTGCCAAGGCTGCGGCCCTCGCGGCCATCTCATTGGCAGGTCGGCGCAGTCACAGCATCCTGGACGATCCTCGCATGCTGACGGCGCCCGCCGACCCCTATCGACTCGGGACCCCCTACTACCGCCCGGGGCGAGGGCCACTTGAATTACCCATCGGCGTCACGCGCGAATTGTTCGGTCGCCTACCCTTCTTCGGAACGAGTCTTTCGCTGGGCGGGCCAGCCCTGGCGCGCCGGCTTGCGCACGCCATCGCGGGCAGACCGCTGGTAAACCTGGAGCTGCACGGGCTTGACCTGTGCTGCGCCGACCAGGACGACCTGGGGTTTCTGGCGCGCTACCAGCATGACCTGAAGGTGCCGATCTCGCGCAGGCAGGCGGCCCTCGAAAGCGCGATCGAAGCTTTGCGCGCCCGCGGCTACCAGTTCGTCAGGTTGGTGGAGGCGGCCCAGGCGTTTTCGTAGTAGCCACCACCTGCCAATCACAGCTCTGCCGAGTCTGAACCGCGCTGACGGCGAGTTGGTCGGCGCGCTCGTTCAGGGGAACGCCTGCGTGACCTCGAACGTGGATCAGGCGCACGTCCTGCAAGCGTGCAAGGGCGGCCTTGAGCTCGGCGATCAGCGACTTGTTCGCCTTGGCGTTCCAGCCCTTCGTCAACACGCCGATGGCGTAGCTGCTATCGGTGTAGATTCGCACTGGCCTGGTTGGATCTTGCACAGCCTCAGCCGCTACACCGATTGCGGTCAGCTCGGCAATATTGTTGGTTGCGGTACCCAAGTAGCGACAACACTCGCGCTGTTGTCCATCCATGCAAAGCACGACGCCGAGCCCGGCTGGGCCAGGGTTTCCGGAACAGGCACCATCGGTGTAGGCGACTACAGCGTGATCCGGAATCGGCTCATCGGCCGGAACCGGCTTGCGCGAGGCGCCCTTCTTCTTCTTGGTGGTGGCCTTCTTGGTGGTGGCCTTCTTGGTGGTGGCCTGCTCGGAGTCGACCTCCACGCACGTCTCGTCCGGCAGGATTTGCTCGCCGTCCAACGCCAGGTTCCGCTTGCCCGCTTGATAGGCCTTCTTGGCCTTGGGCGAATAGCGGATCTCCACACGCCCACCGCGCTCGCTGAGGGCTCCTGCCGCGTCACACCGGGCCAGCACGCGGGCTCCGCGCAGCATCGCATACCGCCAAGGCATCGCA
>JAPPOR010000230.1 GCA_028817905.1 Myxococcales bacterium
GACCTCGTTTCCTGCCCAGGCGCCGCCGCTTTGGGCGCCCATGCGCTCGATAACTGCGCTCTCGGCCCAGCCATCCGGCAATGCGACCGTAAGGGGATTGTCGCCTTCTATGTGGGCGTCCAGCAGCAGCAGACCATCCGCGTCCCGGACTCGCAGCCGCAAGGGGTCTCGCTCGTGGAGGGCAAAGCGGCGTACCTGTTCCATGCTGCGGAGCTGGACAATGGGCGTTTCGGGTTCCGCCCCAGGGCCTCGGGCAAACACATGTGGTCGCATGTTGGGGTTGCGGACATCGCGCGTCGCGGTGTCCACGAAGGCAGCCAATTCCATGTAGCTGACGGCCCCGTCAGCGTTGGCATCGGCCGCCCCGAGCAGCCCGGAGCGCACCACATGGCTGAAGATCCCGGATTGGATCTCTGACCATTCGAAGGTTTCCCCCTCGGCACTCGTGGAGAGGAAGACCCCGACGTTGGGGAGGCGGCTGGAGAGGGCGCGGGCGGCGTCCTCCGAGGTTGCGAAGTGGCGCCCGCCCGGTTTGCGTACCCCCAGCATGAAGAACGAGTTGCAGCTATCCAGGATCACGTGGGCGCGCGTGAACGGGATCTGGGATAGCCAAGCCTCCAGGTCCCGGGAGCGAAAACGCCCATCTGCCAGCTCGATGAACCCCTCCCCTTGGGCCACGTCGCCGTGCCCTGCGAAGACGAAATAGAGCTCGGTGTCGCGCCCTTCGCGTTGCGCGGCCTTCACCTGCTGGCGGAGCTTCGCCCCCAGCCGCTCGAGCTCGAGCCGTGTCGGTGACCTCGTCTGGGAGCGGGCGCTGGAAAACAGGCGCGAGGTGTCGCGGTCGAAACGGGTCAACAGATAGCTGCGCCCTGGAGCCAGGGTCGTCAGGATTTCGAAATAGCGCGCGGCGTCGTCGTCTGCGAAGTGTAGGTCAGGGCGCCGCCCATTCAGGCTCCGGTTGTTGCCCACAATGACCGCAAAACGCCTCGGTTCTAGCGAGCTGTCTTCGGTCCCTGCCGACGTCGGCGCGTTCGAGGCCCCGTTGGTGGACCCCGTCGCATCGGCCTCCGTGGGTGGCACCGTCGAGGGGTGCGCGCTCGTACTGGTCGCATCCCGTGCCGTCGTGACTGACGTCGTGCTCGGCTTTCCGTTGGTCGACCGTGCATCTTGCCGTGGAAGGTGCGTCCGTTCGCTGCTGTCCTGCTGGGCGGGCTGGGCGCTTGCTGAGCCGGTGCTTGCCAACGCGCCCGTCAAGAGGCATGCAAACAGGAAGGCCAAGCTTGATGTCATCGTTAGGGTCTCGGTTTCTTGGTTCCGGCCACGACGTGAGGTCCGTCGGCGAACCAAACGGATCCTTCCGCGGCTAGCTGTGTCGTCGCGCGGGTCGTTGTGGCGGCGCCTGGGCACGAGTCCGATGTTCATGGCATCTCCTGTTCCACCGCGACGCGGATCTGCCGCACCTCCGCTCGCGGAAAGCGCTCTACGATCTCATCCAGGCTCAGTCCTTCGGTTGAAAGCCTTTCGACCTGAGATACCCGTACGGGGACCGTTGTAATCAGCGCGATGAGCCGTAGGGGTCCCACGGCCAGGTCGTCGAAGCTCACCGCGCTGGATAGCAGCCGCTCGCGTGGTTCCGGTGCGATCAGCTGGGAGGACGGGTCGCTACTTGGGTCGACGAAGGCCGGCGCGATCCAGTGCACCGTGTGGTGGGCATCTATCCCGAACAGCAGCAGGTACGCTGGTAGGGGTGCGAGGTTGACGATGCCGGCGGTCAGTGCGGCTTGCCGTGGCATGGTGCCTCCGGCCTCCAGTGGGCGCCATTCGTGCTTGTGCTCCACGACGTTCCCCACGCTGTGGTCGTGCCGGCGAGCCTGGACATACACCTGCACCCCAATGTCGCGCGAGAGCGACGCCTCCGTGGCCTGGCCGCGCGCACGCAGGTGCCCCGAGGTTCCCGTCGGATCGATCGTCCGGTCGATCGGCTGTTCGACCACCAGGGAGTCCCGCAGCAGTAGCGCGACCGCCACTGTCGCGGCCGCCACGCACGCGCCGAGCCCGCCGCTCCAGGGGCTTACCCGCCACCATCGCAAACGCGGCTGCGGCGCATCCAGCCCGCGCATCACCGTAGCTACGTGCTGCTGCACATCGAGCGGCGGGCCTGGCACAGGCGCAGCGATATCGGCGATCAGCATCCTCAGCTCGGACGCCCGAACGGCGCAGCGCGGGCATTCGGCCACGTGCCGCTCCGTGCGCTCGAGCTCCTCGGGCGGTGCGGCGGCATCGACCCACGTCGCGAGCTCCCCTTCATCGGGACAGTTTTCAGCGGTCATGTCTCCCTCCCGAGCTGTTTGCGAAGGGCGGCAAGCGCGTGATGGACCCGAGAGCGAAGGGTCCCCGGGCTAGCATCGAGCACCTTCGCCATCTCCTCGTACGGCAGCTCCTGCGCATACCTCAGCAGCAGCGCCTCGCGCAGCTTGACCGGCAGTTCCTGCACGGCGGCCTGCACTCGCCCCTGTCGTTCCTCGCGCAGCAGTCGATCGATCTGCTCCGGCTGCAGTGACTGCTCCTTGGCATCCGGGATGCGTTGATGACGCTCCACCACCTTGCGGTGCCTGACGTGATTGCGGCAACGGTTGCGCGCCACGGTGATCAACCAGGCCTTGAAGGCCCCGCCGCGATAGTGCTTGCGCTGTTGCCACACCTGGGCCCATGTGTCCTGTGCCAGCTCCTGGCCCAAGTGCGCGTCCCTCACAAACTGGGCGCAAAGCCCATGTACCCTGACGGCGTGCCGCTCGACCAAGGCTGCAAAGGCCTCCCGGCTGCCCGTCACCGAGAGCCGCATCAGCTCATCATCGCTGCGATCAGCCAATCCCGTTGGGGGCGCCGTCTTTGGGTGAACCAAACGCGGGAAAGCCATCATGCCCTATAGAACACGTCTGCCTGCCCCGTGTTGCGCCCCTGGGGCACAATTGCGCGCATGCCTGGCGACGGGTGCCCGCGAGGCCTTGTGCCGCGGCCGAAGACTGCTGAATCACACACCTTTCTTAGACTGGAACGTTCACCAGTCAACGCGCCCCCGCACAGCCGTGTGGGAACCGGTTGCGGTCGTGCCGGTGCGCGGCTTCACTCCCAGTCGGGGCCAACGTCGTCGGGCGGCGCCGTCAGGAAGCCGCTGTAGTCGACTTCGACCAGATGGAAGTCGTCGTGGAAGTCGAGGATGCCGGAAATGTTGGCATCCTCCCCGCCGCTCTGCATTTCGGCGGTGAGCACCGGACCCCAGTAGTTACCGGTCGCATCGAGGGGCGCCATCGTCTCGCTCTCGCGTACGACTCGCAGCGCATACTCCTCCAGGCCGTCCGGGTCGAAGATGCTATTGTCGTGGATGCTCGCGGTCTGCGTCGTGGACGGGCGCTGCCACTCGAGTCGGCGGATCGTATTGAGCCCGATGTCGTTGTCGGGCCACCAGCGGTCGATCACCAGGAAGTCGAAGGCGTTGTTGCGAATCCGGAAGGGCGCGCCGATACTGTACCCATCGATGGCTGCGCTCTGGATGTGGCTATCGCGAATCCAGCCATGTTCCGGGGAGAGCGACGCCCCCTCGCTGACCTCCGTGTCTGGGAACCGTTCGATGCGACACCGCTCCACGTACAGGCCTGTCACGTAGCCAAAGATGTCCGCATTGAGTGCCCCTAGGGTCACGTCACGCAAGTACGGTCCGGAGCTTTCGAACGTTCGATTGGCGATCCACAGATAGCCATCCGTGAGTTTCACGTGCTCGAAGCGCGGCCCCGCAACGTAGGCGCCTTGGGCGTCATAGCTGGGTTGATCGCGCGGCTCGGAGTCTAGCCGGATGCGCGCGCTGTGAATCATGATCGGAGCCTGTTCGGTGCCCACAGCCCGGATTTCGCCGAGGACCTCGAGGGTGGCATCCAGGCAAAAGTAGATCTCGGCCCCGGGTCCGATCGTCAGGGTGGCCTCGGCGGCGAGCCGGGTCTCACCGACGACGAGGTACGGAGAGCCGGCCGCGGTCCACGACTGATCAGATGCAAGCAGACCCTCGATCTCGGCCCCATTGCCGTCGCACGCGTGCGGTTCCGCGTCTTCGGGCTTGTCGGGTGGCGCGCCTGGGTCCGGCGGTTCCGGGGACTCCTGGTCAGGTGTTTCGGGCCTGTCCTCGCGAGGGGCCTGGTCTGGTCTCCCGGGCGCCGGCGAACACTGAGGGTTGGTGGCCGGGCAGGCCTCGGCCCCGTCCGCCCCGCTCGACGGCTCTTCCGACATGCCCTCGGTCCCGTCGGAGCCCGTGTTGCCGGAGCCTTTGACGCCGCTGTCGTGTTCGGCGCCACCGCTGTCGTGACTGGTCGTCGGTGCGCCGGATGCGTCCCTTGACTCGCGTTTGTCGCGGCGGGACTCGCTGCCGCCGTCCGGGGCCTTCTCGGACGAACTGACCTTCATTACGGTCGTTTGGCCGGCGTCCGGGAAGCCAAGGACCGGGGCAGGCTCGCAACCGCAAAGCAGCAACGCTGCCCACGCAATGCACAAGCAGCCCAAGCAGCGGGGTTTCCCGCAGCCACCTGACGGGCTGGGCGAGCGCGCCAACCCGGATTGCATCGTGCTGCCGCCCCCGTCGTACACATCCGATGCTCTACCGATTCGTCTGCGCGTGCGCAAGTGCTAGCGCGAGGGTGAGCGTCGGTCGCCGAAAGAGCCGTGAAGCCGAATCCCTGGGCGCTCCGAGGCCGAGCTAGCGAGCTTCTCCCCCCTTCTTGCTAGCCTCTTCGCTTTCGTTGGCCTGTTTTCGTCACAAAACGGGCCTGTGTTTCTCCCACGTAGCGATGCAGACAATCACCGTGCCGGAGGAGCGCAGTCCGATGAGCCCGGACTTTCGCCAGTTTCTCAACGATTACGGGGCTGACTATCAGCCCCACGACGCGCTCGATTTTTCCGAGCTGCGCCGCCGTGAGTACGGGCGGCTCGACGCTCAGGGCCAGGTGTATCTCGACTACGTCGGCTCTTCGCTGCACGCGGAGGCGCAGGTGCGAAAGCACGCGGAGCTTCTCAACCAGTTGGTGCTTGGCAATCCGCATTCCAACAATCCCTCCTCCCGCGCTGCAGCGTCACTAGAAGAAGCCTGCCGCGCTCGGGTGCTCGAGCACTTCGGTGCCGACCCGAACGAGTACGAAGTCGTCTTTACCCTCAACGCCAGCCACGCCCTCAAGCTTGTTGGCGAGTCCTTTCCGTTTCGCTCGGGTGGACGCTTCTTGTACACGTCGGACAGTCACAGCAGCGTCGTGGGAATCCGGCGTTTTGCACAGCGCGCGCGCGCCAGAGTAGCCTGCTGCCCCGTCACGGTGCCGGACCTGCGTCTCGATCGAGAGCGGGTGGCGATGGAACTCGGGAAGGGCGGTTCCGGTAGTCCGCGGCTGTTCGCGCTCACCGGGCAGAGCAACACCACAGGGGTCCGACATCCCCTGGAGCTGGCCGATCTGGCGCACGTGCTGGGGTGGTCGGTGTTGCTGGATGCGGCAGCGTTGGCGCCTACGTGGCGGCTCGACCTTGGGCAACACCCATGCGACTTCGTCAGCGTCTCGTTCTACAAGATGTTCGGCTACCCAACCGGCGTCGGTGCTCTGATCGCGCGGCGCTCGGCCCTCGCGCGTCTAGAACGCCCCTGGTTCGCCGGGGGAACGGTTCGGCTCGTTTCCGCCTTCTTCGAGCGGGTGCAGTTCATGACCGACCGAACCGATGGGAGCCACTTCCAGGACGGCACGCTCCCCTACAGTGCCCTGCCGGCGGTGACGATCGGGCTCGATCATCTCGCCGAGGTGCGCTTGGATCACATCCGCAGGCGCATCCGTACGCTGACTTCGTGGCTGCTCGGACAGCTCGCAGACCTTCACCACGACAACGGGGCACCGCTCGTGAGGCTGTACGGACCCGCAACGGTCGAGGCCCGTGGGGGAACGCTGGCGATGAACCTACTGGACCGCGACGGTCGCTGGATTCCGCACCAACTCGTTGAGCGAACCGCGGCCGACGCCGGCATCTCGATCCGGACCGGCTGCTTCTGCAACCCCGGGGTGGCGGAGCAGGCTCTGGGCTACTCGAAGCATAGCGAGCATCCTCCCAACAAACTGGGAGGCGCTTTCCTGTGGATGGCCCCCCG
>JAPPOR010000019.1 GCA_028817905.1 Myxococcales bacterium
CCGTCGACAACGACCTGCCAGCCGCCGGTGGCGGGATCGGCGAAGGCGTCGATCCGGCGCGCGCCGACGAGCGCAACCCCGCCAGCCTCCCCCAACCTCCAGCCCCCGCTGCGGCGGGCATCGCCTCCGGAGTGCGCGGCGCTTCAGGAGACGGAACGGCCAACTGAGCCGGAGCCAGCGACACTCGCTCCGCGGACGCCCTTGCGTGAGTGACTCCGGCCGAGCGCCGTTGCTGCTGCTGTTGCTGCCTTTCGGGTGCAACCGAGACCGGCACCTGGCCGACCTCTGTCAGGGATCGCGAAGCGGCCGTCATCAGGGCATTTCGCATCACGCGCGCATCGATGAAGCGTTCCTCGCGATTGCGCGCCATCGCCTGCTCAACCACGTCCGACAGCAGCTCCGGTATCTCCGGCCGCACCTGTTTGATCGGTGGGGGAGTCTGGGTCACGATCGCCGCGATTAGCTCGCCGATGGTATTGGCAGTGAACGGCAGCTGACCGGTGAGACCCTCGTACAGGATGGCGCCCATGCTATAGATGTCCGCCCGCTTGTCGATGTCTGCCTCCCCGCGCGCCTGTTCGGGAGACATGTAGTCGGGCGTACCAAGGATCATGCCCTGCTGGGTGGACACCGCGCTCTTGCGCTCCTTGCTCTCGAGCGAGCGCGAAATCCCGAAGTCGAGGATCTTCGGAAGCGTGCCGTCGACATCGTTCTGCAAGAAGATGTTGGCGGGCTTGAGGTCGCGGTGGACGATGCCGGCATCGTGCACGGCACCCAACCCGCGCAAGGTAAGACTCACTATCTGCACAAAGTTCTGGAGCGAAAGCGGCGGGTCGCGCTCCATGCGATCGGCTAGGCTGAGTCCATCGAGCAGTTCCATGACCATGTACGGCTGGTGGGCATCGACGGTGCCAAAGTCCACCGTGTGGATGACATTGCGGTGCTGCACCGAGGCAGCGATACGCGCCTCGCGCAAGAACTGCTCCACCATGGTCCCGGGATCACGGGCTCCGCGTACGAACAGAAACTTGATCGCCACCAGTCGTCGGAGCGTCTGATCCTGGGCGCGCCACACCTCGCCCATGGCTCCTTCACCGATCAGACGGTGGAGCTTGTAGCGCCCGGCAACGATCTCGCCTTCACGCAGCATTCCACTGATCCTACAGGAACGCCGAGGGGCCTGACCAACCCCTGTGGCGATCGGTGTACGCGAAAGCGGCGGAAAGGTATCCTACTCGGGCATGTCCGCAGACACAGGCACCCACACCCACACGGGGAACGCGCTGCGAACGCGCCTGCGCGTCATCATCTTCGAGGCCGAGACAACCGCTGGCCGGGCCTTCGACGTAGCCCTGCTGTGGGCGATCGGCATGAGCATCCTGATCGTGATGCTCGACAGCATGGAGGAAGCCCGCCAGACCTATGGGGATTGGCTCGCAGCGGGGGAATGGACTTTCACGATCCTGTTCTCGCTCGAATACGCCATCCGGCTGTGGGTCGTGCGATCCCCGTTCGCCTATGCGCGCAGCTTCTATGGCATCGTAGACCTACTGTCGATCACGCCCGCCTATCTAGGACTGTTCTTCGGGGGCGCGCACTCGCTGATCGTCATCAGGTCGCTGCGCCTGCTGCGCATCTTCCGGGTGCTCAAGCTCGCCCAGTTCATGGGTGAGGCCCACGTGCTGGTGACCGCCCTGCGGCGCAGCCGCCGGAAGATCCTGGTCTTCCTCGGTAGCATCACCGTGCTGGTCTTCATCATGGGCGCCGTCATGTATCTCGTCGAGGGGCCCAAGCATGGCTTCACAAGCATCCCACGGGGGGTCTACTGGGCCATCGTAACCTTGACAACCGTGGGCTACGGCGACATTCACCCCCATACCCCTCTCGGTCAGGCCCTGGCGGCGATGGTCATGATCCTGGGCTACGCCGTGATCGCAGTACCCACGGGCATCGTGTCGGTCGAGCTCAACGAAGCGATGCACGGAGACCATCGGGCATGCCCGGCCTGCGGAGAGCAGGGACACGAACTGGACTCACGCTTCTGCCGCCACTGCGGCGCCCACCTCGCGGAGCCAGACAAGAAGTACTAGCTAGCGACCTTGTCCAAACGCCTCCAACCAAGGCAACGCGATCAAACTTGACGCAAACGCCCACGAAAGGCTGACTCAAGGTCGCTAGCTGGACATGGCGGCCGCTAGGGAAGCTACCACCACGCGGTTGCGGCCGGAATGCTTGGCTTCGTATAGGGCCTTGTCCGCTGCTGCGATCAGGTCATCTCCACCGCTGATGTCCTCGCGGGGCATGGTGACCACACCCACGCTGGTGGTGACCTTGAGCTCCTGGCCCTCATGTACGAACGGAAACCCCTCGATCGCCCGACGGATCCGCTCGGCCAGCGCCGCAGCGCTTTCGGCGTCGATGCCGCGCGTCAGAAGCGCAAACTCCTCGCCACCGTAGCGAGCAAACAGGTCCTCCCCCCGAATCACGGGAACGACGATGTCCGCAAGGCTGGCGAGTACATAGTCGCCGGCCGGATGCCCGTGGCAATCATTGATGCGCTTGAAGTGGTCGATGTCGAACAGGAGCAACGACAGGCTCGACTGGTGCCGCACCGCGAACGCGACCTCGTTCGCGAGCCGCTCCTGGAAGAAGCGCTTGTTGTAGATGCCGGTCAGGCCGTCACGTGAGGCCGACTCGTACATCTGCCGCTGGAAGTCCTCTTCCATCTTGTCCTGGTAGGTGAACTTCAGAATGGTCGCGCTGCCGATCTGAATCTTGTCGCCATCACGCAGGGTGACAGTGTCGGCACGCTCGCCGTTCACGAAGGAGCCGTTGGTAGAGCCCAAGTCCTCCAACCGAACTTCCTCACCGTTGACGACAAACCGCAGATGTTGACGGGAGACACCGTCCCCACGAATGCGCAAGTCGGCGTTGCGGCCCCGCCCCATGGTGTGGGTGCCTTCGAGGCTGTACATTTCACCGACGTTGGGCCCCGCCAGCACTACCAGCTGTGCCCGCTTCCCATCGGGTGCCTCAGCTACGGGCACATCCCCCGCGACGACTGTCTTGTCCTCCCAATCGTCTTGCATAGACAAGTCTCTTCCAAGGATATCACGACAACCGGGCTCCCACGCCAGGAAGATGGCCCCGCCCCCGCCTGTGGCATACTGTGTTCAAGCCAGGGACGATGGCGGGATTCGCCCGCAACCATCACCAGCGCACACCATTTGGGGTGCGAATGATCGGCTTTCCGGCGCGTTCGGTGACGCAGGAAACACCGGCTGAACGCGGGTATCGAAGACCACGCGAGGTGCCGCGAAGTGCGTGAAGTGTCCCCCGCTAGCTAGCCCGCATCCATCACCAACTCACGCGCCCTCGCACAACTGCCCGACTCCGCAGGGCGTTCGCTTCAGTCGAAAATGCAGCGAGGATTCCCTCCTTCACCGAAAGCCCTGCGAAGCCGATCACTTGCACGATCATCACACGGGGCGGTGATGGATGCGGGCTAGCGCTCGTAGGGGTTGTCGAGCACAGGCAACGCCGATGTAGCGCCGCGGGAACGCTTGGGAGCACGGCGCGCGGAACGTTTGCGCCTCGTCACACCTGGGCGGCGACGGGCTGTGCCTGTTTCGGACAATTGCGGCGGGGCTTTCGTGATCGGAGCAGGACCCTCAGCCAGTGGCGCGTCGGCCGACCCCGTCGAGTCCGGTTCCTGGGCGCCCTCATCAGTGAAGGCAGTCGCCATGGCAGCCACTTCCGCACCGTCACCGGCTTCACCCGACCCCGACACCAGGGTTTCACCACCACGGTTCATGTCAGATGGCTTACCGATCGACCCGGAAATCCCGTCCGTAGCAGCCGCTGCATGGGCACTTGTCACGGGATCGACCGGCTCTGGACTCGGCAGGTCAGGCGGCTGAGCTTGGGCCGGGGCGGCGAGCGACTCCGCCCAGCCGCGCGATCCCTCCGACTCGGATGACAAGCCGGCGCCAATCCTTCCGGACCGCCCGTCCACCGGGATCGGGGTCACGATGACGCGCTCCTGCAGGGAAACCGACAGCCAGGCGACCGCAGCACATGCGAAGATCCCGGCGACGAGCACGCCCCACCGCAGCACAAGTCCCGCCTGCGAAGCACGCGCAGACGACCCCATCGCAGCGGGTGTTCTCACAGGACCCATTGGCGGAGGCGGCGGTAGGGAAAACCGATGGCTGCCGGTTGGAATCCTGGCGCCGTCGATTGCGGATGCACGCGACGAGGACCCGGTGGCCCGGGAGGCCGACTGGCTCAAGCTGGAAGCCGCCGAGCGGGATGAGGCCGAAGGCTCGGACGATAGCTCATCACCCTCCGCCAAACGGTCCACCACTCGCTCAGCCGAGCGAATGACCCGTTGGTCGCGCGTGAGCTTCTCCTCCGCAAGCCGCTTGACCATACGGCCAACCTCTCGCTGCGAGGCGATGCCCCCCAACACGGGAGCAGCCCGCTCGATCGCGCTGATAAAGGCCTCAGCTTCCTGAAAGCGACTCTCTGGCTCGCGATGCAGCGCCCGCTGCAGAATCTCGTCGACGGGCTCCAAACCGGAGTCGATCGACGATGGCGGAGGGATGGACCCGTTGATCAGTTTATTGAGGGTAGCGGCCGCGTTGCCCGCTCGGAACAGCCGCCTTCCCGTCAAGCACTCCCACAGAATCACGCCCATGGCGAAGAGGTCCGAGCGCTGATCGGCCTGGCCCGTGCTGGCCTGCTCAGGTGCCATGTAGGCGAGCTTGCCCTTTACCTGACCGTCCCGCGTATGCGTCCTACGATCTTCGGCCTTTGCCACGCCAAAATCTGTCAACCGCGCCACACCGTCCGTGCCCACCATGATGTTGTGCGGCGAGACGTCGCGGTGGACCAGATTGACCCGCCGACCGGTGTCATCCGTCAAGTCATGGGCGGCGGCCAACCCTGCCAGGGCATCCGTCACGATCCGCAGGACGATCGGCACCGGCAAACGCTCACTTTCCTTATGGGCGGCGGCCAACAACCGCCCTAGATGATCGCCCTCGATGTATTCCATCACGAGGTAGTAGCCGGCGCCGAGCGAATCGCTGATCTCGATGGTGCTGACGACGTTGGGGTGCCGAATGCGCGCGGCCAGGCGCGCCTCATCGAGGAACATCGCGATGAATTCTTCTTCGTGCGCCAAATTGGCGTGCAGCACCTTGAGCGCCACCATGCGCTGGAACCCGGCGATGCCATGCAGGCGGGCTGCGTACACGACCGCCATCCCGCCGGCAGCCAGCTTCGAGAGCACCTCGTAGCGGCCGAGCTGCGCCCCGGGCGGCAGTACGGCACCGGACGCGTGGTTTTGGGAGGCAGCGGGCAAGCGGAGAACCTTGGTGGACGACGGGCGAGCGGAGCGCGCCGCCCCGCGACCAGCGCTGCAAATCTAACACGTCCAGCGCCCGAAAGCGCACCCATACTACCGATCTACATATCCGACATTGCAGGAGAATCTCATACTTTGCGGGCGCGCCGGTACCCCATATGATGGGCCCATGGACGCGCACGAAAGCTCGCCACACGGGCCTCGAACGCCAAGTTGATCGAGCCAGCCCCGGACGAAACCACGCTTTCGCTCGCATTTGAAGCCGCCCTGCGGGCACCTGACCATGGCCAGCTGCGTCCCTATCGGTTCTTTCTCGTGCGGGGCCAGGCCCGCCACGCCCTGGGGGACTTGATGGCCAAACACTTGGCCGAAAGCGATCCGACCGCCGGTCTAGAACAGCTCGCCAAGATGCGCCAGAAGCCCTTGCGCGCCCCGCTTATCGTCGTCGTGGCCGCCAAGCTAGTCGATCATCCCAAGGTGCCACGCATCGAGCAGGTGGTGGGTGCCGGCGCTGCGGCGCAAAACATCCTGCTGTGCTTGCACGCGCGCGGCTACGCGGGCATTTGGCGCACCGGAGGCGCTGCCTATTCGGACTCGATCAAGGCTTCCTTTGGGCTAGCCCAAGCAGGCGCCACCCAATATCCGGCGCGCGCCCCTCACCGATCACGTCATCGAGTGGAACGGCTAGCGACCTGGTCGAGACGCATGCACTCACGGGCAACGCGATCAGGGTGGCCGACGCCCACGAAGCACTGACTCAAGGTCGCTAGCGCTTGTACTCGATGATGCGG
>JAPPOR010000771.1 GCA_028817905.1 Myxococcales bacterium
CCGGCCACGGCGGGCCCCTGGGCCGGCGGTTGGTGCTGGGCTGGCGGTTGGGCTGGCGGTTGGGCTGGCGGTTGGGCTGCCGGCTGGGCTGGAGATGACTGCGCCGGCTGGGACTGCGCTTGTACCGGTGTCCGCGCGAACAGACCGAGGGTCGGGACCGCGAAAGAAAGAGAGAGGACCAGCGGTCGAGCCAGCATCACAAGGGTCGGATAAGCACGCATGGGGCCCCTTCATAAACCCAATAGACCCACAAACACCAGCGATGCCGCCGTCATTGAGCCGCCGTACGCCTATTGCCCGGTTCTTTTGATGCTGTAAAATAGAAGTAAAAATGGACAGTACTCCCCCACCCCGCATCCCAAGCCGCCACGGTGAGTCGTCCCGAGCCGCGCGCGAGGTTCGGGACACGCTAGCGGAGCGCCCGGGGTCACGGAGGCAACGGGCTGGACATGGGGAAGGCGCCGCGTCCCTAGCCGAGCAGGTGGAGGAGGCGCCCCTGCACGAAATGGTGAACCTTCTGACACGCAGCCTGCGCGCAGAGGCACCCACGAGCGACCGCCCAGTCGTCAAACTGGTGATGCGCAGTGGCCAACCGGATGAAGCCCCCACCGACGCGGAACGGCCCGCAGACGACGGCTCTGACCGCGAACCCTCGCAGCGGCTGAGTCGCCCGGTGCTGTCTGATCAGGGCACTTTCCCATCCGACGCTCCCACGGCTCCCTTCTCATCCCTGCCCTCACCCCCCCGGATTCCAAAGCTCAAGGGGTTGGAGGCGTTCGCTCCGGACGCCGTCACAGGTCCCGAGCAGGAAGCACCAGGCACGACGCGCCGACGCTGGGTGCCGGCCGTGGTGTTGCTTGTGGTGGCCGTCGGCCTGGCGCTTGCCTGGCCAGCCTACCGCCATCTGATCGTCGGGGAACACGGCTCGCAAACCAACCAGGAGCCCAAGTGAACGCTGCGAGCAACGCCTCAGTAGCGCGGCACGCTGCTGTCCACCTCGCGGGACCAGGCGTCAATGCCGCCGCGTACGTTGAACACGCGCGTGAACCCCTGCTGCAGGAACGTCTCGGCCGCCGCCTGACTGCGCTGGCCGTGATGACACAGAAATACGAGCGGCGTGTCCTTGTCCAGGCGCAGCAGTTCACCACGCCCGGCGTCATCCAGGAGCCGCGCGCCCTCGATGGACGCGGTTCCGTGCTCCTGCTCTGTGCGGACGTCGATCAGCTCAAACGCCTCGCCCCGTTCGCGCATCTGGGCGAGTTCTTGGACGGAGAGCTGTTTGACCCGGGGTGGCTCATTGGGGTTGTCGATCTTGAAGCCCGACTCTCCGGCGTCGGAATAGTCGATGCTCATGCCATTGGCCCGGGTGGCGCTGGCCCGATCGATCAGCAGTTTGAGGCCGTCTGCCTCGACCACGAAATCGCCCGGCTGGGGAGTGTCGACGCTCAGGGCATATTCGAACTGGCCATTGATCTCGATCCGCAGCCCGCCTTCTTCGGCATCTTCGCCTGCCGCAGCCCGGAACGCCTCGCTGGCGGCAGGTGTCAGCGAGACCTTGGGCGCCTCAAGCTCGTCGGCAACACCCAACACCTCGTGGAGCTCACCCGCCAGGTACATTTCACGTATGATATCGCAGCCGCCAACGAACTTGCCGTCGACGTACAGCTGAGGAATCGTCGGCCAGTTCGAGTACTCCTTGATCCCCTGGCGGATGTCGGGATCCTTGAGAACATTCACCGTCTGGTAGTCGCTTACCAGGCCGTCGAGGATCTGGGTGACCGTGGCCGAGAACCCGCACTGGGGAAAGTGGCGCGTCCCCTTCATGAAGAGCAGCACGCGATTCTGGGTGACCAGCTCGGAAATACGGTGTTGGAGGGCGGTTTCGAGAGCCATGAAGGTCACTTAAGGTTCCCTCCGGGCACAGTCAAGTCGTCGCGACCCCTTGCGGCACCGGCGGGTCACCCCGGGAGGCGCCGGACGACCCGATCAGCCTGCGCGACCGGTCATGGAGGCGACCCAAACGGTCAGCCCTTGCGGGGGAACCGACGGGACGTCCAAGGGCTACGGAAGCCGCGGGCACAAGGTGCCGTGGCGCGAACAGATCGTTCGATCCATGCTGTAGTTAGTGGCTTCAGGAACCTGACTTACCGGCCGTTCGTTTTTGATTGGGCGGTACGTCGTCTGCAAGCCCCGGATCCGACAGGAGCACCCTTTCCAGAGGGTCCGGCCAACACCACGAGCGACCGGTGGCCCCCGGCCATAGGCGCGCTCGAGCGAGGAGGAATGCCCTGAGTCGGACGCCTAGCAAGCTGTTTCTGAGTCTCGTGCTCATCTCGGTGGCCGGCTGTACCGCTCGCCTCCCCCCCTCTGCCGCCCTCCCCGCCGAGCCCGATCTGGTGGCGATCGAGGCCGCGGTTCAGTCGTGGCGACACGCGGCCTTGCCATGGTCAGCGACCTGCGACGAACAGTTCGATCGCATTCGGGTCGTGGTCAGCATGCCGTCGGAATTCACCGAACTGTGCGGTAGACGCCCGGTCAACGCCGGCGGCAAGTTGTACGCATGCAACACGGAGCAGTACCGGCGCAGCTTCCCATTCTGGCTCATGGACGACGCGCGCGTCCCCCTGCTGGTCATCAGTCGCCTGCAGCCCGAGCCACACCGGCGCGTGCTTATCATACATGAGGCCATGCACTGGATGGAGCGGTGCTCGGGCAAGGGCATCGACTTCGAGCACGAGGACGAGCGTGTATGGCTGTCCGCCCGCTTGATGGCCCAACGACTGCTGCGCATGAACGAGCGCCAGTACCGCTTGGCGAAGACCTGGATGGAACGCCCCGAGACGGCCGTAGCGGAACGAAAACCCGCGGTTCAATAGCCCCGGAGCATTCACCAACCCGCACGCCCTCGCACAACCGCTCGACTCCGCAGCGCTTCCGCTAGCGCGGCGAAGGTCCTGTGGAGTCGAGGGACAAGCGAGGCGGCGGCGTAGTCATGAATGCTCCGGGCTAGCCCGCAGTCCATCACCAACGGTCCGCTGCTCGAGGGAAAGCGCTGCGGAGTCAAACAGTTGTGCGCGGGCGCGCGAGCGACCGATCACTCGTGCTAGGGTGCGCCAGCTGCAAGGAGGCCGGCGCGAATGAAGGATTTGTTTTCGATCGAGGGCAAGGTGGCCCTGATAACAGGCGGAAGCCGTGGGATCGGCGAGATGATTGCGCGCGGCTACGTCGCCGCAGGCGCCAAGACCTACATCGTCTCGCGCAAGGCCGAGGCGTGCGAGGCGCTTGCGACCGAGCTTGGCAAGAGCGGAACGTGCGTTCCTCTGGCAGCCGACCTGGGCACCCCCGAGGGGATCGAAGCGCTGAGCCGCACCCTGGCCGAACGGGAGACAAAACTCGACATCCTGGTCAACAACGCAGGCGCCAACTGGGCAGCGCCTGTCGACGAGTATCCGCAATCAGGCTGGGACAAGGTGCTGAACCTGAACCTCAAGTCGGTCTTCTTTCTGACCCAGTCGCTGTTGCCGCTGCTGCGCGCCGCCGGAACCCACGACGACCCTGCCCGTGTCATCAACACCGGGTCCATCGACGGACTACACGCACCCGGTCTGGAGACATTCGCGTACTCGGCGAGCAAGGCCGGAGTGCATCACTTGACGCGGGTACTGGCAAAGCGGTTGGCCCCCGATCACATCACGGTCAACGCCATCGCTCCAGGCCCATTCGAAAGCAAGATGATGGCCCAGACACTCAAGAGCTTCGGCGACGCGATCGCCGAGGCGTGTCCGCTCAAGCGCATTGGCAAGCCGGAGGACATGGCGGGCATCGCGATCTACTTCGGCTCCAAGGCGGGCGCCTACGTGACCGGCACAGTGATTCCCGTGGACGGCGGAATCTCGACTACGCTGTAGGGCGAGGGGCGCCAGCCCGGGCATCCAAAGTGCCGCACCAGCGAGAAATACGCTAGCCTGTTTGGGATAGGGCGGGGTCACCCGCACAATGCCCGATGCTTGACGCCGACAGCTTGATCCCCGCGGGCCCGCTGCGACGGCCCCTGGTTGTGCTGGCCGTACTGCTCGGCGAGTACATGGTGATTAGCTATCTCTTCGATGCCCAGCCCTTGCTCGCAAAGCCAGGCATCGCCGCCGGGATTGCGCATTTGGGGACCGCAGCTCCGCTGCTCCTGGTCGTCGCGACAGCCACACTGGTGGTAGGTGGGCGGCGCGTGTTGGCAGAGCTCGGGAGCATTCTGAGCTCCCACGGGCGGCCACACGCGCCCGTTGCGATGGCCGTGATACACGCGGCGAGCTTCCCGCTGGTCCTGTATCTCACGGGCCTCGTCACCCACCCAAGCGCCAGGCTCCGAACCGAGCTGGTCGGCGCATGGATGCTCTCGGCAACCACCATGTTGCTATCCGCGGTGTTCATCGCCGTGCCCTGGCACGCCGTAGGAAGCATCGCCCGCAGCCTGTGGCGACCGCTGAGTGCGGGCCTGATAGCGGGTGTGCTGGCCTTTCTCGCGGGACTCTTCAGTGCAGAGCTCTGGGGCCTGCTCAGCGAGTGGACCATGCACCTGGTGGCATTCCTCCTGGCTCGCTTCTCGGACCGACTGGTCTTCGTCCCGGAAGAGGCGATTGTTGGGACGGAAACGTTCTATGTGCTCATCTCGCCCGAGTGTTCGGGCTACGAGGGCATCGGACTGATCACGGTGTTTCTGTCCGCGTATCTGTGGGTCGAACGCAGAAACCTGGTCTTCCCACGGGCCTACCTGCTGCTGCCGCTCGCGATCACGGCCGTGTGGATCGGTAACGCCGTCCGGATCGTGTTGCTAATAGGCGTCGGAATATGGATGTCGCCGGGGGTCGCACTCGGCGGCTTTCACTCCAAGGCCGGCTGGCTGCTGTTCTGTGCGATCGGCCTGGGCGCAGTGGCAGTCGCACGCCGCACTGGCTACTTCGCGGCCGAGCCGCAGAAGACCAGCAGTCCAGAGCTCACGGCGCCCCACGCCCAGCCAACAGAGAACGAACGAGGGGACACGGAGGGATGGCCGGCAAGAAAGCGACCGCGGCGCCTGGACAACCCGACAGCAACCTATCTCATGCCGCTCTTGGTGCTGCTCGCAACCAAGCTGATTACTGGTTTGTTCGTCGTTGACTTCGACGCACCCTATCCGCTCGGGGTCATCACGGTCGCCGTCACACTCTTCGTCAACCGCAAGGCCCTGCCGCGCCCCAGCTGGCCTCCATCGTGGCATGCGCCCGCAGTCGGTTTGCTGCTGTATCCCGTATGGCTATGGGCCAGCCCCGACCCGGGTGCCAGCGCTGCCGATGCTGCTGCGGCACTGCGTCAGGGACTCTCGGAAATGAACACCGGCGAACGCGTCGGATGGCTCGCCTTTCGCGTCACGGGCAGCTGCATCACCGTACCCATCGCAGAGGAGCTGGCCTTTCGCGGCTACCTCCTACGACGCCTGATCGCACCGAACTTCGAAGAAGTGGATTTCAAACGCTGGACGCCAGTTGCCGTGCTGGGCTCCTCCTTGGCCTTCGGCGCACTGCACCAAGCCTACGTGGCGGGCATGATCGCGGGCCTAGCATTCGCGATCGCCCAGCGTGCCCGGGGCCGACTTTCGGACGCAATCGTCGCCCACATGGTTGTCAACGCCCTGATCGCGACCGATGTCCTGGTGCGAGACTCGTATTACCTGTGGGGTTAACCTTGACCAGTATCCATCTAGGAAAGGGCAGGCGCCCTTTTCCTAGCTAGTCCACCAAGCGCCGCCGAATGAGGGGCGACTGGACGAACGCGGCGCGGTGAATATCGCGGCTCCACTGGCGACACACAGGCTCGACCAGCTCAGCTCGCTCGGGCCGAACCGCCAGCGGGTCGGCGCCGCTGTTGGTCGCATAGGCGAAGCCCCAGCTGCCACAGACGTAGATCGGGACAGGACCAAAGTACGGATCGACCCGCGGAAAGACGCCGCGCAAGGTCTTGACGATCCGGGTGAAGTCCTCGTGCATCAGCTGGGGCGCCTCGACTTGGGCCGCAAACACGCCGTCAGCACGCAGGCACTCGCGACAACTGCTATAGAATGGACTCTGGTACAGACCCTCGGCCGGACCTACGGGGTCAGGGCCATCGACGAGCACGACGTCGAAACGGTCCTGGCAGGCCTGCAGATAGGTCACACCATCTTGAAAGACGAGCTCGAGGCGGGGGTCGTCCCAGGGCACCTGAAACTCGCGCAAGTGCTGCTTGCAGGCCTCTACAACCTGACGGTCCAGCTCGACCATGGTGACGTGCTTCACTTCGGGATACCGAAGTACCTCACGCACCGTACCGCCATCACCACCGCCAATGACCAGTACCCGTTCGATGCTCGGAGCCGTGCTCAGCGCCGGATGCACGAGCATCTCGTGATATTGGTACTCGTCGCCAACGCTTGTCTGAAAGACGTTGTCGAGCGCCAAGGTGCGACCAAAGGTCTCCGTCTCGAAGATGTCGATGGTCTGGTATTCGCTGCGGCCACGATAGTGATACGCGGTCACACGCAGTCCGAAGCGCAGCTGGCTTCTATAGGTTTCCTCGAACCACATGGGCATGGGCGAACGCTCCGGTCGTGAAGGCACCCTTCACCCTCAGCTCGGCGTGACAACGCGCAGCGGCGGGCGTCCTACGACAGCCGCGGTCGGTGCGCGGTGCTCGGTTGTATGGCTGCGCTTGCGCATCGATGGTCCGTCGAGGCTCATCCCGCGCTCCACGTACATCTTCTCAGCCCGCTGGGCGAGCAGACCATCGAACAACACACGATGGGCCGCTTCAGGCACTCCATCACCACATGTAAAAAAGTCCACAGCGGCGTAGCCATATTCCGGCCAGGTATGGATCGATAGGTGCGACTCCTCGACCACTACGACACCGGTCACCCCCTGGGGATCGAACGGCTGGAACACGCAGGAGACTACTGTGGTGCCGGCTGCAATGGCAGCCTCGCGCATGAGCGACTCGATGCGTTTGAGATCATCCAGAACGTTGAAGTCACAACCACAGTATTCAACGAGTAGATGTCTGCCTCGAGTGTTCAACGCAAGGTACCTCCCACGTGCTGTGCACGGCAATCTCAGTTGGGCGCGGAGTTGTAGCACGCGGATACCAGGATCAAAAGGTTTCTAGCGACCCCTACACCTTTTTTCGCCATCCGGGCTCGCGGATCACTCGTCAATTCGCAAGTGGATCGCGGCCCCCCTTCCGGTAGGCGCGACGCCGCAAGCGGCGGCCAAAGCGCGTCGAGATAGACTAGGAACTGCGACAGGGGACTAGCCCGGATCATTCGCGACTTCGACGCCGCCTCGCTTGTCCTTCGACTCCACAGGACTTTCGCCGCCCTAGGAAATACAGGCAGTATGCCCGTCGGTCGTCGAAAGCCCTGTGAAGCCTAATCCCTGCGCGATCCGGCGTCGAAGTCGTGAATGATCCGGGCTAGGCTTCGCGTGGATTGACAGCCGCGCCCGGTGAGGCTTCGGTGCCGTAGAGCAGGCGCCGCGTCAAGTCACCGATGTCATCGAGTATCAAGTAGGCACATGGTACGAGCACCAGAATCACAAAGGTAGCGAACAGGACCCCAAACCCCAGGCTGATCGCCATGGGGATCAGGAAGCGCGCCTGCGTCGAGGTCTCCGTGATCATCGGAACAAGACCGAAGAACGTCGTGAGCGACGTGAGCAGAATGGGCCGAAAACGCCTTCTTCCGCCGGCGTTCACCGCTTCCCACGTGCTCATTCCCTCCTCCCGGAAGCGATTGACTGCCACCACCAGGACCAACGAATCATTGACCACTACGCCCGAAAGCGCCACGACCCCGAACATCGTCATCAAACTGAGCGAGTATCCCATCACGACGTGGCCAGCGACCGCTCCGATGACTCCGAACGGAATGGCTAGCAGCACAATCATTGGCTGGTAGTAGCTCCGAAACGCAACCGCCAGAAGGGCGAACATGGCGATCACGGCCGCGATGAAGCCGCGCCCCAGACCACTCATCATCTCGGCCCGATCACGGCCCTGGCCCTCCATCGAATAGGTCAACTGCGGGGTCTCGGCCAATAGCTGAGGAATGAAGTTCGCCTCCAGGTCCCGCTGAATCTCGGCAGCGTTGGCGACCGAATCGTCGAGGTCAGAGATCACATCAACTGTGCGCCGACCGTTGGTTCGCTCGATGCGGGTGTAGGCGCGACCGCGCTCGACGGTCGCAGCCTGCCCCAACGGCAGCTCACCACCCTCCGGGGTCCGAATCATGAGCCCCTCGATGTGCGCTTCCGAGTCGCGTTCCGCAAGCGGGCGCCGCACAAACACGCGCACCTCGTCACGCCCGCGCTGCTGGCGCAACGCCTCCGCACCGAAGAACGCCGAACGAACTTGCCGCGCCAGATCGACTTGCGTGAGGCCCAAGCTGCGTGCCTCCGGGCGCAGCTTGAGATCAAGCTGCTCCTTTCCTCGGGGTGCACCGTCCTGCACGTCGTATGTCCCGCTGTAGGACCGAATCTTGTCGGCCAGACGTACGGCGGCCGCCTCCAGGGTCGGCGGGTCCGGATGGCTCAGGCGAACCTGAATCGGGTTGCTGCTGCGCCCGGTCGAAAACCGAAAGCTGATGCTCTCCACGCCGGGAATGTCACCCACCCGCTCCCGCCACTCGCGGGCCAGGTCACCACTGGCAAAGTCGCGCTCGTCGCTGGGCACCAAGAAAAGCATGACGTCGGCCACGTGCCCACCGAGCCCGCCCTGCGCCGAGGTCGCCGTAGAAGCACGAAACCCCGGCCCCCCGATCTCCGCAAACAGCCCACGTGAAAGGCGCTCGGGGCTCCCGTGCTCGGCTAGCAACTCCTGGGCGACCTGGATCATGTGCCGCTGGTGGCGACGAGTGACCTCCACCGGCGTGCCAACCGGCATCTCAATTCGTCCGGCGATCACGTCCCCATCTATCTTGGGTAGAAACGTGAATTTCACGTGCCCACCCGCCACCACCCCGAAAGTCATCAGCAGCAATCCAATACAGACCGCAGCCGTCAGGTATCGCCAGGCGAGACACGCGCCCAAAGCACGCCCGTAGATATGATCGACGAACCACTCGAGGCCGCGGCTGAAGCGCTGCTGTTGCGCATGCGCGAGCTCCGTAAAGGTGCGCCCGGGCGCCACCAGGGAGACCAGCGCGTCCACGAACCGGAACGGCGCGGACAACAGGTCGGTTAGCAGGTGTTTCTTCTCCGCCAGGTGAGCCGGCAGAACGAAGACTGACTCGATCAGCGAAATCGCCAACACCGAGATCACGACCAGCGGGATGTTGCGAAAGAACTTACCAGCGGTCCCCGGAACGAACAGCAGGGGCAAGAAGGCGATGATCGTGGTCAGAATCGAAAAGGTTACGGGCACGGCCACTTCGCGAACACCACGCACCGCCGCCTCCAAAAGGCCGTGCCCGTCGCGCTGCTGCTTGAAGACCGCCTCCCCCACGATGATCGCGTCGTCCACCACCATCCCGAGCGTCACAATGAACGCAAACAGCGAGATCATGTTGATCGATACGTCTACAAGCGGAAGAAACAGCAGCGAACCGATGAACGAGATCGGGATGCCCATCGTGACCCAGAACGCGAGCCGGACCTGCAGGAACAGTCCGAGCACGCCGATCACAAGTATCAGCCCCAGGATCGAGTTGCGGCGCAGCAGATCCATCCGGCCCCGATACATTTCGGAGCGGTCGTCCCACACGGCCATCTGGATGCCTTCAGGCAGCAACTGCGTATTCGCTGACATGTATTCATGGACGGCCCGCGATACACCGATGGGCCCCTCGTCCCCCACCCGATAGACTCGGATTCGAATCGCAGGCTTGCCGTCGAAGGTCATCTCCTGGTCGGTCTCGGCGAACGCATCCTCGATGTCAGCCAGGTCTGCAAGGCGCACGTGGGTCCCGTCGGGGCGACTGACCACAATGATGTCTGCAAACTCGGGCCCCAGCTCACGCCGCTCCGCTACCCGCAGCAACACCTCGCCACGCCGGGTCTTGACCCCCCCGCCGGGCAACTCCACCGCGGCGTTTCGCACCGCCATCGCCACCTGCTCGAGGGTCAGTCCATGGCGCCGCAGTTTCTCCTGGGGCACTTCAATGCTGATCTCGAGGGGGCGGCCACTGTAGAGTTCGGCAAGGGTGATCTCTGGATGTTGCATGAGACCGTCGCGCGCCTGCTCGGCAAGTCTCCGCAGCTCGGTCTCACTCGTATCGCCGTAGAGGATCAACGACAACACGTCGCGCTTGGCCGCCGCCAGACTCACGACCGGCCGCTCCGCATCTGCCGGGAAAGACGCGATCCGATCGACAGCACTCTTGACGTCCGCCAGGGCCTTGTTGCCGTTCGTGCCACGCAACAGCTCGACGATGACAACGCCGATGTTCTCGTTCGCCGTCGCGCGAACCTCCTTGACCCCGTCGAGCCCTCGGACAGCCTCCTCAACCGCCAGAACGGCCCCCTGCTCCACTTCGGCGGGACTGGCACCCGGATACGGGATGCTGACCGTCACCATGTCCAGGTCGAACTCGGGGAATACCTCGCGTTTCACGCTCGGCAGCACCATGAGGCCGCCGCCGATCAGGACGGCCATCAGCAGGTTGCTGGCGACCGAGTTCCGCGCCATCCAGGCGAGCACGCCCGAAAGCTTGCCCGCGTTGCTCACTGCACAGCCTCGCGCGGTCGCGACCGGCCCTTGGCCGCCGCACTACCGGTCGCCTCCCCATCCGAGTCATGCTTGGTAGCGGTCTTCACGCCGCCCCGCGCAGCCCTGACCGGCTGCGCCACCCGCAATTCCATGCCGGACAATGGCGAGGGCACCGCGCTCGTGATCACTCGCTCCCCCGGTTGTAGACCGCCCTTGACCAGAACACTCTCCGCGCGCCTGCGCACCACCACCACCGGCCGAATCTCCAGCCGATCGCGCGCATTGACCAGGTACACTTTGTCCCCATCGCGTAGCGCCAGGCGGGGGAGCTCGTAGGCGTCGTCGATGGATCCGCCGAACAGTTCGACGTTCACATAGGCGCCGAGCAAGAGAGGTAAGCCCGCGACGCCTGCAGGCTTGTCTCGGCGCTTAAGGCCCATAGGGTCGATGACTGCGATCAGCACGCGGGCCATCCGCCCTGCCGGATCCAGATCGCCCAATAAGCGCGTGATGAAGCCGGACCGTTCGATGTGATTCCCCCCGGCCTCCTGCCTCACGCGCACAACCGTCGTCAGGCTCGCAAGGGCCGCGTCGGGGTCATCCGCGCTCAGAGCCTTCCTCAATTCCGACCGGGCTGCCACTGGTACGTTGACGCCGGGCACTTTGAGCCACGCGAGATCCTCGACCGGCAGACTGGCAACCACCATGAACACGTCAGTGCCGACGATCCGCGCCAGGGGCGCACCGGCAGCCACCATGGTGCCTTCCTCGGTCATGTTGGTGCGCACCACCGCGTTGAAAGGCGCCCGCAAGGTCGCGCGATCGAGGCGCAGCTTGGCCTGCGCGCGACTGCTCTCGGCTGTACGCACCCCCAACTCGACCGACCTCAGCTGCGGCTCACGCGTCGCCAACTTGCTGCTGCCCTCGACCTTCTCCCCAAACAGCTGCCACTCGCGTTCGGCCACGGCCTTGCGACCCAGTTCGATCTCCATTTCGGCCCGCGCCCGCTCAACGGCCGCCTGCTGCTGCTCTAGGGCTATTTTGTAGTCGCGCGGATCGATCTTGAGGAGTGGCTCCCCCTCACGCACGAGACCACCGGTCGTCAACTCGGGGTTCTTCCAGATCACCCTGCCCGAGATCTCGGCGGCAAGGTCCATTTCATAGGCAGCCGTTGTGGTCCCACTGACGTCGACGACCACGTTGTGGCGCGCTGGGCGCACCTTGAGGACCTCCACCAGCATCCCCCGATCATCCCGCGGCTTTTTTCTGGGCTGCGGTTGCTCGTTGAAGAGCCAGTTCGCAAAGAACGCGCTGACCACCAGCACCACAAGAGGGAGGGCGGCCCTCAAGACGTTTCGCAGTTTGCTCACGAGGACTCCTGCGCCGGCGGCGCCTGAAGCCGCTCGGACCATGTGCCTCCGAGGGCACGACACAACTGAATCCGATGGGATAGGAGCTGACGGCGGGCGTCGAGCAAGGAGAGCTCCACTTCCTGCTGCGATCGCAACGCGGTCAGTACGGTCAGGAAATCGGACAGCCCCTGACCGTAGCGCTGGCGCGCCTGCTCGAGCGTACGTGTCGAGACGGCCAAACGCTCTTCGACGTGGGTGATGGTGGCGTGCTGCTGGCGCTCCTGAACCAAGGCGTTCTCGACTTCGATCAGCGCCCCAAGAACCGCGTTGCCATAGTCCGCAACTGCCTCGGCCATCATTGCGCGCCGTCGGTCCACTTCGGCGCGCCGACGCCCACCGTCAATGATCGGCAGCGCCAGATTGGCAGCCAGGTTCCAGAGCGGATCGAGGAGCATATTGTTGAAGTCGCTCGGCTCGCTGCTGATCGCGCCGGATAGCGAGATGCTGGGGTAGCGGTCGGCAACCGCCACCGCGATCCGGTGGTCCGCCGCCTCAACGCGCCGCTGAGCCGCGCGCAGATCTGGACGCCGCTTGAGTAGATCGCTCGGCACTCCCGCCTCGGGAAGAGCGGGCAAGCCAGGCAACTGGTCGCGGTGGCCCACGTCGAGCCGCTCCGGCACGCGCCCAAGCAACAGAGCGATTCGGTGCAAGAGCACGTGCTCGGCGGCCGCCTGTTGCTCCAGCGCCGCGTGGTTGCCCAGCACCTGCTGGCGCTGCTGATTCACCTCGACCGGGCTGGCTTGGCCCTGGGCAAAGCGCAGCTCCAGCAGTTCGACGAAGGTTCGGTTGGTCTCGAGCTGGGAAACCAGGACCTTGCGGCGCGCGCGTGAGGCGACCAAGTCATACCAGGCCTCGGCAACCTCGGCCGACAGGGTCATCGCCATGGCCTGAACGGTGTCGAAGGCGGCCACACGATCGAGTTCGGCGGCCTTGGCACCCGACCCGAGCTTGGCCCAAAGATCGAGCTCATACCCAGCGTTGAGCGACGCGGACGCCGAGTTCACGTGGCTACCTGTGATGAGTGAACGCGGATTGCGGGCCGGTGTGAAATTCCGCGCAGCGCCAGCCGAAAGCCCAAGGGTGGGAAAGCGCGGAGCACCGGCGATGTCGGCGTTGGCATAGGCCTGGGACAAGCGCGCCCAGGCCGCCTGCAGGTCGAAGCTGCCCTCAAACGCCAGATCGACCAAGTGGGTAAGTCCAGGATCCTCAAAGGCGGCCCACCAGCGATCAGAACCTTTTGCAGCCGATGCCTTTGCCGGTGCAACCTGCGGGTTCTCCTCGCCAAAGCTGTCTGGCAGTGCGATGGGAGGCTTGGGATCCTGCACGACGTCGTGGGGTGAACATGCAACCAGGACCAGCCCAACGGCTCCCATGCAAGCGCCGGAGCGACCCACCATGGCACGCGCCTGCGAGCCGAGATAGGTCACGGGAATGTTTGGCATCTGGGCAGACAGCGAACGAAGCGAAGGCATGGGGACGCGGGGAGGTGTAGCCCGAAACGGCAGAATCACAACCGCCGTAGAGGGATTGAGACGGATGCGAGTCGATATACGGGAAGAACTACCGGTCCGTTTCGCGCTTCCAACGAATACGGCGCGCCCGGACAAGCGATCCTACCGCCCAGAGCGCCCGCAAGCGAGATGGTGGCGGAAGGCGGAAGCGAATCCCTGCCGGTGCGCACACGCTGCGCATGGCAACCCAGATGGACACGCGGCTGGACGGGATCACCTTGGTGACGCGATCCAGAACCAAAACCTCCGCGAAGCCCAGCAGTTGCGCGGCCAGTGGAGCCGCCCACGTGCCCGCGCGGGCGCGGTGGCCTGCGACCGAGGCGGGTCCACCTCTACTACCGGTGGCCCCGCCCCGATCACCCTACACACACGACGCGTGCACGCGCGGGTGGGTGTCCGAAGAGTTAGTGCGACGTGCACACGCACGCCCATCCTGCGTCAGCCCATGAGGGCGAATCCTTGGCGTATTCTTTGGAATGGGATTTCGTTGGATATCGAGCACTTGCCCGTCACCCCGAATAGACCGCAGGCGGGCCCACCTTGTGTGGGGAAGGTGGACCCGCCGCGATCACCCCATACTTACGGAGTGCGTGGTGGCGCTAGAGAGTGTGTGGTGTGCTACGCCAGTCACGCACCATGCATCCTGCGACGCCACACGCCTCGAATCCTTTGCGTTTTCTTTGGATATTGCCGTATTGGCCAGGTAGCTGGCCTCGACAGTGGGATTGCGAGCTAGGGTAACCACGTGGTTTGGTATCGGTTTGGCGATTTCGAGCTCGATCTGGACGCCTTCTGCCTGAAGCGCGGCGACCGGGCCCTCGCACTGCAGCCCAAGGTGCTGGACGTGCTCCGCTATCTCGTGGAGCACCGCGGGCGCATGGTTTCCAAAAACGAGCTCCTAGACGAGCTGTGGCGCGACGAGTTCGTCAATGAAGCGGTGATCACCTGGAGCGTGAGCCACATCCGACGCGCCGTGGGACAGCGCCGGGGCGAGAAGACCCCGATCGAAACCGTTCATGGGCGTGGGTACCGCTTTGTCGCCAAGGTCACCTCCGGGGAACTACCTGCGGTCAGCCCCGCTCCCAGCGACGACAGCAAGCCCAGGCGGCCGGCGCTCGTGGGGCGCGCGCCAGCGCTGCGCGCCCTGACCCAACACGTCAAAGGCGCAGCCGCGGGCCGCGGGAGTTTGTGCCTCGTGACAGGGGAACCTGGCATCGGCAAAACCCGAATCGTGGATGAGCTGGCACGGGTGGCCCCCGGGTTGGGGGTGCTGGCTTTGGTTGCACGCTGCCCGGAGGAAGCTTCGCCGCCCCTATGGCCCATCATAGCCGCACTCTCGGGCGTCGCGGGTGACTACCCGGAGATCGCAGCGCGCGCGCGGGCGCTGACGAACCACGACGCCGAAGCGGATTCGGAGGCAACCGCGCAGAACCCCCCGACCGAAGATCTCGGCCGGCGGTTCCGCTTGATCGAGCAAGCTTCCAAAGTGCTCGCCGACCTGGCAGCCGAGCACCCGACGCTGCTGGTGCTGGATGACCTGCACTGGGCCGACGCGAGCACTTTTCGGCTGCTGAGCTTCCTCGCTCCCGAGCTGAGCGACATGCGGCTATGCGTTGCACTGACCATGCGGAACACGGAGCGTCCACGCGGTGGTAGCGGCCAGCGTTGGCTAAACCTGATGCGCGGTGCCCACAGCTTCCCGCTCGGAACCCTGGACGCCGACCAGGTTGCCGAGCTCGTCGAAGCCGTCAGCGGACGAAGGCCTTCATCTGATCTGGCCCAGGCAATTCGCCGGGCAGCGGGCGGAGTTCCGCTGTTCGTGCTGGAGGTAGTCCGTGCGCTAACCTTAGAGCACGGAGACACTGCGCTAGCGGAGCTACCGCCGGAAGCGGTGAGTGTACCGGAGTTGGCGCGCGATCTTCTACGCGAACGCATTCGGCGCCTCCCGAGCCAGGTCACCGAACTGCTCTCGCGGGCGGCGGTCATCGGAGAAAGCTTCGATCTCTCGCTGCTCGCTACCCTCACCGAGCTCGAGCCTGACGCCCTGCTGGAACGGCTGGAACCCGCGATCGAGGAAGGCCAGCTGATCAGCGAAGCACCGCATACCTTTCGCTTTGTTCACTCCTTGTTTCGGTCGACCCTGTACGACGACCTGCCTCCCACGCAGCGGGTCACCACGCACCGCATGATAGGACGCTTGCTCGAGACGCGCCCAAGCACCGTGCCGCACCTCGGTGAGATCGCTCGCCACTACTATTTGTCACTGCCAGCCGGGGACCACGCTGCGGTCGTCCAGCATGCGAGCAAAGCGGGCGACGCCGCCATGCGAGCCTATGCTTTTGAAGACGCCGCCGGCTACTTCAGATGGGCCCTGGAAGCGCAGGCCTTCGGCGGCACGGCGGAACCGCGGACGCGCGCGCAGCTGCTGCTGTCGCTCGCAGTCGCGCAGCGCTCGGCGGGGCGCATTATCAAGGCGATGGAGGCCAGTAGGCGCGTAATAGAGCTGGGGCTGCAGCACCAGCTCTATGACCTGGTGGTCGCCGCAACCCACTTGCGCCGGCCCACTGTGGCGATGGCGATGGTTCCGGACGATGTGTCGCGACAAGCACTGGAGACAGTTGTGCAGGGTGCCAAAGCCTCCGAAGCGGCCGTGCGCGGAAGCGCCCTGTCCCAGCTGTCCTGGCTCCCACCATACGGGCCCGACCTGGCCCGCAGCAAAGCGTACAGCACGCGGGCGCTCGCCCTCGCCGAGGAACGCGGAGACGAAGACGCACGCTTCGAGGCCCTGCGGGCCAGGCTCTTTTCCCTCAGCGGCCCCGACGACATCGACGCAGTATTGGCGCTGGCCGACCAGATGTTGGCACTGCAGGCCGCGCGACCTCGCAACCGCCACCGGGCCGATGCCCGCAGCGCACGCTTCATGGCCCACCTGCTCGCGGGACAGATCGCCGAAGCGGACGCGACCCTAGACGAAGTGGCCGCCGCGATCCCCGGACCGCAGTGGCCGGAGGCGACCTTCTACTGCGAGCGCCTGCGGGCGCAGCGTGCATTCCAGGACGGCAATTTCGACCAGGCGGCCGCACGCTACAAGGCGCTTCACAAGCAGGCCAGGCGTGCCGGGGTCGCCTACGCCGACTTCTTTCTCGGGATGCAGAACCTGCATCTGGAGGTCGAGCGCAAGGGGTCCAAGGCCGTGTTCACCCGGCGCACGCGCCGGGCGCTCAGCGAGGTGCCCAACGCCACCCCCGCCTACGTGGCGAGTACACTGTGGCTGGCCGCCCAGGCCGGCGATATCAGCTTCGTGCAGGCCCAGCTGCCCCACGTGGGCGACCCCAGTGACTACCCCCGTGATGCGTCGTATCTGCACCGCCTTGCGAGCTTGTCGATATGCGCAGCGGCCGTTGACGACCAGCCGCGCAGTGAGCAGCTGTTGGCACTGCTGACACCCTACGCGGGTTTCAATACCCCGGATGCGCTCGGCTTCTATCTCGGATCCGTTTGCCATTTTCTCGGGTTGCTCGAGATCACTTTGGCGCGGCCTGAACCGGCCAGCGAGCACCTCGAGCGCGCAATTGAGCACAACGAGTCCATGGGATATCGAGCAGGCGTCGTCCGCTCCTTGATGGCGCTGGCCAGGCTCCGCCTGGGCGCGGGCCGCCGTGCCGTTGCCCGCGAGCTATTCGAACGAGCACTCAGCGAAGCGCAGTCCCTGGGAATGACGGCCACGACCGAGGAAGCGGAGCAGGCCCTGTCGAAATAGCTGCTTGGCCAGCGAAGCCACCGGCCGTTTCGTTCGACGAGGGTCCGCTTGCACGAGAAACGTGCTACCCCTCCAGGCCAACCCGGATCATTCATGACTTCGGCTTCGAGTCCCTGCGAGATCCGATGTCGAAGTCATGAATGGTCCGGGCTAGCGGCTGCTGCGATCCGTTGAGCGCAGGGGCAGGAGGACAAGGTATGCTTATCGAAGGGAACTCCGCGCTTGTGACGGGTGGTGCCTCAGGCCTCGGGGAGGCCACCGCCAGGGCGATCGTCGAGCGCGGAGGGCGGGTCGCCCTGGTCGACATGAACGCCGACAAGGGACAGGCGCTCGCAAGCGAGCTCGGAGACGCGGCGGTGTTCGTCCAAGCGGACGTGACCTCGGAAGAGGACATCGGCGCAGCGATCGAAAAGGCCGAACAACTCGGTCCACTGCGTGCAGCGGTAAGCTGTGCCGGAATCGCCTGGGCGACCCGCACCGTCAACAAGGACGGCATGGCGCATCCACTGGACGCCTTCGCGAAGATCATCCAGGTCAACCTGATTGGAACCTTCAACGTCATGCGCCTGTGCGCGGCTGCGATGACAAAGAACAATCCGCTCGCCGATGGGGAACGCGGAGTCGTGGTCAACACTGCCTCGATTGCCGCTTTCGACGGTCAGATCGGACAGGCCGCCTACGCGGCATCCAAGGCCGGCGTCGCGGGGTTGACGCTGCCTGCGGCACGGGACCTGGCCAAGGCAGGCATCCGTGTGTTGGCCATCGCACCTGGCACCTTCGACACGCCCATGCTGGCACTGCTTCCGGAGGAAGCCCGCCAGGCACTGGCAGCCGGGATCCCGTTCCCCCAACGTCTTGGCGCCCCCGCAGACTTCGCCAAACTCGCGGTTCACCTGATCGAGAACGGCTACCTGAACGGCGAGACGATCCGCCTAGACGGTGCCCTGCGCATGCCGCCCAAATAGAACAGATGGGACACCGGGGCGTCCTCGCCTAGCTAGCTAGATGGAAACCCTGCGCGCATATCTTCTGGGCGGTCTGTTTGTAGCCGCCACCGCCTACCCGGCATTCCTGCCACCGGGCGAAGACAGCTATCCGCTCTCCACCTATCCGATGTTCAGCCGCGACCGGGGAAAGCGGTCCTGGGTCGGGAGCGCGCTTGCGCTTGATCGACAGGGTACGGAGCTTCCGCTCGCACCCAGCTACGTCGCCAACAGCGAAGCCATGCAGGCAGTGAAGACGCTCAATACGGCGCTCAACCGGGGCCGCAAAGCCGCCCGCAAACTGTGCGCGGCGATCGCGCTTCGGGTGCGCGAGCGCGCCGATCCCCAGCTCGCCTCGGCCGTTGTCGTGCAACTTCAACGACAACGCGTCGACTCGGTGGCCTTCCTCGCCGGGCACCGGGATGCGCGCGGCCGCAAGGTGTTTGCCCGCTGCCCGATCCCTGGGCGCAAAGCGCCATGACCATGCTGGGACGCCTCCACGCGGTCCTGTTCGCCCCCGCACCAGCCCTGCGGCTAGCGACCGTGCGGGCTCTCGTCGGCGCCTACTGCTGCGTATATCTGGTGGTACGCGCGCCGGTGCTGGCTGACTTTCGCAACTTCGATCCTGCCCGCTTCGAGCCCATCGGTCTGTGCTCGTGGCTCCCACAGCCCCTGCCTGGGCTGGTGACACTCGGATTGTTCGCATTGTGCCTGGGGCTGGCTGTCGCGTTTACAGTCGGTTTCCGTTTTCGGATCTGCGGTCCGGCTTTTGGTCTGCTGTTCATGTGGGTGACGAGCTACCGCAACAGCTGGGCCATGGTGTTTCATAACGAAAACCTCGTCGCACTGCATGCGCTCTATCTGGGATTTCTACCGGCGGCGGCGGAAACCCTCAGTGGCCGGTCGCAGCGGGCGCCCCCGCAGGATGCCGGGCACTTCGGGTTTCCGCTCAAGGTCCTGTCGGCGATCACGGTTGTGACCTACATGCTGGCGGGCATCGCGAAACTCAAGGTGAGCGGCGGCGCCTGGATGGAGGGCAACATCCTCCGCAACTACATCGCCTACGACGCGGTCCGGAAGATCCAGGTGGGATCCGTGTACTCGCCCCTGGGGGCGTGGTTGGTCCAGTTCGGCTGGCCGTTCCCCATCATCGGCTGGGCCACCATGGTCATCGAGCTGGGCGCCCCTGCAGCGCTCATGGGCAGACGGCTTGCGGCCCTGTGGACGATCTCCGCACTCGCGTTCCACTGGGGCGTGCTGGCCATCATGGCGATCGCCTTTCCCTACCCGCTCAGCGGCGTCGCCTTCGCATCGTTGCTCCCCGCCGAACGTCTGTGGCGCCTGAAACCCCTGTCGCGCTGGGGTCCGCAATCGCAGCCCTGATCGATTGCCCAGTTGCCCTGACCGCAAAGCCGCTCCCTGACTTGTGCTTCAAGCCTCCGATGCCGGCAACAGCACAACCTGGCTCATCCCCTCCGCGACCAAGCACTGCTCCGCCCACACCTGCGTGCGACCGACCGCAAAACCGGCGCCTGTAGACGCCACCGATGTACGCACGTCCAACCGCCCCGCGCGGCTCGCGGTGGCAGGCGAGCCGTAGAACCAGGCGGTGACATCCACGCTGCGCGGCATCACCTGCCAGCGGTCGGTGATGGTGTAGCCATTGGCGAACATACTGGCGGCTGGAGGAAAGGCATCGATACACATGATCGCGGCGATCGCGTAGCCATCCTCGTAGTCTTCCGTGGGGCTGGGCCAGTCGGCCAGCAAGTGCCAGTCCCCGGAAGCGCCTCCCTCGAGCAACCTCCGCGAAGTGCGAAAGCCGACGTGGCGCATCATATTCGCCGGTCGCACCCCGAGCGCTTCAGTGACTTCAAAGACGGGCACAGGATCGTCGATCGGAAGCATCGGCTCGACTGGCTGTGATCGGTCCGTCACGGGACTGGGCGCGCCAAAGGCCACCGAAGCGGATACGAGCGGTCGGTCCCCGTCGCCCAGGCGCGAAGAGAAGACCTCCACCATGCGCCCACGTCGCTCGCGCTCCACACGCACGCCGACCGTACGCGTCACCGGAACCGGCCGGTGAAAACGGGCGTGCACGCTGAGCGGCCGTGGTTGCTCTGCACGCAGCCGTGCAGACGCAAACAACGCAGCAACCGCGTACCCTCCGAAGGACGTCCCGGGAACGCCCTCCCACACTTCGGGTACCACCAAGCTCGTCCCGGCAGGGTCCAGGGCGCCCAGTACCTCCGAACGGTAGTCCATCAAGCTCCTCCTAAGAAATCAGCGCCCGCTCCTTGCCGACCAGCTGGGACGGTTCGGGAGCACGATTGCCGACCAAGCGCACGAACGCATCTCGATCGAGCTGTTCAGCGGCCACGGCCCCGCGCCCGCGGTTGGTGTGCTCGAAATAGGCGTTGATCGCGGCTTCTCCCTCGGGAACGACAATCGTGTGAAAGAGGTAGCGCCATATCAACACGTGGCGCGCTTCCTCGGGCCGCACCACATCGTTGATCTGGTGCACCAAATCTCGGGCCACCGGGTGACTCCAACCGGCGCACAGCGATAGCAGTGCCGGGAAAGCCCGCTGCAACGCCACAACCTCCACGCCTCCCACGGCGGCCGCGGTCGTGCGGAGCAGCTCGCGGTTGAGATGGACGTCGTCCTGGGGACGCAGGAACTCCGTCCCGGGGTTTCCGACCACGCTCCAGGCCAACTCAGGAGCAGCCCCCCCAAGGGCGAAGTACGCATTTCCAAACACCTTGTCACCGTGACCCGCCTCCTCGGCCGACTGCTGGTTGTAGGCCAGGAACAGGGTCTCCCCGACCTCGTCCGGCAGGCCCGACACAAGCGCCAGCCGGGCGAGGGCGTAGATCGGGTCCTGACCCGCCTTTTCACTCGCGGCGACCCGACCCAACAGGCCGTGCAAGCCCGCCGCTGTCACAGCATTTCCGAAGGCATCCTGGCCGAGCAGACGGTCCGGATCGATTCCCCGATCGGACAGCAGGACCCGCGATCGCTCGAGGTCAAAAGCGGTTACGGGTGCTCGCCCCACGAAGGTGCTCCCCTCGGCTTCGGTCATGTCGTCCTCCTCTTACTTACTTTATTGTAAGTAAGAATCAAAGCTGGTCAAGTCGCTTGTCTCGACGCAGTATCGAGCAAGCGAACCGATGGCACGACGACCACCCCCGCGCCCGCCCCGCCGGCGACTGCCGGCCGATGAGGCGCGCGCTCGCATCCTCGAAGCCGCCCAGCGGCGGCTCGCCGAGGTGGGGCCGGAACGCCTCCGGCTCACGGAACTCGCCGCCGAGCTGGGGATCTCCCACCAGGCAATTCTCCACCACTTCGGGACTCGGGAGCACCTGGTCGGGGCCGTCGTTGAGCGAGCCACCATGCGACTCAACGAGCGCATGACGTCCGTCCTGGCTGAGCGCGGACGGGACCGCGAAGAGCTCTTCGACCTCATCGCCGATTTCTATGGGGCCGAGGGCAACGCCCGCTTGATCGCCTGGCTCGCCCTGTCCGGCATGACGCCCGAGACCCGCCCAGCCGCAGCCCAGGCCCACCCGCTGAAAGCCATGATCGAGCTGGCCCACGCCAGTCGCACGAACGCGCAACCAGACCGTGAGATCCCATACGAAGACACCGAGTTTCGCTCACAGCTCGTGGCCGTGGCCCTGCTCGGCGAAGCCATCTTCGGCGATCTGATCCGGGCAAGCAGCGGCAGCCAGCGCGGTCCAGCCGCCACGCGTGCATTCCGAAAGCGGTTGGCCGCGCTGCTGGTGGATTCAGGCTAAGTACCGGGCCCGTTCCGCGACTGTTCATGAGGGCAAGACGCGGTAGGCTCCTGGCCATGGTCGGTCCCAACACCTACGACCCGTTCGACCCGGCGATCATCCGTCACCCCTACCCCCACTACACGTGGCTGCGTGAGAATGCCCCGTGTTACTACTGTGCCAAGCGGGATATCTATGTCCTGAGTCGCTACGCCGACGTGCGCGCTAGCCTCGCAAATTTCGAGGTATTCTCGTCGACTGAAGGTGTGGGCTATGAGCGGCGGCCGGTGCCGATGATGATCGCCTACGATCCGCCTCAGCACACTCGACTTCGACGGATCGCGGCGGGCCGCTTCACGCCCCGCGCACTCTCACAGTGGGCGGATCGAATCGACCAGATCGCCAGCGAGATGGTGGACCGCCTCGTGGGCACGCGGACAGTGAACATGGTGGAAGAACTTGCCGGACCGCTACCCGTGCAGGTCGTGGCCGAGATGATGGACATTCCAATGGAGCGCCGCGCCGACTTCAAGCGCTGGAGCGACAAAACCGTCGAAGCCCTCGGTGGGGCAGTCGATGCCACGCCGGACGAGCGCATGGCGGTCGAGCGGACGATCGTAGAGTTCGCCATGTGGTTCGCCGACGTGATCGCCGAGCGGCGCCCAAGCGCAGACGAGCGCACGGATCTGATCAGCTTGCTGATCCGACCAAGCGAAGAGGGGGAGTCCCTGGGGGACGCCGAGATCGTATCTTTCTGCGTTCTGCTTTTGGTGGCAGGCAACGAAACCACGACCAATCTGATCTCGAATACGGCCTATCACCTCATGCGCGAGCCCAGCCAATGGAATCGGGTCGTCGGGGACCCTTCACTGATCAACAGTCTGGTCGAGGAAGGCCTGCGCTACGATGCGCCCATCCAGGGCTTTTTCCGCAACACGCGCGCCGCCATCGAGGTCGCGGGGGTGACCATTCCCCAGGGCGCCAAGGTGATGCTGCTCTACGGGTCGGCCAACCGGGATCCGGAGAAGTACGAGGCAGCCGATGCATTCCTGGCCGATCGCAATCCCATCGACCACATCGCCTTCGGCTTTGGTCCGCACACCTGCCTCGGTTCGCACCTGGCACGAATGGAAGCCAGAACGGTCGTCAAGCACCTGCTGAAAAAGGTGAAGCGCATGGAGTTGGAAGGTGAACCGACGCGCACCAACAACCCGCTCCTGCGGGGCATGGAGGTGCTTCCGATGCGCGTGGAGCCACACTGAGCGAGCAGGACCTTCCTCCCCAGTCGCCGCACTCACTCCACGCGCTGCTTCGTCGTGTCGATCCAGATAGCCGTCTGATCGCCGGAGTAGACCAACCGATCGCCCTGGTGAAACGTCAGGTCGTAGCGGGAGACAATCCGGACCTCGCCGCGCCGCTCGCTCGTACAGCGGCAGGTGATCCTGAGCGGCACGCCGACGGTGGCAAGCGCGTGGAAGCGCGCCGAGCGAATGCGCCCGCCGAAGCCAACCCAGCCATCGCGATGGCGGAGACCCGTGACGTAGTAGAAGTGCGCATAGCCGGCGACGCCCGTCATGTGCACCATCAGTCCGCCGCTCACGTGGCGCGGATGCCGCACGGGATGGACCCGCTGCTCCCGCGTGATGGGCTGGTCCGCCGCGGTCGGCATCCGTAGGACGACGCGCCTGTCGGCGAGCGAGACCTCGGTCACCTCGTCAACCAGGAGCCCGCCCGGGCCATAGGGACAATCCGCAACGAATTCGGGGTCGAGGGGCATCGGGCCCGTGTATCGCAGAATCATGAGAGGCTGTGAACGCCCCTATGCAGGCGAAGCGGGTGTGACGGGCATGTCAGGCTGCGCTGCCGAGATGTGCAGTCCGTGCGTCAGGGCGTGCCGTTTCGTCACAGCTAGATGAGAGATGAAATCCGCGACATTCCAGTAATCTCCCCAGAAGCTGCTGCCGCGTTTCCCAGACGGGGGCCGTGGCCTGCCCCGTCGCCACGCAGCAGGGTTCAGATCGGTCCTTGATTTCACAGCGTTTTCACCTTCGTACCCGCACAAAGGAAGGGTCTCGACAAGGACAAGCCGAGCGCGGCCCGCTGGCTGGTCCCTTCCGGACGCCAACCAGTCGCCGCAGCCTCGGCTGATGGCACGCGTCTTGCGAGACTATCCGCGCAGGTAGAGTCGTGATGTACAAGGTTCTGATCGCTATCCTGCTCGTGCTGCCGGGGGGCTTCGTGCTCGCTCCCGCAATCACACTGTGGGTTCGGCGCTCCAGGCGGGGGCAGCAGCTAGCGACGGCCACGGCCGAGGCCGAGCCGATCGAATAGCGGCGCGCCCCCTGGCCGCTTCAAAGGCCCCTGCGAGCACGGACGGCCGTCGCCAACGCCTCCAGGCACGCCGCCGTGTCAGCAAGGTCGATGCAGCCATCGGTCACGCTCTGACCGTAGGTCAGCGATTTCCCCGGTGTCAGGTCCTGACGACCGGCCACCAGGTGGCTCTCCAGCATCACCCCGATCAGGTTGCCATCGCCGGCGGCCACTTGCGCGCAGACGTCTGCGACAATTTGTGGCTGCCGCTCGTACCGCTTGCCACTGTTCTGGTGGCTGCAGTCGATCATGACGCGCGGTAGCAGGCCGTGGGAGTGTGCGCGCACGGATGTGGTCCGCAAATGTGCTTCGGTGTGATTGGGACCCGTCCGCCCGCCGCGAAGCACCAGGTGTAACGAGCGGTTTCCAGGCGTTCGCACGACCGCCGCCCGACCCTCCCGATCGATCGTCATGCGCGTGTGGGGGGAAGCAGCCGCGACCATGGCGCACAAGGCGCCCTCCATATCGCCGTCGGTCCCGTTCTTGAAGCCAACGGGCATCGGGAGACCGGACGCCAGCTCGCGATGCAGCTGACTCTCGCTGGTGCGGGCGCCGATCGCGACCCACGACAAGAGATCCTCGATGTATGGGGCAACCGCCGGATCGATCACCTCGGATGCCGCGCCCAAACCCGTATCAGCGATCGCGACCAGGAGCGAACGAGCGGCCTCGAGGCCCGCGGCAAGGTCGCAACTCCCATCGAGCTTGGGATCGTTGACAAACCCTTTCCAGCCGACCTTGGTACGCGGCTTCTCGAGGTAGGTGCGCATGACCAGCAGCAGTTCCTCCTCGTGCTTCTCCGCCAGCGGTGCCAGCTCCGCAGCGTAGTGCCGAGCGGCGACCGGATCGTGAATCGAGCAAGGGCCCACGACGACCAGCAGGCGATCGTCGCGCGCGGCCACAATCGCCTCGGCACCATCGCGCGTCGCGGCGATCGCCTGGCGCCCGGCTGCGCTCGCTGGAAACAATCTGCGCAGATGGCCGGGGCTAGCAAGCGCCTGGGGCCTGCCAGCGACCGTCGTCGGTGGGGAGGCTAGCGAACTCGAGCGAACCTTGACTTCCTGTCTCATCACGGGCTTCTCCAGAACAAAAAAAGCCCCTGGTCGGGGGCGACCAGGGGCTTCGAAAACTCGCGCAGAGCGCTGACTAGTGAGCCGGACCCGGACGCCCTATGGGCAACCGATACCAAAAGAACCAAAAGTTCCGGCTCACGAACATCTTTCCAGCTTCCCGCGGCTTGGCCGCCGGCGCAAGCCCGCAGCGCAAAAAAGGTGGTAAAGGGCCCTATGGCTAGACAAGACCGTGCCAGGAAGCCAGGGATCGACCCGTTGCTCGTGCGACCGGGCGCACACTTCACCTGCGTCAACGATGGGCTTTGCTGTACCGACATCCACGCACTGGGGCCGATCACCAAGTCGGAAGCCAAGGCAATGCGAAAGTTGTCCCAGGCATCGGTCGCCTACAATGACGACATCGAGGATCTCTGCTTGGCCGCGTCCCGCGACGGGGGCTGCCACTTCCGGGTAAACGGCCTGTGTGAGGTCCATGCACAACACGGTGCCGGGGCAAAGCCTGCCGGCTGCCGGCGCTTCCCCTACGGGCTGGTCGCCACACCAGACGGCGGCCGGATCACCACCGAGCATCGATGTCCGTGCCGGACCCTGGGCACGCGCCCACCCATCGACCTGGACGATGCTGTTCCGTCCTTGAAGGACGAGCATGGAGAGTTCGAGATCGACCAGGAGGCGGGCCGCCGGATTCCGCTCACCGAGGGGCGCAGCGTGCCGTGGGCAGACTATGTCAACCTTGAGGGCAACATGCTTGAGCGGCTCGCCGCTGGTGAACAGGCCGAGGCGGTCCTCGACAAGCGGCCCTTCCCGGACCTGGCCGAACGCTCCTGGCCCGTATACGCCGCGGAGTTCTTCGATATGCGCGACGGAACCGCGGGCGGTGAGGCCCTGGTATGGTTCGGCGATGCCCTCCTGGCACTCACCGCGGGGCATGCACCCCCCACCCGAGACCGCCCTTGGGCCCCCTTCTTCGCGCGGGCCCTCGCCCGATGTGAACGGCCCGGGGACCCCGAGGCGATGTACAACGATTGGGTCGGCGACGAGCTCTGGATGTTCAGATGGCTCGAGTGGGGCCCCTTCGATGTGGGACGGGCCGAGCTCGCGACGCGGCTTGCCATCGCCCGCAAGCTCCAAAGCTGGTTGGAAGAGATCGGGCTGCGCGCAGATCAGGCCGTCGCCGAAGCCCTGATGGTCGTCGAGATCGCAACCGTATCCAGCGAATGGCCCAAAGCCGTCGAGGACATCGTGTAGTTGACCTGAAACTTCCCTAGCTAGCTACGCACAGCGCGGCGGTACTCTTGGGCGGCCTCCTCGATGGCCGGCGCGACGTCACGGGGCAGCATGACGCCCGCCTCGACCGCACCCTGGGCCGCCCGCTCGAAGCAGGCGAGGTAGCGCGTCTCGTCGCCGTAGAGCACGTTCAGCTTTGCAGCACCAAACGGATGGTTCGAACCGCGGAGGGAGCCCGCGAAGTCCCGCCGAAAGGGCACCGAGCTGTTGAGAGCAACCGGCGCAGCGACCTGAGGCAACCGAATGCCGCCCCGCGCAATACCGTGCTCGTCGCGAACCACTTCTAAAGCCTCGCCTGTGAACTCAATCCGTGGCTGGCTTGGGGGCGGAGCGCCGCCGTCGACCCAGCGCTTGAGGTGGTACAGCGCCGCGTCGTAGTAGGGGACCAGCGGAACCCGATTCATGTTCTGTGGAAGCGCGGGCTCGACCCCGAACTCGCGCTTGTACTTCTGGTTGCGCAGACGTTGCGTTTGGACAGGCACGTGTGTGGCGCCAGCAGCTTCCCAGCCAACGAATCGATCGGTGTCCGGCTGGCGCACCGGATAGCAAGCGATCGCCTCAAGCTCGGAGTTCACGACCATCACCGGCACATCGAGCTCACGGATCAGATTGGCGCCGCGTGGGACGCGAGACCCGGGACGCGGTGCCTGCGAAGCCGCCCCGTCACGCTTGAGCGGCGTGCCTCCACCAAAGTAGATCTGCAGCATGAAGCCATCGAACACGCGCCCGCGCGGGTGGATCGCGTTGACGTAGGTAGAAAGACGCGCCGCGGACTGGGATGCGCCGATGGCGATGACGTTCTTGACCTCCAGGCCTCCGAGCGGATCGACTCCCGACTGGTCGCGGTGGGCACCCACCGCCTGTCCGATCTGGGCGTAGATGTCGTAGGAGGCCTCATCGGTCGGAATGCTGAGGTCTCCGTAGCGCTCCGGGTCCCATGCCACCAGACCCTGCGGATTGTCGCGGAAGCCATGCACCCCGACCCGTTGCACGCTCGCCCCCACAAATGCGTAGCCCCCCTCAAGGATCTCGGGACTCTCGCCATGGAAGAGCTCGTAGCCAGCTGTGACGTTGTTCCAACACAGGAGCACCGTTCCGTTGAACTTCCCCGGATCGGCAGGGCGATAGACCAAAAGGCGGGTCTTGAACCGCACGGCATCACTGGGTTCGGCCTGCCAAAGGCCATCTCGATCCCAATCGGTGCTTCCAGCGCGACGGTAGGTCTTCGCCTCACCGGAAAGAAAGAACTCTTCCTCGATATAGCCTCGCGCCGCGAGTTCAATACTGGGGCAGCCGAACGCCCAACCGTGCCTCCCGCCTGCGACCGGTCCCTCTATCATGCTAGCCACTCTAGCCACTCCTTACGATGCGGGCTGGGCCACACTGCCATCCCCATCCAGCGCTTCGTCCACCGCCAACCGTTTCGTCCGCCCCCGACCGTGTAGCTAGCTAGCCCAGGCACCGGGGCTGGCGCCCCGTCCCATTCAAGCGGGAAACTTA
>JAPPOR010000576.1 GCA_028817905.1 Myxococcales bacterium
CCGGTGGACCGCGGTTTGCGGCGCGTGCGGCTAGGCGTTCACGCGTTCGGTCACGGATGCGCAGGGCCGCCGGCTTCACCCTGGTGGAACTGTTGCTGGTGGTCGCGCTGCTGGCGACCCTTTCGCTCCTGACGCTGCCCAAGGCGTCGCACTACCTCAGTCGCTCACGCGGACGCCAAAGCGCCTACACCCTGCTGCGCGTGCTGCGGCAGGCCCGCTCGATGGCCCTGCGCGACGGTGTCGCCTTCTATCTGCACTTCGACGCCAACCTCGCCAACAACCACGGGATGCTGTTTCGCTACCGGGGCATGACCAATCGCTGCCACCGGGTCGATTGGGTTCAGGCCTGGGGTTCCGGTGGAGCCAATCCTCCGGATGGCCATGGCAACGCGGGCGAGTACCTCGACATGTTGCCCTTCAACCGCAACTCCCCCTCGCAGGTGGTGAGCATAGCGGACACGGATCGCCACGTGATTCAGATGGATGCCTACTTGGGCGCGACCCTGATGCCGTCTTTGAACATTTGCTACGAGCCATCCGGCAGGGTCCTGACCTCGAACAACCCGTCCACCCCCGGGGTGCTCACGCGTCAGCGGCAAATCATCAAGTTCGATGTGCGCCAGACGTTGGGTGGAGCCGCTCAGGGTGGACCGCGTCGCGTGATTGTCGAGCCCGGTGCGCAGCCACGCATCCACCACGGGGCGCTATGACGATCAAGAACAAGAAAAGAACCCGTGGCTTTACCTTGATCGAGGTGCTCTTGGCGCTCGGCATCATGACCACCGGCGCGATGGCTCTGTTGGGCTTTCAGCGCCACGTGGCGCGCTCCAATCGGCACGCGCGCAACGTGGCCACGGCCACGCAAATCGCTGAAAACTGGGTTGAGCGCCTCAAGGTCGACGCACGCACGTGGTGGCAGCGGGGACAGCGCGATATCACGCCGCGCATCGACCAAGGCATGATTCTCGGACCCACCGAGTGGCTCGAGCAGATGAGTGGCGTGGAGATGCAGTTCTTCCAGCCCACCATCACCGCCGGCACGACTCCCAACATCTCGTACGCGTACGATCTGGACGGTCTGGACCAGAATCCGGCGCTGCGGACCCATCGATTTTGCTCTTCGCTTCGCTTCGGCTGGGTCCGCTACGGGATCGCGCTTCGAGCCGACGTGCGGGTCTATTGGCCCAAGGATGTGGTGCCGGATGAGACCATCGATCCAACCGCGGCCGACCTGTTTCTGCTCTGCGACGACAAGAACGTGGAGCTCATGCCTGGCGGCACCGGGCATCCCAACTATCACGTCGTCTATCTGTCGACCGTCTTGCGACCCAACCTACCCGACTAGTGCGCATGAACAGCCCAACCCGACCGCACACTCGAAGACTGGCAGCGACCACCCGTCGCTCGCGAGCCGGCTTCACCCTGCTGGAGATCATGGTGGCTCTCACCATCGGTGCCATGGCGGTCGGCTCGATCTACGCGGTGGGCAAGAACTCCAACCACTACTTCCAGCAGCAGTACCGGGTGACCAACAGCATGACGGCGCTGCGTCTCGCCATGGCCCAGGTCAAACGGGACCTGCAGCGCGCGGGCTATCTGGCCACGCCGAACGCCGCGGTGGACGGTACCTGCGGCACGACCGGAGTGACCCCCGGCGCATCGAACTATGCGGGCGTGATGCGACTCGTGCAGGCCTTTGGGGATGCCGGCAACAGCAACGGGATGGATCCGGGTGGCAACTACCCGGGCACGCTGCCGGCTGACACCGTGTGGTTGCTCGGCAACTACGAAACGAACACCGAGTATGCGGGCCTGCAGGACGACACCGGCATGGGCACCGATCTTTCGATTCCGCAGAGCTATCATGCCTTTCGGCGTGACTTCACCACCTGGCACGACCAGACCAACCCCAATGTCATCGACATGGCGTACTTCAACCAGGTGTTCACGGTGGGGCGCCCGGTGCGTATCAAGACTTCGGGCTCCGGTCGGTTCCATTTCGCGGTGGTCGCGGCGGTCAATCCGCCCGTCGTTCCGGGGGGCAATGTGCGGATCCGGATCAGTCCGCCGGTACCGCCCACCTGCCGTCCCTCGATCAACAAGGGCTGGATCGCGCCGCTGAAGGTGCTCGAGTACACGGTGATTCCCAGGCTCGCGAACGGGGTGGTGAATTCGATCGGCTACGACCCGAATGATCCGGAGCGCTACCCCCAGCTGCACAGACGGGAAATCGACGTGGGCACCGGGGCCCCGTTTGGCATCGCTGCGGGCGGTGACGACGAGATCGTACTCGACTACGTGGTCACCTTCGACCTCGACTTCATCGCGGCCAACCCGATTCTGCCGGGGATGCCGGAGACGATCGACTGGAATCCAGACAACGGGGTGGTTGCGGGCCGGCCCCACGACCTGCGCATGGCGCGCGTGACGCTCCGCACCCGTTCGCCGGGCCTGGACCCGAGCTTTCCGGCGCCCGTCCCAGAGAACGCGGAGCCGTTTCGGCGCTTCATACTGGATCCGGGCCCCGTCCGCCGCCAAGGCTCGGCCCGCGTGCGCACCCTGCGTGCCGACATCTTTCTTCCCAATGTGGCCATCAATGACTAGCAGGCGCCCGCATATCCCGCATGTCAGGGGCCGTCGTGGCTCGCGCGTCCGCCGCCGACGTCAAGAAGGCATCGTAATGTTGGTTGTGCTGATGGTGCTCCTGATGGGTACGGTCGGGGCCACGATCGCGCTGGACGCGAGTCGCAATGGGCTCCGCTCCGCAGCCCATCATCGCATTGGCACCCAGAACCGCTACGCGGCCGAAGCGGTGTTGCTGAGCGCGATTTCCCGCATCGACATTCTCGGCGGCCCCGGATACCAGCGGGAGATCGTCACGCCGTGGAGCCTGCGGCCGCCGCCCGTGATGGAGCGTCTGGGCGAGCCGCCGATTCTCGTGGACCACGACACGGCACGCATGTACGCCCTGGAGATCTGCGACGACCCCGACACCGACGAGTTTCCCCCCGTCCAGGTTGCCGGCGCTGGGGCGGTTGCCCAGCCCGGGGTCTGTGTCCCCGAAAGCACCGACCTGTCGGGCACGATCGGCCCCGGCAATGCCTGGCAGCCAACGCGCTACCTCGCCGATATCTATGATTGCGAGCAGATCTCTACCATGATTCCGGGCCAGGCCCAGGGAGCGTCCGCCAAGTCGCTCCGTTGCATCATCACGGCGCGCGCCCGGGCTGGGCTGGCGTCCGCGCCCACGAATACCTGGCTCATGGGTGGTGCCACCAACTACGAGCAGTCCACGCACCAGGCGGCGCACGACGCCCAGGCCGTGATCGTTACGCCACAGCTGTTTGGTACCGGGAGCAGCAATTGATGGGGCGCAGGGGAAGTATGTCGAGATCGGAACTACGGCGGTTGTTCTTGGTGGTACTCGCGATCATGTGGGTTACCGGCGAGCGGGCGGTGCACGCCCAGGCGCCCGACCTACGCGAGATTCGCCCCTTCATGATGTTGGTGGTGGACACGTCGGGTTCGATGGAGCGCAAGCCGCAGTGTGCCTGTCAGACCCCTTCCTGCTCCGAGTGCCTGCCGGATTGCGGCGCCGCCAACGACATCTCGGGGAGCTCGCCCCCAGGCAAGAAGAACCGCTGGGCCGTCACCCTGGAGGCCCTGACCGGGACCTTCAACGACTTCGAGTGCGAGCCGCTACCACGCATTCCAGACAACGGCATGACCTATGACCTGGGGTACTACCTTCCGTACCACCAGCCCTGGCACTGCTCCGGGACCGACACCGCCTGCAAGGCCACCGTTTCGCCCACGACCGCGCTCGTCAGCCAGAATCCCGACGGCATCCTCGACACCTACGTGACCCGGGTGCGCTTCGGCCTGATGACCTTCGACGGCTGGGATACGTACCTGGGGCAGGGGCCGCTGATCTATGAGCAGGACTATCAGTGGTCGCTGGCCGAGGCAGAAGGGGGGCTATGGTCCTACGGCTCCTATACCGACACCGGCGTCGAGATCACGCGCAAGGACGGGTCGGTGCCCGGGCGCTTTCACTATCCCAACTGCGAGTTCGACTACCAGATGGACACCGGCGCCCGCGGCCCCCAGGCCGCCGAGGGCAAGCTCCTGTCTCTGAACTCCTGTGCCTCACCGCCCTGTGACCCGGTGGTCATCAACACCGAGATCCAGACCGCCCTGCTCGACACACGCCCTTACGGTGGCACGCCAATCGCCGCCGCGCTCGACGACCTCTACTACCATCTTTCGAGCGATCTCAACGATCAGTACGGCTCCTGCCGTGGCCGCTATGGCATGCTCATCACCGACGGCTACCCGGACGACGACTACCGTGCCTTCGGATGCGACTGTACGCAAAACAGTGATCCCGGCGCACCCGGCTACTGCGGAGGTGGGGCGTCCAACGATCCATCGCTGCTGTTTTGCCCCTATCCGAAGCCCGAAGAAGTCGCCTACGACCTGATTACGGGACGGGGTGACTCCATGACCCAGGACAATCCACCCCTGGAGAAGTTGTTCGTCGTGGGCCTGTCGATCGCGGACGACGCCGTGCGCGACACCCTCAACACGATAGCGATGGAGGGGGGCAGCGACCTCATCCCCGATACTGGCGACTACGCCCTGTTCGTCGATGACATCGCCCAGCTGAAGACCGCGCTGGATGGGATCGTCGCAGGCACGCTCGAGCCGATCTCACGTTCGCTGCCTTCATTCATCAATGCCCGGTTGGGCGTGGGTGCCGAGCAGTATCAGGTCAGCGCGGGCTTCCAGCTTCCCACCAACGTAGGTGAGCCGTATACGGGCATCCTCGAGCGCAAACGCTTCACCTGCACCGGGCCGCCCGATGGTGAGCCGCTGTTGGATAGCGACCGTTTCCACCTCACCCTCAACAGCCAGAGCAGCTCCCCGGCCTGCGGTCAGACGCGCTGTCTGTACAGCGTGATGCCCTCCAGCGGCTTCGACCCCAACGACCACGTCTTCACCGGCTCCGGTGCACCCTGCGGGGTCAACGGCTGTACCCTCCAGCCGCTGAGCAATTCCACGACGTTTTCGACTGAGGCGATGGGTCTCGGGACAGGCACCGCCGCCGAAGACACTCGGGTGAGCACGGTTAACTGGATGTATGGCTCGGGCTCGCTCAGCGGGGGCGCCACCAACCCCCGCATTGGCAAGCGACTCGGCGACATCTATCACTCGTCGCCGCGGCTGGTCGGGCCGCCCCAGTTCGACAATGGCGATGCGGCTTTCAACGCTTTTCGGCGTCGGCCCGAGGTGGCCCAGCGGCCCAACGTGCTGTACGTGGGAACCAACGATGGCATTCTCCACGCCTTCGCGATGGAGGGCCAGAGCGGTCCGCCCACGTTCACCGCTGGCACCGAGCTGTGGGGTTTCATCCCGCCCATGCTCATCGATGACTTGCCGACCAACCTGACCCAGCACCAGACCACCATGGACGGTACGCCGGTCATCAAGGACGTCTATTTTGAGCGGGCACCCGCGTCGGACATCTCGGATGGCAGCGAGTACCACACGGTGTTGATCACCGGCATGCGTGGCGGCGGAGCGGCCTACGTGGCGCTCGACGTCACCGACCCGACCGATCCGAAGTTCCTGTGGCAGTTCACCGACACCGACTGCTCGGACGGAGCGTGCATGGGCTTGACCTACGGCCGTCCAGTCATCGGGCAGGCGCGCTTCATGTTTGAGGTCAACGGCACGCCCGTGGAAAGACAGCGGGCGGTCGCCATTCTGCCCGGGGGCAAGGGCGAGTTGGGGGCGGTGGGTGACCTCGGCCCGGGCTGTGACCCGGGGTTGACGACGCCTACGATGCGTACGCTGTCGGGGGCTCGCTACGAGACCCTGCTGTCGCCGTTGGACACGCTTGGCCACCAGCATCGGGGCGATGTGCGCTGCTGGAAGGCTCCCGGGCGCTCGCTATACTTCGTCGACGTGGAGACCGGTCAGCTGCTCAAGACCCTGGACAGCAGCACCTTCCCGTCGCCGCTGGTTGGCTCCCCGGTGCTGTATAGCGACGAGGTCGGGACCCTGGCGTCGCGTGCTTTTGTCATGGACGCCGACGGGGTGATCTGGCGGATTCATCTCCAGGGGGTGGGGGACACTGGGG
>JAPPOR010000322.1 GCA_028817905.1 Myxococcales bacterium
CAGGGCTTTCGGTGAAGGAGGGAATACTCGCTGTATTTTCGACTGAAGCGAAAGCCCTGCGAAGCCGAGCAGTTGTGCGAGGGCGCGTGATTTGATGAGGGATGCGGGCTGGGCTTCGATGTGGGGCCTGTATGCACACTTCTCACAGCGACGTTGCGAAACACATTCCAGGTGCTCACCCGACGATCGGGTGCCCGCGGCTTTCGAGCCATTCAGGGATCGGGAACGACGCCTGCTGAGCCGCGCAGCTAACTCACGTGACGACTCGCTCACGGTCGCACCGGCTGCTTTTCGGAGCCTGGCGAGCAGTCTGCGAGGGCACTCGCAGGAATGCGGCCTTGGCCTCCGAGCACGTCTCGCGACAGAACTGTTCGGCGAGGTGGATGGGGCGTTAGCCCTGGGCTTCCTGGCGCTTGGCCAGCTTGTGCTGCTCGTCGGTGGCGTTGAGCTTCCAGTAGCTGCTGAGATAGCAGTCAGCCCTGTCCAGCTTGCGCTCCTCGAAGAAATAGCTGCGGAGTTGCTTCATGCTTTGGAACTCGCACGCTGCCCACATGGAGACGCGACCGCTGGGCCACGGACGGGCGCGCACCGCTTCGGGTAGTCTCGAGTGCATCACATCCGGATTGACGATCCACGTGATGTCGACACCGGAAGGCCCATCTAGCGCCTGCTCGTCGCCTGCTTCGAGCACCTCGACCACTGCCTGCCCTCTCGCGTCGCGGGGCAAGCGCTCGAGCTGGACCGACAGCGAGGGCAACCCCGCCATATCCGATGCGAGAAAGAAACCATCCGCGTCCAGGGCAGGCGCCTTCACAGGCCCGGGACCAGCGACCAGCACGTGGTCGCCCTCCTTCGCGGCGCCGACCCAGTCACTGGCATAGCCGCCGTGGCCCTGAACGACAAAGTCGAGGGTGAGCCGAAGGTGCTCCCGGTCGAGGGCACGAATGGTATAGCTGCGCCGAACCCAGTCCCCCAGGTCCGCCGTGGCCGGGTCGAGTGGAGCTACGTCCACCGCGCCCGCCCGGGGCAGCACGAGCTTGATGTACCCCCCTTCGCACCCCTCGGGAAAATCCCCAAGCGACGCCCCTGACAGAGCGATGCGAAGCATGTTCGGTGTCAAGCGACGCTTGTCCTCAACTACGAGCTTGTGAACGGGACGTTGAGCCATCGTACCCAGACTTAGTAGCGGGCACGGGAGGCGTCAACCTCCGGAGACGCTCAGGGCGTGTCGTGGCCGTCCTCAGTCACAGGTTTTTCTGCGAGCTCGGTCACGGTGACGGCCCTGGTCGCGAGCTCGGCAGTTGCAGCAGACGCGCCGCATTCCTGCCGAAGATCTTCGTCTTGATCGCCTGGGTCAGCGGCGGGTAGCCGTACCTGTCCTGGAACTCCGGGCTGATCTCGAAGCACCTGAACGCTTCGATCTGCGGCTGGGGGCTGCCGAACCACAGACTCCCGGTACCCCACAGGATGCGATCCTCGCCCACGTGCACGAGCAACTTGCCGAGCACGTGCTGCGCTTCCTCGTTGCGGCCCGTCATCAGGTAGGCCCACACGCCATCGAGACTGGCATAGACGTGGGTGGTCACCGGCCCGTCGGGATCGTCCAGGTCGCGGCCGTTGGGCCCGATGTTGTTCGCGCGCAGCGAGGCGATCAGGCTGTTGACGCCACGATCGAGGGGATAGTCGGCCTGAACCTCGGGATCGCTTTCGTCATAGGGCCCCTCGGGCCAGTTTCCGAAGGGGCGTTGGGAGCCGTCGCAGTAGTCTCCACTGTAGGTGCCCCCGGGCTCGCTGTGCTCGCCGGCGCTGAACCCATGCTCGAAGGCCGAGCCCTGAATAACCAACTTGGCGTCCGGGAACATTCTGGCGGCCGGGCCCACATCGCGCGGGTCGGCATGCGCGGCGCTGCGACCCGACAACGGGAAGCCCTTGGCCACGAGGAAGATCGGCTTGCCCAGATCGAGCCCCCGCTGGATCATCATCGGGCCGACACCCCGGTCCAGCCAGTAGCCCTCGCCGCCACGGGGACCGAATTCGGCGGTCACCGTCCTCCAAAGGCTGCATTCATCGGCGATCCTCGTCATGCGGCTCAGCTGCATGTCGATGCGATCATTGGGCATGACGGCGCACGCCTTGAGGGTTCTGCCTGGATGTTCGGTCTCAAGATGGTCGACCACCTCGAGCATGTCCTCATGCGACATCAGGGCGATGCCTTCCACACCCGAACCCTCAGGCCCGACCCTATACGGCGTTCCGACCAACACGCCGACCGATGTGTCGTTGCCGTTCAATACCTGGCTGAGGTACTCGGTCTGATCGTATTGCCCGGTGCCATGCGCTCCGGGGGTACGCACAACCCATGGAAGGCGGCTGTTGATCTGCCCAATGATGGTGTCCAGGTGCAAATCGAGCTGTGGACCTACCTGGACCGTGGCCAGATGCGTAGTCATGTCGAGGATGAAGTCCGGATCGCAGTCGTTTTCCGGCATCGCATCACACTCGCCACATGCATCCTCCCTAGCGCTGCCTCCACACGTCCCCGCGCAATCCATGGTGGCCGAGCCGGCGCAGTCGCCCTCCCCTGCATCCCGGGAGTCGCCCTGCATGGCATCGCCGACCAAACCCGCATCGTCGGCGCTGCCTTCGCTAGGACTAGGACTGTCGACCGGCCCAGCGTCCCCTGTACCACCGTTCGCGGGGCTGCCCGGCGAACCAGCTTGGTCGCTTGGCTCAACGCCGACGACGCCCGGAGGCCCGCCGACCTCACCCGGGGGCCCGCCACCGTCACCCGGATGGTCGGCACGGATAGCACTGGCCGAGTTCCCGTCCCGATCGATCTGCCCATCCTGATCCACCCGGCTCGGGCTACTGGCGCACCCCCCGGACAGCAGCCCCCACCCCAAAAACAGCGCCCAGCGCAGCGCAGCGGGTCCCCGCCGCAGCGAACTGCCCAGTTCCGCGTACACCATAGACTCAAGGTACTACTGGAAACAGGTCGCACCAGGCCGTTCGTGGGCCCTTCAGGTGGCATGCGCCGCGTACCCAGGTGGGCAGCGTGTCTGAACCACCCGAGCCCCTGCGGCCATGCTGGCGGCAGGAGGCCTCCGGACCGCTAGCGGCGGGGACGGCGGGGTCGGCGGGGACGGTGGCCAGTGGCGCTTCCGTAGTGTGTTCGCAGTTCCTTCCTAGAAAGCAGCCCCACCGCCGTGAGCGGCAGTTCCTCGATGAACTCTACGAAATCGAGCCCGTGCAGGCCTCCTCGCTTCGCAATGGCCAGCTGGCAAAGCTCATCAGCGCTCAGCTCTGCACCCGGGCGAAGCACGACACACGCCTTGATGAGTTCTCCCGATGCCTCGTCGGGCACGCCCAGCACAGCTACCTGGCGCACCGCCGGGTGACTTCCGAGAGCGTCTTCGATCTGCTCGGGATAGATGTTGTTGCCATTCTTGATGATCATGTTCTTCTCATGCGTGACGATCCGTAGGAAACCGTCGGAGTCGCGAATGGCCACGTCGCCGGTGTGCAGCCAGCCCCCCCGAAAGGCGTACGCGGTACGCTCCGGATCGCCACGATAGCCGTCCATCACGACGGGCCCCTGTACGCAGATCTCTCCGGGCTCGCCGTCTTCGACCGGGTTCATGTCTGGATCGAACAGCTGAACCCGAACCCACGGTACCGGACGACCACAGCTCGCCAGACGTTCCAGGTCACCCACATCGTGCTCCTCCTTGTGCAACACAGACAAGGTCATCGGCGCCTCGGATTGCCCGTAGAACTGACAGAACACGGGCCCAATGCGCTCGATGGCCTCTCGCAATCGCGTGGGCGCGATCGACGAGGCGCCGTAGAACACGGTCTCGAGGCTACTGAGATCAAACTCATCGAAGCGCGGATGATCGAGCAGACCCACGATCATGCGCGGGACGAGCAGCATGCAGGTGATGCGCTGAGCTTCGACCGCTTCCATTACGGCAACGGGATCGAAGCGTGGCTGGATCAGCAGAGTCCCGCGCTTGAGCAATGTGGGCAGCAGCATGGCGCCCGCGGCGTGGCTGAGCGGGCCGCAGGACAGCACGCGAAGCGAGCTGGGCCAGGGCCACTCAGCCAGCATGATCTGCAAGGTTGCCAGCGCGGCCCCGTGGGTGGTGGCGAGCGGCTTGGGTTTGCCGGTGGTGCCTCCGGTGTACCCAAGGCGCATCACCTCCGAACCGGCCACCTTGGGAGCGACCAACTCGGTGGGTGGATACCCTCTGGCAAGCGACAGCAGGTCCACGGCGTTCGCGTCCTCGCCCAATGCCAGGAGCGTCAGGCCGGGCGCACACCGACGGAGCTCGGCAGCCCGCCCGCTGAAGCGCAGGGGATCGAAGACAAGGAATTCTGCCGGGGCGTCGAGTGCTACGTGTACATGATCCTCGAGGCTTCCCTGACCGTGCATCGGAACAGAGATCGCCCCCAGAACCTGCAGGGCATGGGTGACATGCAGGACCTCCGGCTGGTTGCTGAGGAGCGTGGCTACGCGACTCTTACGGCCGACACCCAGACCTGCCAGCGCCTGCACAAACCGGCTGGTCGTGTCCCGTACGTGTCCTACGGAGAGCACGGTCCCATCGGCAAGGTGCAAAAAGGGGCGCTCCGGCGTCTGACAAAGCGCGTTGACCAGTATTTCCGGTACGCTCAGGGGTCGTCGTAGCTCGTTTGCGTCCATCTCATCCCTCCCTGATCTCGTCTGCGTTGTGGCGGAACTCGCTCAGCGCCTGCCGTGCGAGTTCCGAGATGTCGTCACGTAACTGCGATACCCACGGGCTCACATGGTGCAGCGAATAGGCTGCTATCCGAACTCTCGGAGCGAAGCCCGAGGGCGGCACGAAGACCGCGCGTTGATGGTTCGTAAGGCTCCACAGGGCCGGTAGGAACCCGAACCCGTGCCCCGAGCCGGCGTACGCCAGGACCTCGCCCCCGGAGTCGCAGTCCACCCACTTCCCTGGCCGCACCCGCTCCCGGGCGATCCACTCGGAGGAGCCGCGCGCAAACTGGGGAGAGTGCCGTTCAAGCACGCGTGCATGCGTGAGTCCCTCGAGGCGCTTGTGCATGAGCTTGCCCCGCACCCAGGCGGCTTGCGGCACGACAAGGGCAATCGGCTCATCCGCCACCAGCGTCTCCTCGAGCTCATCGCGGTAGGCCGGGTCGCCCGTGGTGTAGCAAATCGCGATGTCGAGGTCTCGCCGCGCAAGCGCCTTCATCTGCTCGTCGGTGGTCATTTCCAGTAGGCGGACGTCGAACCCAGGTCGCTTGCGTCGCGTCGCCTGGCCGCATAGCGCCTCCTCCACAATCAAGCGCACCGCCCGAATAAAACCAATCCGCAAGACCGGCCGGCTCGGGAGCAGGCGGTCGCGCGTGAGCGATAGACCGTCCAGCGCAGCTCGAAGCGCGTGCTCCACCATGCGTCCTCGGGTCGACAGCAGCACGCCGGCTCCCGGCTCGAACAGACCTCCGCCGAAATGCTGCTGCACGCGTTCAACGTGCCGAGAGATGGTCCCCTGCGCGACCCTAAGCGTTCGGGCCGCCGCGACCTGACTGCCACCATCGACCAGGGCCAGGAACGCTCGCATGTGATCGAGTCCGATCGAATCCGCCAGGGCAACGTTCCCTCCGCGCTGCCCCGTGTCCCCATCCCGCCCCCTCTTCTCGGATGTCATGCCATCACCCGATATCAGCGCCCCCCGCATCACACAAGGCCGAACTATGTAAATCCTGCATAGGGTGCTTAGGGTGGCCCAACATCGAAGGGCCGCCGTCGCAACCGCGACCACGGTCGCGCACCTGCCTGAGAACCTAAATTCTTTGGTCGTGCACTCCACAGGGCCCCTTGTACGCCGACTCGGACCTCAAGCGCCACGCAAAGAAATACATACATATATGCCAGTTCTGCATATTCACTTGGTCTGTGGATCACGACCGGCGACCGACGGGAGTACCTCACCGCATCTCCCAGGGGGCGAGGAAAGCCGTGTGAAGTCGAAGACAAGCGGTCCGCTCACGACTTGGTGCGCATCCATCACCAAGGCACGTGATGATCGTGCAAGTGATCGACTCCGCAGGGCTTTCGGTGAAGGAGGGAATACTTGCTGTCTTT
>JAPPOR010000543.1 GCA_028817905.1 Myxococcales bacterium
AAGACCCCTGTGTGCCCATTGTCGATCTGCCGCAGCGGTACCGTCTCCGGATCCAGGGTCGCGATCATGCGCGCGTTGACGGAATAGATCCGGGGTCGGTCTTCGTCGAGGGAGGCCGTGTGCGTCACGCATCCGCAGCCAGAGCAGCGATGAAAGGCGATTTCACGGTCTCCCCAGACGTAGGTATCGGTACCGGCGGCGGACATGCGCTTGACCTCGTCCGGCTTGGGGTAGGCCCATAGTGCACCGTAGCGCCGACAGATGGTGCAGTTGCAGTCCAGCACAAAGGCCGGCAATGCCTGAAGCTCGAATCGGACAGTGGTGCAGTGGCATGCGGCGCGGATCATTGGGAACCTCCCCCTTGGGTCAACCGGGCCCAAACTATCTCATGCCGTTGCACCAACGGAAGTCACCAACGGGTGGGAGCACCAGGGACACCCTGAGTCGGCGTCCACGTGCGTCAGGGTGACCACAGTCCGGCTTGGCGCAACATTTGCCACATGGGCGCGAGCGCGGCGCCCCGGCCCAACTGCAGGATATGACCGCCTGCGAAGGTACTTGTGCAGGCATCGAAGTGTGCTGCCAGCTGTTGTCCATGGGCGGTTCCCGTAATCATGTCGGACTCACCGGCGATCACGATCGCGCGACCAGGCGACAGTAGACTCGGTCGCGAAAGCGGGCTGACGATGCGATAGATGCGATCGAGAGCGCGCGTCTGAGCTTCCTGATGAACGTTCGACCCCACCATCCGACCGTTGCGACGGGCGAAATCCGCTATCGAGGATAGTGGCATGTAGAAGATGCCGAACTCGAGGCGGTGTTCGATCGTCGCTAGCAGGGCGGCGCTGTAGCCTCCCAGGCTCATACCGATAGCCCCGAGCGATTGCACGCGATCGTTTAGGAGATAGTCAAACAGGGTGAGGTGGTCGTGGACCATATGCCGGAAGCCCTCCACCGCCCAGCGCGGATCGCTGGACGGGAAGTCCGGAAGACGTAGGCCACGACGCGGGTTGGCGCGTGGACCATGGTGCGGCAGGACAGTCAGTACGACGTCCATACCCCCGTCGAACAAGGCCGGGATCGGCCACATGTGCTCTTCCACCGCCAGGTGGCCCCCCAAGTACCCATGCAGAATCACTGCACAGGGACGCGGTCCATCCGTGTGGCGGAACCAGCGGGCATGCATGGTGCGATTGCGTTCGACCGCCTGGTAGCGAGGCAGTGGACCTAGCCGTCTATCCAGATCCCGGTGGACGCGCATGCCGCGATCGAGTGCATCCCGTGCTGCGTGTCCATGGCGCGACCGCGTCCGCACCAGTTCCTGGTAGCGCGTTTCGGCAGCGGCGGCGGACCACATGGGTGTGAACTCACTCGCCCATGATAAGTCGATGATATGCCCACCGCGATAGCTCCGAACCCTGCGTTCCTCCGGCTGCGGATCGGCTAGCCGGGTGAACAGCGGGCCGTCGGCGTCGAAGTGCTCAGGCCGGTCGTAGAAACCGAGCAGTGCGCTCATGCCGTCCATGCGCTGATGGTGGGTGAGCGCCTCGACCGGGTCGCGGAGCGTTGGCAGTGGCGTCAGCGCGCCCCTGAAGACTGCGTGGTCGACGGCACTGACAAGCTTGCGCGTTGCTGCATCCCACAGAGGTGTTCGCATCTTGAGCTGCAAGGTTAGACCTTTTCGAGCGCCGGCACCAACATCATAGGAACGCCGCCCCGTCATGCGGCGCCGGCAAGTGCCTCGCTGCGGTAGGGGCACGAGTACAGTCCTCGCTGCGAGTAGGAAGCCTGCGCTGATTCCTACATCCTTCATCACAACGATCGCGGGCCACATGGGTCGGGCGCCGCCGCTTCCACATGCTCGACCAGGCGCCACGACGTTCAGGCGCTTGATCGAGGGCAGCCAGCTTCATGAAGCCTCCTCCGCGCGCGGGAGCGGAGTAGGCGTTGGAGAAGCGGCGATCACCCGTACCGGCTCCGGGATGTTCTTGAGCCGGCGCAGCGAGTAGTCACCCTGCAAGAGGCCACGTTCATCGCCATATTCCTGGGCGACCGCGTCAGACATCAGTACGCCTCCGACCGGCGCGGCCGCCTGCAAACGGGCAGCGATATTGACCGTGTTGCCGAATAGGCGACCGTTCCGCTCCAACACTCCTCCCGCGTGCAAGCCTACACGGAAGCGGATGCGCAAGTGCTCGGGCACTTGCCTGTCGCGCTCGCACCATTGTACATGAACGGCACAGCGTACAGCCGCCGCCGCGCTCGGGAACTCGGCCATGAGATTGTCCCCGTGTGCATCGACCACCCGGCCACCATGCGCCTCGACTGCCGTTGCGAGCCCGTTGACGCTTCGTAGCAGGGCGTCGATGGTGCCGGGGGTGTCGCGCGCTATCAGCCCCGAAAAGCCGGCCACATCGGCGTTCAAGATGGTGGTCTCGCGCTGTTCCACGCCCATCCTCGCATTCCGCATTGCTAGAGGGGAGTGCCGGGACGCACGACTTGTGAACAAGAAAGTGCTGGGCCAGTCCGAGCCGTTCATCCAGTCGTGAGCGGATCGTGCAGGGGCTTGGCTTTACAGGGCTTTTGGCGGAGGAGCGAGGCCGTCTGTGCTTGCGAGGAGGATGGGCGCCGCGAAGTCGACGACCCCGACAGGGGCCGCTGAGTAATCCGGGCCGCGTCGCAAGGGGGCTCGCGGTGGCTCGCTACCCGCGGACCGACGAGCCGAGGGCATTGGCCGAAGAGCCCCGGCCAAGTCGGGCTCGAGTGCCCCCTGGCCGCCACCCGGGACCGATGGTCGGCGGGGACAGGGAGACTCACTCCTGCTCGCAGGTCCGGAAGCACATGCCCTGGAACTCCAATTCCTCGCTGTCTGTGTAGTTGGCCTCTAGATGTGCCTTCAGCTCCTCTGAGTAGGTGACGGGGGCTCCGCAAACGGACCCTTCGGGGCAGTCCGGTAGCAGGCGGCCACCTCCATCACAGGGGCCCCAGAGCACCCCCGGCGTAAAGCGCAGGGGGTCGCCGCTTTCCCAGCCGTTGTAGACGCATAGACCCTGGTCCTCGTTGGAAGACACGCAGCGGCTCGGTGTATCGCTGGCCAGGAGCGGGCAGCCATTCGCGGACACGGCCCTAGCGCGCGCGCGTCCCTCTGTCTCGCACTGTTTCTCGTTTTCGAGTTCGTCCAGCTCGACGTCGGCGCAGGTGTCGGCCGCACCGATGCGAGGATCGAAGTCGTCACAGTCCACTTCCATCGGGCCCAGTGAGTGGTCGCCCGGTGCGGGTAGACCGTCGCCATCGGCATCCGTCACAATCCCGTCGCAGTTGAGATCCCGTACGGTCCGGTAGAAGAGCTCACTCGGGTTGCCGCGTGAGCCGAAGTACTCGCAATAGTGTGCAAGCCGGCGCACTGGCAAGTCTTCCTCGAAGGCGAACAGTCCCGCGAGTTGCCCCGCTTCCTTCTCGGCGGGTACCTCGGGGTGCACGTTGGGGTCATGGTCGTTGCAGTCGCCGAACATCAGGCCGTAGTCGGCTCCATCCGTGAGGCCCAAGTCGCCTGCGAGCGGCTCGTGGCCCCCGGCAAAGAAGCCATCGTTGTCAGCGTCGAGCGCGATCCCGTCACAGTTCTCGTCGACCGCGTTGCCGGGAATCTCGAGGGCTCCGGGGAACGTGCCTGGGTCGTCATCATCGCAGTCGGTGCTCGACGCCCCGGCGCCGTCAGCAGGGCTTTCGAAGCCGTCGCCGTCGCGGTCGGTGATGCGGCCATCGCAGTCCTCGTCGTACGCGTTGTGGCGCACCTCGGCGGTCGGCTCGAAGCATGCGGCGCGGCAGTGGCGATTCCAGGTGCCGGGACACACCGGCGTCTGACGTGACGCACGCGCCGGGTCGTCTGCGCAGGTTTGTGCGTACGCGACCCCTGCGAGCGTGATCCGGTCGGCCGTGCGGGTCGTGTAGCCGTCGCAATTGCGGTCGCGACCCAGACACAACGGCTCCGGCGCGCCGGGATGCGTATTCGGGTCGTCGTCATCGCAGTCCCAGCCAGCGGTGGCTATCCTCGTGGTGGCGTCCTTGTCGGCGGGCGGGGCAAAGTAGCCATCGAGGTCGGCGTCCACGAGCTTGAGGGCGCCAGGTCCTGTAGCGGCCTGCGCGACCACCTGCTGACATGCGGTTGCGCAATCGCGTGTGGGGTCGAAGCCACCTTCGAGCACTCGCCGGCCAATGTCGGCACTCGCGAACGGGCGGAGCCGGAAGCGCTGCTCGACCAAGTGCGCTTCCCCGGTTTCCGGGTCGATGAGATGCGAGGAGAAGCGATACTCGGTGTTCGCCTGCGCGACACCGCACAGGGATGGGGCGCCGCCCGGACCGGCGGGCACGTGCGCGCGCAGGCCGCGCGCGAATACCGTGTCCGATGCGCAGGCACCGTCCGGCTCGCAGCGCTGCAGTGGCTGGTGGGCATGCCAGGGCTTGGAGGCCTTCCTGGGAGCGGCGCTCGCTTGCACGTACATGTTTACGCATCCAAAGGCCTTTGAGTCGTACGCGTCCCACTCGCGCGCGACCAGCCAGTGGGAGAAATGCCGCACCCGGCCGAGACAAGCGAGGTCACCGGAGTCGTCGCCCATGGGCGCTACCTCGCAGCTCGCTTCGCGGATCCAGCGCGCTTCCTCCATGTTCAGCGAGAACAGTCCAAGCCGCATGCCGGCCTCGATGCGCTCACGCGTCGAGGCCGGGAGGCGCAGCGATAGCAGCGCTGATTCGCCCGGTGCGAAGCCTAGGGTTTCGCCTTCCAGCGTACTGACCTCAGTAAAGATAAGACCGATATGCTCGCGGATGAGAGTGGTAGAGCCATCGCTCGCCTGGGCGACGTCATCGGCCGGAAGAGCGCTGTCCGGTAGCGCAGCCGGCGGTACGGCCAGCACCTTTACATGGACCGGTCCATGGGCGCGTTCGCCGCCCTCGTGAACGAATGGCGACCTGGAGAACTGCCATTGCACAGCGTCGTGTCGCAAGGTGATCGGGCGGTCGGCGTTTACCTCGTGTGTCTCCGCCAGCTTGATGAGCGTGATCGTATGGCGGCGCAAACCGGCCGTATCGTAGGATGCGGCGACGGCGGTGGGCATATGGTCCGGATGCTTGACGGTCACCACGATTCTGTTCGCCGCGGCCAGGTGCGAGAGGCGCGCTTGCCCATCGCTGCCAGTTTCCAGTGTGTGGCCTGGGCCTACAAGCGTCGCGCCAGACACCGGCCGGCCACTTTCGTCCACGACCCGGAACAGACCGTGGTAGGTGGGCCGCTCCGAACTCCAGTCTACTTGAAACCGTGGGACGACCGTACTCAGGGGCACGTCACAGTCGTCGCCGGCACACGTGGGATCGACCCGTGGGCCCACGTTGGGCGTCGTGCTGCATCCCACGGCAAGGGAGGTGACAAGAAGGATCAGCCGTTGGTTCATGGCTCGGTGCTTAACGGCCGCGGAGTCGGATGTCTGGAGTTGGTCAGTTGTGTTTCTGCTCACCAGCGGAGCCGTGTGTTGAGGCCGCAATCCTTCGGCCTGGTACTCGTCGCCAATCATGGGTCTCACCCGGACAGGGTCAGGTATTCGCGTCGGCCGCGTGTAGGTTCGGTCTTCAGACGGCTAGCTGCTTGGGCTTGCGCTACAAAGCGCTCCTTGGCGGTGGCCAAAGTCTTGACGGTTCGGGTCGTCGCGCTCAAGGTTGTGCGGCACGTCGGGAGGGACAAGCATGGAACCTGAGACCAACCAGTCGCAAGCTGTAGATCCAATAGCGTTCACAAAGGAGCGCATGTCGGAGATCGGCGAAGTGTGGAAGACCTTCGCCCTCAACAAGCGCTCGGAGGCCTTGAGCCGCATGGAGGGGTCGCTCGATCGCGCACCCGCCGCGCTCAAGCGGTGGCTGAAGCTTTCCGGCGAGGCGCCCGCCGAGACGCCCGCGCCGTCTGGTAATGGAGCGGAGCCATCGTCGCCGAGCACGGAGGCACAGGCGTAGGCCACAGCCTTTCTCGAGGCTCCGCGCCGCTTGTCTCGAGCTCACTTTGGATGATGCTGACCGTGTGCACGCTGTCAGGCGCCTACGCGTGCGTGCGCGCACTGGGGGTGAGGCGGTGCGC
>JAPPOR010000672.1 GCA_028817905.1 Myxococcales bacterium
TGCGTCAAGTTTGATCGCGTTGCCTCGAATGGATGCGTCTGGACAAGGTCGCTAGGTCGCGCTGGGGCGCCCCCGGGGTGAGCCGCAAGCGACAGTGATTTCCGGCAATGCCTGGGTCACGTGCCTTGTTGGGCTGGCCGAAGCCCCGATGGCATCTTGTCTGGTGCGTGAGTTGCCGCGTGCGAAGCACGCCGGAGCGGCTATTGCAGCCCGTCGCGGGCAAGCTGGCGGACCTTGGAGATCTCTGTGCGGAGGCGCTCCACGGCGCGTTGCCAGTCCGCCACGGGCGGCCCCAGTCCGGCCGCGGCCTCCTCCTGGATCACCGGTGTGATCTGTGCCGCCCAGGCATCCAGGTCCGCCATCACGGGAGCGTCCGCGAAGGGCCCGTCGATGAACAACTGGACCGCGGAGCGGTACTCATCGTCGAACTGGGCCCATCCCCGGGTGAGTTTGTCACAGGCGGGCGGGCCCCGGCTGATGCCATCGTCCGGATCGCACGACACACTCAGGTCGTTCCAGGCATCCGGGATGTGAACCGACCGTGAGCGCCCGTAGAAGGTATGATCCAGGTCCCATGGGATGAGCCACAACTGGTCAGCATCGCGTTCGACGTAGACGTAGTAGTTGTGGTTCGAGCAGTGGTGTGGATTGTTGCCGATCTCCAGGCCGCAATACCAGTGGAACATGCCGTCATCGTGCTTGAGCGTACGGTCGACTGCGATGAAACGCATCAAGTAGGCCGTATCCATCCACTGGGCTGTCAGGGCAGCAACCGCGCGGCTGTCGCGGGCATCCTGCAGCGCGGCGCCAAAGCGTAGGACACGATCGTGATTGTGCTCGGGATCGGTCTCGTTGGTCTTTAGCGCCCGCTCGTAGGCGGCCTCGTCCGTCCAGACCGGCCAGATCTCCTTATACAGGTTGCCCTTTCCACCATCGGCAAAACGGCTTCGATCGAAACTCCCGTCGATCTGCTCTACGAGGACAAACAGCCCCGCAAAGGCCCCGTTGATCATCAGTCGCACATGCACCGCGCGGGGAGCCGCGATCCCCATGCTACGAAACAGCGCGTAGGCGAGTCGCTCGCGCAGCATGGAGGGGTCGCGCCCCATGGCATGAAACTGGACCTTGCGGAGCCCGTGAAAGCGTCGTTCGCGGTCGTTCCGGTTGAAACGGACCTTCATCGACAGCTTGGCGCAGGCCTTGCGCACGAGCCCCGTGTCGGGGTCGAAGGCCGTACAACCAGCGAAGGTGCCGAGGCTGCCCTTGTAGCGAACGGCCACGCCACGGTGGTGCTCGCCCTCGAAGATCAAGTCCGCGGGGACGTATGCCTCGGCCAGCGGATCGCCGTCGATCTCGGCCAGCTTTTCGGGGTCGATGAGAATCTCGTAGGTCCGCAAATGATTCTGGTCCCACAGGAAGGCCGCGTCGTCTGCGGGTACCGGGTCCACGCCGTCGGCCGTGGCTGCCGGCGCGCGCTCACTCGGCCCCGTCGGTGCACCTTCGGACGCGCAGGCGCCCGTCCACAATAGCGCCACCCCGATTGCCGCACGGCTCAGCCGGACCACACGCGTATTCTTTCGAACAGAGGGTTCGCGCAACCCTGCTCGACCTAACACCAGGTACACCTCCACCTATCCTACCTGGCCTAGATGCTACATCCACTTGCTAGCGGACCGCACAAGGATTCGCCCCTCCCTCGCCGCATTCGTGCGCCCGACGAAGGCCCTGTACCGTCGAGGTGCGCAAAGTCCTGGCCAACCTACCTGAAGAGGCCCTAGCAGCAGAATACGTTCATCGCCCACTGCCGGTCCCGGCCTGCGTGCGAGCGCCGATCGCTACCCTCTGGAACGAACAGCGCTCGCCGACGGCTCAAGGGAGGACGCACTCCCCAGTTTCGGTGCAAACCCCGCCAAACGGGAAAGGGCACGGCTGACCCGGCAACGGCGTGTGGATCACGCCCACGCTTGGGAGACATATGTCCTCCGTGCAGGCATTGCCGTCGTTGACTCTCGGAGGGATCCCGCCCACGCAGGCACTCGCCTGGCACGTTTCCTCACCGTTGCAGAGGTCCGCGTCGTCGCACTCCACGATGTTCGGAACGCCGCTGTTGCAGGTTACGATCTGGGTACCGTCGCAGCCGTCCACGAAGTCCTCATCCACGGAGCCATCGCAGTCGCCATCCACGCCATCACAGGTCGCATCGTCGGCGGCTGGCGTTCCGGGTGTGCAGCTGTCAACGATCGCGGCGTCCACGCAGCTGGTCATACCGGTGGCCGCACAGCCGTGCTCGCCGCAGGAGGTCATCGTACCAACGAAGCCCTCATCCGAGGTGCCATCGCAGTCCTGGTCGACGCCATCACAATCCATGTCGTCACCCGTCGTCGGACCCGGCGTACATGGCTGTTGTACCGAGCCGGCGACGCAGACGGTGGCGCTGTTAGCCAGGCATACCCCCTGGCCACAGGTGATGGGCACCGGCGCGTAGGACTCGTCGGCCGCCCCGTCACAATCGTCATCCACGCCATCGCAAAGAACGTCGGTGCCAGTCGCTGGACCCGGCATGCAGCTGTCCTGCTCGCTACCGTCCACACAGGTGAGCGTGCCCGTGGACGCGCACACCCCGGTGCCGCAGTTCGTGGCTGTAGAGGCGTAGGCCTCGTCGGCCGCCCCATCACAATCGTCGTCCAGACCGTCACAATCCATGTCGGTGCCGGTCGTCGGACCGGGCAGGCAGCTGTCCAACTCGCTGCCGTCCACGCAGGTGAGGGTACCTGTCGAGACGCAGACACCAACGCCGCAGCTCGTAGCGGTAGAGACGTACGCTTCATCAACCGCATCGTCACAGTCGTCATCGGCCCCGTCGCAGTTGTCGTCGCTCCCGACCGGATCACACAAATCGGCGACGCTCAACACCAGTTTCGGCGGGTTCGCGGAGTCCCGGGAGTGGAAACGGGCCCAGATGCTCGAGACGCCAGGGTCGTTGGAGAGCAGCCAACCATGATGGGGGCTCGTCCCATCGAGCACCGCCTGGACGTCGGCCGTCACGTCCAGCGACACCGCTCCGGTCTGGTTCCAGGATAGCGGTACGCTATCGGTCGGGGTGGAGTCATAGGGCTGCGGCCACAAACTCCAAAACTCCAGCCCCCAACGGTCCGACAGGCTGCAGTTGTTTTGGAAGCGCCCAAAAAAGCCGTGATCCGTGTCATTGGCACACAGCCAAGTTGCGCCACTCTCGGTCCAAGCCATGGTCATCCGGTGCAGCGCAAGGTCGTTGTCGCCCCACCCGAACCCCACGGTATCGATGGCCACCTCGAGAGTCGCCGATTCCAAGGCCCCGGAACCCACCGCCGCCACAATGGCTGTCTCGTCGAAGCGAACCATCGACATCTTGGTCGTGTCGAACAGCACGCCGGCGACCTTGAGGTTGTCGTCACTGCCGAAATTGGTAACAGGGTCATAGTTGGACACGCGTGTGTCGGCCACGGGCTCGAGCGTGATTTCGGTGGTCAGCGCCTGCGCACTAGGTTGGACTTCGGTTGCGTCCTGCAATGAAGGTGCCCCCTCGCCACAGGCGACGAGCGGCGCGAAGGCCAACAGAAAGAGCGCACGAACTAGTTGAGAGCGTCTCATAAAAAAACTCCGGCAACGGCGAATGGAAAATCAGGAGTGCGGACAGGTGTGCGGAAGAGGGTGGGGGATGACACACAGCCCTGGACGGTGAGTTGGCGTTCGGTGGAACACGCGCTCAGCGCGCGGCTTCCAGCGCTAGCTCAAAGGCCTCCACTTCGGCCAAGTAGGCCTTGGCTGCTTGCTTGGCCTGCTGCTTGTCGCCACTTTGAAACGCGGCTTCGGCCGCCTGGGCGGCGGCGGTCAGGCCATCGCCATCGACCGCTACGTTGTGTTCGGCTGCCCAGGCAAGCATCTGCTTGGCCCGTGCGTCGATGCGTTGGTAGCGCTTGCGCGCCTTTTCGGCGCCAATTGCCTGGTCTTCCGGCGGCGGCGCCAGGTGGCGCTGGATCAAGCGGCCGATGCGCTTGAGCTGCCCAGCTACCTTGGCACCCTGGTCACGCCCTTGTGCCAGCTGCCCGCGACTAACCGCTCGTCTCTCGGCCCGTATCAGGGCCGTCAATTGATTGACCATGCCATTGACCTGGCCGGGCAGGTCCGGGATGGCCTCGACTTGGGCGAGCACCGCGGCAAGCGCTTCCTCGTGTTCGGCGAGCGCTAGCTCGCTGGTGGCCTGCTCCTGCGCCGAGGCCGCCTGGGCACCACCTTTGTGAGGTACCGCAAGCCAAGCAGCAGCGAACCCCAGGGCGGCCGCGGCCAGTCCGACCGGCCCCCAAAACCCAACCCCTCGTCCATGCAATGCACTCATCGCGCACGCCTCCCTCTTTGATAGCCCGGCGCGCGGCCCTATGCCCCGCCCTTGCTTCTGCTTCCGCACACCCCACGCGTGCGAGAAACCAGCTGGCATTCGGCTACCACAGTGCTTGCGAGTGCCGCAAGGCCTTCAAGTCCTGCGCACCCGGGCATGTTGCGGTCACTTGCGCGAGCCCAGGTGTCTCCATGAAGGGGTGCTTCTCGCGGGCCACGGTGCCCGGTTCGGGGACTGAGCGCACTCTCTCGGCACCTTTGTGGATACCCACCATTGCGATGGGCAGTGTGCAGGGCGATACGGCAAAGCGACTATGTGCTCAGTGCTAGGAACGCACTGGCTTGTGCGCTTTCTCGGTGGTCATTGCATCGGTCATCACTTCGTCCCCCCGGATCGACGGAGGCACCGTCGCGCTCGAGAATGTAGAACTCCACGCGCCTTGGGCGTGTTCGTCCTCGGTTGTGGCCTGCTCCATGACTGGGCGACTGGGACCATAGCCGCGGGAGATCAGGCGTTCCGCCGCCACGCCCTTACCCACGAGGTGCTGACGCACCTCCCTGGCTCTGCGCTGGGAGAGCCTGGTATTGACCGGCTGCAGACAGTGACAGCAAAATGGTCTTGCTCGGGGGAACTACGGCGCCCGCCGTCGCGAGTTTGCGTACAGGAGGCCGCCGAGCAGGGCAATGCCGAGCAGCCCAGCGGTGTTCTGGATAGCCGCGCTCGGACGGGTGACGACGAGCGACGACTCCTGGAAGCCGAAGAACACGATCAATACGCCCAGGATCAGATCCAGCAGCGCGGCCCCGGTGATCAGGCCGGCCGCTGCCAGGATCGACTCGTTGCGCTGAGCGCCTCTACGCTCGCCCACGAAGCGGGCCAGGGAGCCGATCAGGATGCCGACCCCCAAGTACGCCGGCAGGTAGATGCCCACGGCCAGTGCCATCGAAGGCAGCTGCAGGCCCACCCGCCCACTTGCGCTCTCCATGATCACCGCCATCACGCCCAGCGAAAGTCCGACGAAGATGGGCCGCCAGGGCAAAGCGCTCTGCAACAGTAGACCGTCAACCAAGGTTGCGAACATCTGGCCCTGCGGTGCCACCAACTCCTCGCTGCCCAGCGCGTAGGCGTCGTGGGCGATGTACAGCACGATGGGTACGACCAGACAGCCTCCGAGCAGCCCAAGCAGCTGCGCGAGGAAGCCGTCCTGCACCGCCACGCCGCACAGCTGCATCGTCTTATAGTCCTGGCTGGAGTCGTTGGCGGTGCAGACCGCCACGCACGCCCCCACCAGCAGGGGCGTCAGAAGACGCACGTCTGAGATGTCCGTTCGCCCCACGGCAAGCGCCACCAGACACAACACCAGCGTCGTCACGAAGATGGTGCCCGAAACCGGCGAGGCCGAGCTACCGATCTGGAGCGACAGGATGGCCCCCAACACGACCATCAGCGAGGCACACACGAGCACTGCGGCGGTCATCGCGAAGCTAAAGCGGGTGGCGCCGTCGCGGGCGATGAGCCAACCCGAAAGGACGAACATCCCCAGGACGATCGCAAGGTATTGCAAGCGCCGCTGCCCCGAGTCGACGTCCACGAGCGGGTCAGCGGCTGCAGCGCGACCATCCTCGCTGCGCGCACCCACGAAGCGCTTGAGCGAGTAGGCCACCGCGACGGTCATGGCTC
>JAPPOR010000373.1 GCA_028817905.1 Myxococcales bacterium
CTCCCATGCCTTCCCGTGACGGAGGCGGTGATGGGGACGATGATGGGGGCGGTAATGGAGACGGTGACCCGGTCGCACGAGGGAAATACCTCGTGGAGAACGTGGCCGTTTGCATCGACTGCCACACGCCCCGCGGTGAGGACGGAGAGCCCGATATGGAACGCTACCTTGCGGGTGTCGATTGCTTCGCCGACGCGGATCCGATGGACCCCGACTTTGGGTGCTTGCCGAGCCGCAATCTAACCAATCATGAGAGTGGACTCAAGAATCGCTCGGACCAGGAGATCAAGGACATGATCCTCAAGGGGGAGCGTCCCGATGGGTCCGCACTGCACCCCATCATGCCCTACTACGTGTTTGCCAACATGCGCGATGGGGACGCCGATGCGATCGTCGCCTACCTACGGACAGTCGATGGGGTCGACAACATGCTGCCCGACGCCCAACCCCCTTTTCGGGTGGAGGCTCCCGCGCCCATCTGGCCCGAGGCCATGATTCCCATGCCCGGCGATGACTACCCGGAGCGCGAGGCGGCCCTGCGGGGTCGCTACCTGGCCGGCAACGTGGGGATATGCATGGAGTGCCATACCGCGCGGGGGGAGATGCGGGAGATCCTGTTTGACAAGGCCTTCCAGGGCGGCAGGGTGTTCTCGCGGGCACAGCTCGGGCTTCCTGACGCGTTCCCCGAGGAGATCGTGTCGCCCAATGTTACGCCGCATGCCACCGGAATCGACGGCCTTTCGATCGAAGACATCGTCGTTGCATTGAAAGAGGGCACGGATCCAACCGATGACCTGCCATTCTGTCCACCGATGCCCGGTGGCGCGATGCCTGGGTTTGGCAGTCTCACCGATCGGGATGCCGAGGATATCGCGCACTACCTGCTTTCCATCCCCGGCAGGGACAACGAGATCGCAACCGACTGTCGCCCGCCGGGTCCACCCGTAGAAGAGGATGCTGGACTGTGAGAACCAACTGCATCTAGGAAAGGGCGGGAGCCCTTTCCCAGCTAGCGGTCACGCCCGCCGGTGAAGCCGGCGGGCGTGACCGCTCTGGGTTTGAAAGGACGTTTGGAAGGTGCTGGGAATGGCAAACGGGAGTAGCAGCCCAAGGGGGGGCTTGCTGTGCATAGCCCTTGCCATGGTGGGTTGTAGTGCGGGCCCGCTCGGAGCGGGTGCGGGCGATGCGGGCGACGCGGGCGATGCGGGCGATTCTGACGCATCGCTTTCGCCTTGGGGGCCCGACCTGGAGCTGCCCGACCCGGAGGGGTTCGCTGGGACCTTCCTGCTCTCAGAGACCGGCTTGTACGAGGACATTGGCGACAAGCGAGTGGGGTCCGACGCAATAGCGTTCGAGCCGAGCTACCCGCTGTGGACGGATGGCGCACGCAAACGACGCTGGTTGCGCCTGCCGCCGGACGCGGTCGTGGATACGACTGACCAGGATCACTGGCAGTTTCCCATCGGCACGATGGCTTTCAAGGAGTTCATGCGCGACGGCCAGCGCATCGAAACGCGCCTCATCGTGAGGACCGGAAGCGGCCCTGAAGACTACTGGATGGGTGCGTTCGTCTGGGATGAGCACGAGGACGACGCGCGGTTCGTGCCAGGGGGGTTGCCAGATGCGAGGGGTACCGACCACGACGTCCCCAAGGTCAAACAGTGCTTCACCTGTCACCGCGGCGAACGCGGACGTATCCTCGGCTTTTCGGCCGTTCAAGGCACCGGGGTGGATCCATCTGCGTTCGACGCGCTTCCCGTCTCCTATGTGCCCCCTGGCGACGCCACCGCTGTCGCGGCGCTCGGCTACCTGCACGGGAACTGCGCCCACTGCCACAACCCGAGGGGCAGCGCCCGCCCAGACACGGACATGAACCTGCGGTTGTCGGTGACGGACATGAGCGTGCAAGACACGCAGACGTACGTCACGACGTTGTCCATTCCGCTCCAATATTTCGAAGGCTCCCCGCTGCAGCAGCGTGTCGTGCCTGGTGCTCCCGGACAGAGCGGTCTATTGTTCCGCATGATGGAGCGGGGCCCTGATACACAGATGCCCCCCATTGGGACGGAGCTCGTCGATCCCGCTGGCCTGGCAGCGGTCGAGACATGGATCGCGGGGCTGCGAAGTGACTGACGTGCTACGCCCCTACGGTGCCGGCTGGCAGGGGCTTGGCCAGAAAGAGACACGGATTGCCTGGCCAGAGATTGGGAAACTCTTCGATCGGAAGAAACCCCATGGCCAAGTAGAACTTCCGGGTCTTCCTATAGTCCTCGTCCTCGCGTGAGGGTCCGACCGTCTTGACGGTCATCAGTGCACATCCGCGGTCACGTGCGAAGGCTTCGCTGGCGGTCACGAGGGCTCTGCCGATCCCGCTGCGATGGCGTTCCTGAAGGACTCCCATCACGTAGATCTCGCAAGCGTTTCCGAAGTGCACGGCGAGGCTGACGAAGCCGACCGCGCGGCTGTCCTCGAACGCCGCGAGCATCGGCATGCTGCTGCTGGCGCGCACGTATTCCTCGAGAGCTTCCGGAATCCCGAACCAATCGGGCAGTGCTTCTAGGGTACTGCGGCAGATCTCAGCCTTCTGGCCATCGACCTCATGAATCTCGAAAGAGCCCACCGTAATCGCTCCCACCGCCCAACATCGGCGGCTCCAATGGCGCTTAGGATGTCCTCGACGATGCAGCCTGTCACGACCGTTTGATACCGGCTCCCACGAAAAGGGGGCATGTCTCCTGTGATTGCAGGGGGCCGCGGGGCTCGATGCGGCCTTCCGCGAGGGCGTCCGCTTGATGCTGACGAGCAGACAGCTTCGGGGCCGCATAAGCGTGCGTTCGCTCGGTAGTAGTCGCGCTCGTCGAAGCGACTGACCAAGTGTCGTCTACTGACCTGCAGCGGTGCCCAGCGACGCACAAATGATCCGGCTTTCAGCGTGGTTTGCTTTGCGCGCACCCGATCGCCGCACTAGCCTGCATCTATCACCAAGACCACGCGCCTCGTACGACTGCTCGACCTCAGCAGGGCTTTCGCCTCAGATACGGGATCAACTGCCTCCGCCAGCGAAAGCCCTGCAAAGTCGATCACTTGCGCGAGTGTCGCATGCGCTGGTGGATGGATGCGGGCTAGGCTTGGCTGAAAAGGGGAAGGCGATGCATATCAGGACGATTGCGATGATGGCCACTTGCGCCTGCGCGTTGGGCTGCCAGGCGCTCTCCGAGCCTCCGGATCGCCGGGCGGGCAGCTTTCCCGCGCCAGTGCCGGTACCGCCGAGCGGGGGGGTGGGTCCCGTTCAACCGGGCTTGCCTCCCCCGATTGAATCAGTGGTCCGCATTCCCACCGATACACGCCCGCCGGCCCAGGCCGAGACGCCGCCTCCTCCCATCACCGGTGGCACGCTCTCGGTCAGTGCCGATGGTCTCCTGGCCGTCGCGGCCGACCCGGCGAGGGACATCGTCAGTGTCATCGAGCTGCAGCCGCTCGCATTGCGAGGGACAGTCGCGTTGCGCAAGGGCGATGAGCCCGGCCGCGTGGTGATCGACCCGCAGGGTCGCTACGCCTACGTGGGTCTTCGCCGGGGGGGCGAAGTCGTTATGGTCGACTTGGCAGATGCCAGTGAGCATAGTCGCAGGGCGGTTTGTCCGACCCCCCGTGGCATGGCGCTGGACGAAGATAGGGGCGAGCTGTGGGTCGCATGTGCAGACGGTCAACTCGTCAGGTTGCCTGCCGAACGGGGTGAGGTTGTGGCGCGCATGGTGGTCGAGCCCGACCTGCGCGACGTGATGCTGCGCGGCGACCAGGTGCTCGTGACACGGTTCAAGTCCGCCGAGCTGCTGACGCTCGAGCGGGACGGAACGCTGGTCCGTCGCGATCGGCCCGCGCGGATCACCGGGTTCAACTTCGCACCGCGCCCTGACGGGAGCGGCGACGACTTTCAGGTCACGATGCAGCCCCATGTGGCGTGGCGGTCGACCCTGTCGGCGGATGGCAGCGTGGTGATGCTGCATCAGACGAGCCAGGAGGACATGGTTGACATCGACACCGATCCAACGGCCGGCGGGGCCGCCTACGGTGGGGGCGGCTTCGATTGTGGGGGAATCGTGGAGACCGCGGTCACCGTGATCATGCCGGACGGCAGGTCGTTCACGGCGTCCATCGCAGGCGCGGTCATGGCGGTGGACGTGGCGTACGATGCCCAGCAACAGCGGTATGCGATCGCGCAGGCCGGGCCGCCGGATCCGGATGCGCCGCGTCCCGTTGTCGAGTTCACCGACGGGGCTGGCGGCACCCTCCCGGGGCCGATCATGGAACCGCAGTTCGACGCTGGCGACCTGCTGACCATGTCATTGCACGGGGACGAGCTGCTGCTCGCTCGCTCCCAGGACGAGCCCGCCCAACGCGAGTGCCACTTCTCGGAACATGTCGGAATCGACGCGCAAGCAAGCGCGGTGGCGTTCACGCCCGATGGACGCTTGCTGGTGCAAAGTCGGGAGCCCGCTCGTCTCACGTTTCCCGAGGAACGGATGGCGGGCCTGCTGCTAAGTGATACTTCGATCGCCGACACCGGCCACGACCTATTTCATCGCAACGTGGGGGCTGGCATCGCATGTGCTTCCTGCCACGCAGAAGGGGGTGACGACGGGCACATATGGAACTTCAGCCGGATCGGCATGCGGCGCACCCAGGCTGTGCACGTGGGGCTGGAAGGGACCGAACCGTTCCATTGGGATGGTGACATGCAGGATCTCGAGACCCTCATGGAGCACGTGATGGTCGGTCGCATGGGGGGCGTTCACCAGGCCGCGAGCCGGGTCGAAGGCCTCCGGCACTGGATGTTTTCGCTTACACCACCGCCCCCAATGGTCGACGTCGACGATCCGGCGGCCGTGCGCGGGCAGGAGCTGTTTGCCTCCAAGGAGGTGGGCTGCAGCGAGTGTCACAGCGGGCCGGCCCTGACCAACAGCAAGAGCTACTACGTTGGCACCGGTGAGCCCGGCCACATGTTGCAGGTTCCCTCGCTCCACGGCATCGGCTACCGGACGCCATTCATGCACACCGGTTGCGCCGAAACCCTGCGCGACCGGTTCGGCCCTGCATGCGGTGGAGGCGACCAGCACGGCGTCACCTCCCACCTGCAACCGAACGAAGTCGACGACCTCGTCGCGTTTCTGCGAACGCTTTGATCAGCCCGTATAGGTCGGCTTGCTGGTGGACGGCTTCGGCTTGCCCGAGCCGCGACACGGCCTGTTACAGCGTATTTCGCAATCCGACATGGTGCTGTTGGGGGCGGCGTGTCGGGCGCGTTCGCCGGTGACCGGCGTCGTTGCCTCGCAGCGCCGGAGGCATTCCGCAGTACGGCTGTGGCAGCGGTTGCGCGACGCGGCGCACCCGCACAGGAGGGTGGCTGCCAGGGCGAACACCCCAATCACATGGGCCGATGGCATCATCATGCCGAGCATACACGTTTTGTACGCGGTTCCGAGCCTCGAGTTCGGCGGTTTTGTAGGCCTCTGATTTCGCACATTCGCGCGAAATCAGAGGCCTATGGATTGAACGGGGATCCGGACAGGATCAGGGTTGGAGTTGCGACACACCCACTCCGATCCGCGAGGCCGCCTCGATCCAAAGTCCCTCGCGCCTCTGCTGGATGTCGTCGGCTACGGGTAGCTCGGAAAGCCGCCTCGGCGTGCGAAAACGTCACACCTGCAGTCCACCAACCGTGACGTTCCGGACGTGCCCGAGTCCCCCGCAACGGCTTCCCACGCGCCGTCCGCTCGCGACGTGCAGAGCAGACAGCCCCGTGCAGCTTTTGAGCTAAATAGGGGGCGGGATGACGGAGGTAACACGCCGTATGGTTCGCGGCGCCCATCGGCGGTTGCGCCACTCGAGAGGCCGCACAGCCGCGGTCGCTCCTCCCTGTCTGGGCTCCGCCCAGGCCCAGGCTAACGCGGACAACCTGTCAGCGCGGGACAGTCGCTCGCAGCGTCCGGATCACCATTGATGCCTTTCCAGAAACTGCAAGCTCACTTACCCCACTCCGT
>JAPPOR010000884.1 GCA_028817905.1 Myxococcales bacterium
GCGAAGCCGATCACTTGCACGATCATCACGTGCCTTGGTGATGGATGCGGGCTAGCGCGCCCGACCGCGGTCGCAGGGCAGGGCGTGCGTGCAGAGGTTTCCCCGGGGGCCCTGGAGCTTGCCCGTCGGGCTGCACGGGGCCTGATGCACAAGAAGAAGGGGCTCAGGGACCACAACACCGATCCCATCGACCCGCTCAGAATCTCCGAGGCAACGTCGGGCCAGTACCTGGTGCCCGCAACGAACAAATCGGCAGATCATCGCGGAACAGACATACCCACGACTCGGGCGTACCTTCACAAGTTCCTCGTCCTTCGTCGCAGGTCATTCCAGGCAGGCAGGTGTCGTCTCCGGAACAAGGTCCCTCGCCCGGCCCGCAACGAAAGAATGGCGCGATGTTGGGCAAGCTACAGGCGCTCGGCAGGTCCTCTAGTCTTTCGCATCTTTGGATCCCCCTAAGCGCATCAAACCCGCATCGCTCGTACGCCAGACAGTCCGCATCGCGACGACATTCTGGAACACAGGTGTCCACGCGAGGAAGCGGGCATTCCGGACCTGCACAGTCACGGGGAGGATCGTTCGGGACCGGGAAATTACAGTATAGACCGCCAATGCACTCAAGGTCCGAATCGCAGTCACCTTCCCCTTCAAAGCACGGGTACGCTGTTGTGCAGAAGTCTTGATGTCCGAGTGGGAGTCGACAGACGTCGAAGCCCGGATCTAGTCCGTACCGAGCCCCGACATCTTGAACGCACACGAGGCCTTCCTCGCATTCCTCGTCACCATCGCAGTCTCCAGCGTACCGTCCGCAGGGTGCGCTAGCACAGCTCTCCGCGCGCCCAGCGACCGGACGACCAAGGGTATCTAGAACCCAAGGCGCAATCGAAGACACGCGGCAGAACACGCTTGCTCCGACGCATACGCGCGGTGGCCCCCAACTGGTTACTCCCGCAAGCACTGGCTCAGCGGAGTCCTGAACCACGAAGGGACCCCCAGAGTCTCCAAAGCAAGTACTTTCGCACGAGGTAGCGCCCTGCGTTGGGAGCATGTCGCTGGTCACAGCAGCTCCCTCAACCGACGTGACCGCGGTGATCTGCAACGCGGCTCCCATGAGCTGGTTCGACGTCGACTGAGTCTCCGTCTCACCAAACCCGGTCGCCCACCCCACCACCCCGACCGACGTAAATCCATCCTGGACGGTTTCGTCGGTCGCGAGCCGGATCACTTCCCGTAGCGGGACCCCCACGCGAACTAGGGCTGCATCAAAGCGGGAGGGGCGGTCCGTATGCCTTACGTAGTTGGGGTGCACCGCGATCTCAAGCACTTGTGTTCGACGCCCTATCATGGAGAGCTCCTCGTTCAAGAAGGCGACCTCGAGTTGGCCTGGACTCCGAACGAAATCCAGACAATGTGCAGCCGTAAGCACCCAGTACGAATCCACAACGGTACCACCGCACAGGTAAGCGCCACCGAAGTGAACGGACACGTGCCACGGGGCCTGATGAATAGAGGTGCGTGTGGCGCAATACAACTCGGAAGTGACCGAACCGATGTCATCCTGCGCAGAGCTCGAACTGCCGAAGCCGATGAGACAGAAGCAGGCCGCAGCCAGGTAAGGTTTCATCTCTTCTTTCTCCAGAAGCACGATACCAGACGGCTTCACACATTCAGACTGCTAGCAGTCGGCGCGCCTCGATGCAGTGAACGAGGTCACTGGAGTGGTCTCGCGTTTGTGAACAGTGGATGCGCGGGGGTCTTAGACCGCTTCCTGCCCTTCCCTCGAATCGCTTTCGCGTTCTAGCGCGCAGAGGAGATCTGTCGACAAGTGCATTTGATTGTCGGGCCTCTTTTGGACGTCGCCCCCCCCCGTTCGCTACATCGCCGAGATGTTCCCGCGTTAGCTCGCGGAGGAGCAGAAAAGGCTCCCCACGGCCGTTGGGCAACGCTTGGGTCAGACGCGAGCGGCCCTGTCCGGCGGCCGCACGCGCGTTTCGCCCCCGGCGACAATCATGTCGGCGCGGGCCTGTTCGAGCTTCGTTCGCTGTGCGCGCCGCGACCGTTGCGCTCCAGGGCGCCCACGCCACTCCAGGCCTCTCGGCCGCGGGTCGACACCTCGATGACATCCCGATGGAGAATGCACCCTCCCGTGCCGTGCGCGAGCCCTTCCCTCAACCCCACCCCGATCGGCGCCACGCCGCCAAGCACTGGGCGAAGTCTGGGCACTTACGACAGCCCACTACGATCCGGGTTGGCAGCATCCCACAACCGGACGCCAAAATGGTCCAGGGCGCGGGCCCTTTGAACTCTTGCACCGCATGCCATCGAACCCAGGGGAGCTTCCGACCGTTGGATACTGCTATGATGGAGCTTGTGGGCCTCATCAGAACGCTTCCGCGACGAGCAGCGATGAGCCAGCGCGTCTCGGGACTGCGCACCCTGCTTGCCCTGCTGCTGCTCGGTCTGGTTGCCCTAAACGCCGTGGCGTACCAGCACGCCCACGCCATGCTCCACTTCGTGCCCTCCGGCGAAAAAACGAACCCCCCGGAGCGCCTTTCGCTGTTGGAGAAGCTGCGGGTGGTCGCCATGGGCATCACAGTGCCACGCCCTCTTGCGGGCCAGCCGCCCTCCGACCTGGCCGGAATCCTCACAGAGGAGCAAATCGCCGTCGACGACCGCATCCACCTGGGCGCCTGGTGGATCCCGAGCCCCAAGCGCCGGGGCACCGTGATAGCAGTGCATGGCTACTCGGGCGGCAAGTCGCAGCTTCTCGAGGAGGCTCGGGAGTTTCTGCGTCTGGGGTGGAGCGTGCTGCTTGTGGACCGTCGCGGCAGTGGCGGATCCTCGGAGGCCTATACAACGATCGGATATCGGGAAGCCGACGACGTCCTCGCCGCGCTGCGCTTCGTGGTCGACCGTGAGCGCACTTCGGGGCCGATCGTTCTCTATGGACGCTCGATGGGCGCAGCCGCGATCATGCGTGCGGTGTCCATCGATGGGTCACGGATCAACGGCGTCATCCTCGAGGGCGTGTTCGGTCGACTGTCCGAGACCGTTGCGCGGCGCTTCGAACTGATGGGCCTGCCCGCCCATCCGCTGTCGGATCTGCTGGTCTTTTGGGGCGGCTTTCAGTTTGACTTCTCCGGCTTTGCGCACAACCCGGTGGACTATGCCCGAAGCGTTCGAGTCCCCACCCTGATGCTCCACGGCCGCGCGGACCCTCGAGCGACGCTGGCACAAGCGGTAGCGGTGTACGAGGCCCTGTCGGGACCCAAGCATCTGGAAACATTCGAGCGAATCGGTCATCAGTCCATCCTCAAACAGAACGCACGGGGCTGGCGCAAGCAGGTCGGCGCGTTTCTCACGACGACTCTAGTTCGTCAATAGGGACAGCAACTGCGTGCTATCCGCTCGTTTCAGCGGTGGCGGGTCCCGCTGACTCCGGCATGCGCGCTCGTGTGACGGACACGGCTTCGGCCGGTCGAGTGGGGTAGACCTTCAGGAACGCCTCTCGGTAGCGTTCGAAGAACCCGCGATACGTCGGGTCGCGCCTGAGCTTCAAGTCGCCGAAGAGCTGCCGTGTCTTGCCTGTCTTGCGCGCCACGTAGGTGCCGAGCAGGGCGCCCGCAAGCGTGCCGCCAGCGACCCATGGCGACAGAGTGACCCAGCTTGCGACCAGGCCCAGCAGCATGAACGCATCCAAGCGTTCGTGGCAGTCGGTTGCGTTGCCGTGCACCATCGACGGGATTGGACTGTAGAACTGCGCGACGGAGAGGGGGATCGAGGCCCAAAGGGGCAGTGGGCTCAACAGCAGCGTGCTGATTGCGGTGGCCTGCAGCAACGCCCAGAACGCGACCCAGGTGCTCAGGGAGTTGAAGCTGTTGTGAGCGTCCCAAAAGCGTTCCAGGAGCTCGTTCGCTCCATCGACCCTGTAGCGGCCCTGGCGACGGAACTTGATCGGGTTGTTCGGAAGAAAGAGGTTCTGGAGCAGCTCCCGAGGCGTTCGACAGCTCCAGGCCGACCTCCGGACCCCAATCAGCTTGGCGATGTCGTCCGTGAACGACCCGTACCAGACCAGATGGTCGGTCGGTCCGTACTCCCTGTGCGGATAGTATTGGCGGTCGTACGTGTCGAGGCGCTTGGTCAGCGTCTGCTGGATCGAGGCGCAGAAGCCCGTATCGGTGAGCAAGCGGTGCGTGAGCAGGCACTGCATCTCCACGATGTTCGCGAGTCCGCCCGTGGTGGGCCGCGCGAGCCCCAAAACGTACAGGTTGTGTAGGCCTTCGGGAACGACACCCATCAGGCAGCGCCGAAAGTGATACTCATAGGTCCTCGAGGCTCCATCGGAGTGGATCTCTATGGGGGGAAGGTTCGGACGCTCGGTCTCCGCGTCGATCAACTCATCGTAGGAGACTTCCCGGTCGTCCCAGCGAAGGGTCTTGTTGGCAGTATCCACCAGGGTCTTGTCCTTGGGCCAGAGCTCCACCAGCCCCTGGTCCACGAAGAACGCCAGGTCGTTGAGCAGAAAGCCCTCTCGAATGTGTCCCTCCAAACCCTTGCCATCAAACAGCTTGGCGAACGTGTCAATGGCCCACATCTTGATCGCAAGAAGCCCATTGGGCATCGCATCCTTCGCCCCGAGGCTGAACTTCCGGTTTGTGACGGGATAGCTGACCGCGAAGTTCTTTCCGAACATCCACCGGCCAATGGCACCGATCTGAGTGGAGAGCACGACACCGCCGTCCGCCATCATCCGGTAGGCCTGCTTGGAGATGTGGCGGATGTTGTGGAACTCAAGCTGGTCGAGCGCAAAATCGATCCCGGACACATTGACGAACTTGTCCAGCGCGATCAGGCCATTGGTGAGCATGATCACTCGATTCCCCCTGGGAACCAGTTTCGCTGCCAGCAGGTTTCCCGAGTCACCGGATGTGTTGAGCACCACGGTCTTGTTCGCTGTGCCCTCGAAATCGAACTCCACCAACGACCGTAGCAACTCGCGATGGAAGGCGGTGGAGACCACGACCTGCTTTGCCTTGAAGCGGCGGCCGTCGCGCGTCAGCACGATGGAATGCTGCGGGTGGTTGTCGATCTTGACGACCCTGTCGACCACCAGGTCATCGGGCCTGTACTCCTCCAGAAGCCTTCGCTGCGTGTCCAGAAACTCCCGCGACGTCGGATAGCGGTCGATTGTCTCGCCGCTCCGAGCCAACTCAAAGGAGAACACACTCGAATGCAGGCTGCTCACCAGGTCGCAATCCAAGCGATCGGCCGCCTCCAGCCGGTCCCAAACGCTTTTGCCATCCGAGATGACCGTGAAGGACCGCCCCTCTGCCAGCAGCTCTCGAATCAGGGGAATGACCGAAAACCCATAGCCAACGATCAGTATGTCCACTTCGGTCTGGCCCATGCTCCGGTCGTTCATTCGTACGTCCTTGGCTTGAGGCATCGTTGTCTCCTTGCATCACCCGGGCAGGGTGAGCGAACGGCCGTCATTGCGGGTGAATGCAGGGACGTTCCCCAACGACTCCCTCCAAGTTCAGAGGCACATCCAATGCCGGACGCGACGACGAAGCTGTACGCGGCGACCCATGCCCCTGGGCGAGCATCACCAGCGGACCCTCCACAGTGGACGGTTCCCGAGCGTGCCATCCTCATTGCGGCACACCTTCAGGTACGAGATTCGCACACCTTTGGATCGCGGCGACTCGCAGCTTTCGCACGGCCTAGTCAAGCACCGCCAGGTCACGCCGGGCCATCCAGAGAAACAGGATCACTCCGATGGCGAACGTCGCGATGCCGATCGCGATCGTTTCCGGGGTTCGCTCGGCGAGCACGGCCGCGCCGATGAACTGGGCGGCGATGCATGTGTACAACATCCGGCGGATCACGTGGCGCGACCTGCCGGTGATGAACCACGCACCGAGCGGCGCTCCAACGACCACCACGGGGACGCACACGTACCAGTACTCGAACGCCAGCGGGGCGGTCTCGCCCTGAACGAAGGTCCGGTACAGGGCACCCACGGCGGCGTTGCCGGCCATGATGACCACCGAAGTGGGCGTCGAGATGTCTTCTGCGACGCGCAGGGAAAGCACGAGCAGCGTAAAGGTCAGCACGTCGAGGCCTGACCCCACAATCGCTGTAACCAAACCGCCGGCAATCCCCACCAGGAACAACCAGCGCTTGGCCGCGGCAGGAACCTGCAGTTCGACCCTTGCGACGTCCCCGGAGCGGGCAACCGTCAGGTGAAGCGCGAGCGAGAACGACAGCCAGAGACTGGCGAAGAACACCTTGGCGATCGCGGGCGAAACGCGCGGGGCGACCGCCTCGAGCCCGATCACCACCCCGAGGGCACCGCCCAAGCCCGCGTACACGATCGCGTCGAAGCACAGCCGAGTCCGGCGAGCGAAGATGGTCACCGAGGCTGCCCCCATTCCAACAGTCTGGATAAGCAGTGCGAAGTCGCGGGCGGTACCGGCATCGATCTCGAGCCACCACGCCATGACGGGATATGCTACGGCCCCGCCACCGATGCACGTGGATCCCGCCAGAAACGAGCCGAGGACCATCGTCAAGGCCATTGGGTGCTTGTCCAGGAAGTGATGCCACTGGCCATGCACGCTGATGAACGGCAGCCATAGACCCCACACGACGACGACCACGCAGGCAAGCGGGTAGCGTGTGAAGATTCGGCCCACGCGGGTCATTGGACCCACCCGTCCCAACGAGCAGACTCGGCCGGCCTCGCCGCGGCGGGTGCCGTGATGGGGAAGAAAGACCAAGTTGCCTCCTGGGCTCAGCCGGTGGCCACCAGACGCCGCAGGGGCCTGAGCGCATCGACCATCGCCCGCCCCACGCGCGTCCCGGTCTTGCGGATCTCGTGACGGAAGATGCCCAGGGCCGATGCGTCCCCCAGGGTCGGCAAGTGAGGTTTCAGCAGTCGCGGCTGCTGAATGGCAAAGTGAAGCGAGTGGGCAAGGGTGAACGGCGCAAGTCCCCGACGGGAGATGTCGCTGAAGCCCGTGCGCTTGCCCAGGAAGTCGACCTCGTTCACACGTCTCTCGATCCGCCGTGCCACCTCATCATTGCCCAGCCGACCATCCTTGACCAAGCACTCGCAATCATCGAGGACACGTGCGAGGGCCGGGATGCCGAACCCCAACAGGGACCTCAGCTCCGGCCCGCGAACGCGATCGAGCTCTGCCTTGTCACCGGATGCGTAGTAGCGTGAGAGCCCGACGAGCTGAACATAGGGACCGATCAGCGACCCCATCACCCATACGCGATACCATGCGTTCCACACCTCGTGGCCGCGATGAAGCGCCTCGTAGGAGGTCGAAACCAGGCGATCCACGGTCGACAAAGATGCCTGCAAGGCCGCCCCGTAGTCGTCGCGCACCACATTGCCGCTGCCGTCCAAGGCGAGCCCCAGGTCGTAGACCGCGGCTGCCGTCTGCGCGAGGCCAGCAGAAAAGAGCGGGTCGACGAAGGCGGCGGAGTGGGGCAAAAGGGCCCAGCGCACGCCGCATACCTTGCGGCTCGAGTACTGCAGCGGAGGCGTCGAGACCCACTCCCTAACCGCCTTCGAAGCGCTGAAGTGCGCGGCGATCGAGGGGAAGCGCTGGACGAAGCGCGCAAACTCCTCGAACGCCGGTTCGCTCTGCCCGGGAGGGTGGAACCGGCAGTCGAGGGTGAGCCCGACGCTGCAGACCGGGTTCGACGAAGTCGGATGGTTATCGAACGGGATCACCCAGAACCAGCCGCCGTCGAACAGGTGGTGCAAGGTCGTCTGGTGGACCGGGTAGCTGAAACCATGGCGCGTGTGCGCGGAGAGCGCATCGTAGGGCGTGAGCCCCACCACGTGGCCGAAGATCGACCGGGACTGGGTGGCAAAGCCGCAAGGCTGCTCACGCAGGTCGAGCAACTCGGCTAGCCGCGAGCGGCTCCCCGTTCCGTCGACGATAAACGCACCGCGATAGGTGGCGCCGGAGGCGGTCACGACCCGGACGCCCTCGGCATGGATCTCGACTTCGTAAGGTCCGACGCCCTGCTTGACCGTCGCCCCGTAGCGCGTGGCTGCCGCAAGCATGGCCGCGTCGCAGTCCTGCCTGTACAGGTGAATGTCCGAGCCCAACGCCGCAATGGTCGGCAGTTGCTGGGACTGGGCCGGGTCCTGCAAACAACCGTCTTCATGGAAGAGAAACGAGAAGCCCTGCTTGAGCCCGTGGGCCGTGCCGAAGCTAGCGACACCGCTGTGGAAGTCGCCCAGCGCCGTGATCTCTGGCACGTCGAAGCGCTCGCCGAGGATCTTGAACAGCACGGTGGCCGACGGCGTCGTGGACTCGCCGATCGCGAAGCGCGGGTGCTGCCCGGCCTCCAGGATCAGCACGCGCCTTCCTTGCCGCGCCAGCACGGCCGCCAGCATCGTGCCGCCAAGGCCGGAGCCCAGAATGATGACTTCGAACGGATCGGTCGCGCAGTCACTCATGGCTGAACACTCCAGGGGTGACGGTGGCTGTCGCTGCGAGCACCGTTGTCGTTTGGCCCCTCCGGGATACGCGCCACGGGGTCCGGCAGCGATGCCTGGCAGGCGCGCACCAGCGCCTTGAGGATCTCGTCCGGGATGTCAGCCGCTTCGGCGCCGCCCCCTTCGCCGCCCCGCATCCACAGGGCCGTCTGACTTCCCCGGCACAGCTTGCGACCATCCGGCTCGCGAACGAACGTGACTTCGAACACGACCGACTGCGTGGTCAGGCGGCGCAGCCCCAGTTCGACCACCAGGTCGTCGAATGGCATCGCCTCGCGCAGGAACTGAAGGTCGACGTCGGTCACGATGAACTCTCCGAGATCGGCGTCCCGCAGCACGCCCGGCATCGTCGACTCCACATAGGCATCGCGCGCCCGGTTCTGCCAGGCGAAGAACCTCGCGAAGTAGACGTTGCCCACCACGTTGCTGTCCTCTAGGCCCGCGGAGACCTTGTATCGCCATAGGGTCGGCGTGACCCGGCTGCGCGCTTCGACCTGAAACAACGAGCGAAGGGGCGCCGCCGCAGGGAGCCACCGATCGGATGGGGGCTCCCTCGCATCATGGCCTCGAGCTGGCCTAAAAATCGCCGCGCCGAGCAGGCGCTGCGCTGCCCCCCGCAACCCCGACAGCCCCAGCATCTGTCTGGCCGCCTGATAGGATGTGGCCAAGGTCGTCAGCGAGCGCAACGCGCGACCGCCCACGCTCCGTGCGGACGCATCCGCTTGCCCGCTCTCCACGAACTCCTGGATGTATCCCGGCAACACCACGGCCTTACCGGAGCCGTAGCCATCGACGTGGACCCAGGACGCCGCCATGCTGCCGGAGGCGACGCGCTCCAGCTGACCGTTGCGCAGGGCGAAGAACTCGAAACCGGCGGTCACCTCTCGCTCGTCGGCCCCGGCCACGTACAACTGCACCTCCAGCGTATCGCCCAGGCGCAGTGGCCCCTCGACCTGAAGGTCGCAGCGATTGGTGGTGATGCCGACTTTGCCGCTTGCGAACTCGGACATCATCAGGTCCGTGAACTCGGACAGGGCGCCTTCCCGCGCATGCCCCATCCAGTCCAGGTAGCGCGTGAACAGGACCTGCTGGGTGCGGCGGGTCACGTCCTTGAACCCCACACTCGTCCGCCAGACGTAGCGAACGTGGCCGTCGCTGCGTATCTGGAACTGCTCCTGCGGCGGAGCGTAGCGGGTGAGGATCCGCCCCGCGAGCAACGAGCGCGCGTGCGCGGCCTGCAACCCGAAAGACGCCCCGGGCGCCACTGGGGCACGTTGCCTCGCATCGGATGCCCCGTTGGGCGGAGTCGGGCGGCTTGGTGCCGACTCGGGCAAGACAGCAGACGGGACCCTGCTGGCGGCACCTTGCGGAGTTACCACGGCGGCGCTGCGGGCGCGCTGCAACAGGCTCTCCAGCGAGGGGCGCTCAGGACGCAGCGACAGCACCCGGATGTCGTAGTTGTCGACGAGCTCGAGCACGTTCCCATCATCGTCGAGACAGGCGACCCGGGCGCGCAGTTCGCTGTCGCGATAGTGGACAATCTCCGTGTCGATCCAGCAGCGGTCGCGAGGCGTCCGGTCAAACACCTGCCAGCGGGCGATCCTGACCGGCAGCGCGGATGCATCCGGGATCGTCAGCTGACTCGACTGCAGCAGCGCGTCGCGCAGATAGGCATTTCCGCTCAGAAGCCCAGAACCCGCGGGGCCATCGGCGGCTGTCTCGCACCGCACCAGGACCCGCTCCGCGCTCAGGCCGTGGATCGACCGAATGCTGCGAAACGAGGGTCCCTGAAACCAGATCGAGCGGTACAGCTCGGCGGGGTCGAGACTCATCGGGGTGTGCTGTGGCGGCGGCCGCTGGGGGGCGACCACACCGGCTCCGAGGACGATCGTTGCGCTGAAGCGTGGTGACGCGAAGTCATCCTGTTCCGACAGGATGGCGGCCTCGACCTGCGGACGACCGTCGGCCGTCGCGCGCTCCAGAACGCGCGCGCGAATCTCGATGGTCGTTTCACCCCCTGGGCTGACGACGACCGGCTTGGGCATCGACATCTCCAGCACCTCGAAGCCCTCGTGCTCGCCACACAGGAGGGTAGCCGCCTCGAGCATGCCCTCAACCGCAAACACCGTGGGCAGCAGGAGCGAGCCATGGTAGTCGTGGTGCGCGACGAACAGGTCACGTTTCGCACTCAGGCGTCGTCGCGCACGGGCGCTCACCCCCGGCTCCGCCTCCATCAGCTCCTCCAGGAATCCCTCAGGCCTGAGCGTTGGCTGGGGCCCGCGCGGCCAGGTGGCGAGCGCCCCGACCGATGCGGTCACGATCACGTGGTCGCTGCTGGACCGACTCAGCACGCGCCGGATGAAGCGGGCGGTCCCCTCCTCGGGTGAGATCGCTCCGATGCCCAGGTCCGCCAGTCGGCCTAGGGTGCCCAGGCGCGCGCCCATGCCCAGCTCTTCCCAGACGCTGAAGCCGACCGACTGAACGACCACGTCCGGACGCTGCCTAGCCAATGCCTGCAAGTGACGGTTGAGGGCATCGTTCGCGTACGCGTACCAGGCATTGCCCGGCATGCCGGTGGTTCCAATGATCGAGGACAGCCCCACGAAGAACTTGAGTGAATGCTCCCCAAGGGCGCTGATCAGGGCCTGAACGCCGCCCACCTTGGGGGCGATTTCTTCACGCGCTTGCTCCAGGGTCGCCGACCCCAGCAGCGCGGGCCGGTTCAGTCCGGCGCCGTGGATCACCCCGGTGACAGGCCCCAGACTCGAAGACACGTCGAACACCATCTCTTCGACTGCCCGGTGATCGGAGACATCGCACCGGAAGTACTGCGCAGCGGCGCCTACGTCGGCAAAGGCCTGCAGGGCCTCCTCGATGTCAGCGCCCGGTGCGCTTCGGCCCACGAGCGCGAACTTCATGGGTCGCTGCCCGGCGAGCGCGAGCGCGCAGGCGCGTGTGATGCCCTTTGCGCCCCCCGTCACGATCACGACGTCGGAAGAGGTCAAGTCCATGTCTCTGGGTTCGTAGTCCACCTCCAAAAGGGGCGCGGCCTCGAGTGTCTCAAGCGCGCCGTGGTCGGTCACGCCATAGACGCCCGAGCCGAGCAACGCCAGCTGCTCGAGCACACGCGATCCGGTCGCACCCCATGACGCCGACACGTCGATGGCGACCACCGACAGGTCGGGGCGCTCCAGGCGAACCGTGTTGGCGAAGCCCAGGAAGGCGGCGCCCGGTGCAAGGGCCGCATCGGCGACTCCGAACCGCCCGTCGCCCTGCCCCATGAAGACGATCTTGCGCCTGGGCGGCCGCTCCGTTGCGCTGCGCGGAAAGGCCCTGCCCACGCCGAGCAGGGCAGCCAGCCAAGCCTGCCCATCGAAGTCGTCCGCGCCCGTTTCCAGCAGCACGAAGAGCGCGTCCGCGCTCGAGACGTCAAGCCCTGCGGGATCGGGGCGGTCGTACACCTCCACCGTTGCATGGGCCGCCCGCACGGAAGCCACCACTGCCTCGTGTAGCACCCCGCGCAACCGGCCGAGCACGACCGCGCGGGACGCAGCCGGTCCAGACCCGCGCTCAGGGAAGATCGACAGCGGGCGAAAGCGGACCTCGAAATCTCGGACCCACGCGGCCTGCCGCCGGGGCGCTGCCCGCGGCCCCCTCTCGCCGAGCTGTGCGACCAGGGCCTGGGCGAGGGACTCGATCGTGGCCTCGCCCATGTTCTTTAGGCTTGGCTCGCCCAGCCCGATGCGCTGTCCGACCTGAACCGCCAGCTCGGTCGTCTTGAGCGAGTCCAGGTTCAGATCGTCCAGGAGCCTGGCTGTCGCGGGCACGGTATCGAGCGGGTAGCCGGTCACACCGACCACACCCTGCCGAACGAGGGAAACCACTTCCTCGTCGGTCCATCTCGGTTCGGGGCTGGCATGCGTGCCGGAATCACCGAGGCGCACATCCACGTTGGCCAGCTCTGGCTCCGACGCAGGCCGCCGCACCGTTCGGGTCGCGGAGAATGGTGAAGCGCCTGTCTCCTGAACGGCCTCCTGAACGGCCTCCTGAACGGCCAGCGGCTCGCTCGACGCAGGCGCCGGGAGGTCAAGGGGACAATCGACCGGGTTTTCGATGAACACCATCTGGGAGGGCGCCCGGTACGCGCGCACCAACCGGCCGCCGTAAACGAAGTCCCAGTCGATGGGCACCCCGCGCACGAATCCCTGCACAAGCGCGTCGACGTAGGCTTCTGTCCGGCGAGCGGTCGAGAGCGGAAAGGCTGGCACTTGCGGTTCGGGCATGGCCGCAGCCAGGCCACTCAGCACGGCACCCGGACCGCATTCTATCCACAGGTCCACCGACTCCGCCGCTGCTGCAAGGGCCTGCATGAACAACACCGGACCCAGGGCGTGCTTCTCCAGGTGGTCACGGAGGGTCATCTCTCCCGCAAGCGCAGCGCCCGAATACGAACTGAAGACCTGTGGGCGGCCATCGAGCGTCACCGGTTCCTGGTCCGGAAGGAGGGCGACGAAGGCCTCGACGCTCTGCCGCACGCACTCGCTATGAAAGGCATTCGCGACCCGCAGCGCCTTGGCTCCGACGCGGCTGGTGCGGCACAGCTTCGCAACGCGCTGAACCGCTTCGGAGTCGCCCGCGACGACGGTCTGCCGCGGGCTGTTGCAGCTGGCCACGACGACGTACCCCGAGACCTGCTGGCAGAAGGCCTCGGCGGCGGCACGGTCGCAGGCCAGACTCGCCATCGCCCCACGTCCGGCGTCGCGGGCCATGAAATGCCCCCGCTGGGCCGAGACTCTCATGAGGTCCAGGAAGGACATCGCACCTGCAGCATGCAGCGCGACCAGCTCGCCCAGGCTGTGCCCAAGGACGACAGAGGGCGCGAAGCCGGCGCGCCGCAACCACTCGAGCCAGAGGGCGGAGTCCAGACAGATCGCCGGTTGCGCATGGTTCGTCAGCACCTGCTCCCACGTACGGCGCTGCTCGGCCGCCGGGACCCGGTGTAGCGGACGCGTGACGACCGCCCGCAGGGGTTCATCGGTCCAGTCCGCGCACGCATCCGAAGCGGACTCCAGCATTTGCTGGGCCCAAGCGTGGCGCTCGACAAGTCTGCGAGTCTGATGCAAGAACTGCGAGCCTTGACCGGGAAACAGCAACCCCACGCGGGGCTGACCGCCATGGCGCCCGGCGCGAACCTGCCCGCCCATCGCGACGAGGGTGCTGCCGTCCGGCAGGCGGCGGCTGCATGGCTCGCGCTCGCCGCCGAGCCATTCGAGCGCATCCTCCAGCCGAGCCTGCAGTTGAGCGGGCGCACGCGCGGTCATGGCGACCCGCAACGCGGCTCTTCCCTCGGGCAGCCTCCCGGCCAGATGTGCGGCGAGATCGACGAGCTGCCCTTCGCTCAGCCCGGCCGCCTCACGCGCGAGCCCCTTGAGCTCAGACGACAGGGCCTTCGGGTGGTCAGCCGCAAACACGAAGACTTCCGCCTGTGGCCCGTGCGCCATCAACGCCCGTTCCGGGGCGCTCGGCGCAAGCCTGTCATCCGGCGCGCCATAGGACTCGAGCGTCACGTGCGAGTTGATGCCGCCGAATCCCATGGCGGAAACACTCGCCCGGACCAGAGTACGGGTGTCGCGAACCTCGCCCTCAGAGAGCGGGTAGAGGCTGCTGGCCTCATCGACCAGCGTATCGTTGGGACGCTCGAGGCACGGCAGCGGGGGCAGGACCCTGCGATTGACAGCCGCGACCGCCTTGATGAACGCGCCCACTCCGGCCGCGGCCTTGGTGTGCCCGATCAGGGACTTGAGCGACGTTACCCCGATGCTGCGTGGGGCGCCGTCCTGTCCGACCGCCAACTGGATGCCAAGCACCTCGGCGCGGTCGCCGACCGGGGTCCCGGTGCCATGACCCTCGACGAGGTCCACGTCGCACATGGGATAGCCGGCGCGCGCATAGGCCCGCGTCAAGGCGCGGGCCTGGCCCTCGCCGGAGGGTGCCATCAGGCCTCCCTTGCCATCCGAGGCGATCCCGACACCCCGGACCGTCGCATAGACGCGGTCACCGGCGGCGAGCGCGTCGTCGAGCCTGCGAAGCACGACAAAGCCGCTGCCCTCCCCGGGCAAGAAGCCCCGTGCGCCCGCGTCGTAGACCGCCATTTCGCTGTCGGTGAGCGCCCCGGTCTTGGCGAAGCCCACCAGCTCGAAGGGGTCGAGGCTTATGTCGACCCCCCCGGCGAGCGCGACGTCCCAGTTGCCCTCCCACAGGTGCTCGACGGCCGTGGCGACTGCCAGCAAGGAGGAGGAGCAAGCACCGTCGACCGTGTAGCCGCCCCCATGGAAGTCGAAGAAGTTGCAGATACGACCGGCGATGGTGTTCGAGAGTCCGCCAGCGAGCGTGTCTTCGCAGACAGGGGGGAACGTGGCGTTGACGTGCTGTTGCGCGCGCTGCAACAGCTCGCGCATTTGGGCATCGCGGTAGCCGAGGGTCGCGCCCACGCCAGCAAGCAGACGCACGATGTATGGCCACCGCAGCCGCACGAGGGCCGACCGTGTCTGCTCACCGGTCAGGGTGTTTCCAACGACCACGCCGGTGGTGTCGGTCGGCAAACCGGAGGCGCCCGGATGCCCCGCATCCTGGAGGGCCGCGTCGGCCACATCGAGCGCTAGCCACTGGGCGACGTCGGTGGCCTCATAGGTTTGCTTCGGGATCCTCCGAGCCGCCCAGTCGAACTCGAAGCCATCGATGAAGGCACCTCGGGATACGTACGTTCGGTCCGGCGCGCTGCGGTCGTCGCTGTGGTAGTCGGCACGGTTGAAGCGACACGCCGGCAGCGTTCGGAACTCGCGCCGGCGAGCCAACACGTTCTCCCACAGGTCGGTCGGCGTTCGGGCGCCTGGATACCAACATCCCATTCCAATCACCGCGATCGGTTGCTTTGCGATGGCTTGGTTCGTCACCGGCTCCTCCATTGTTGCTGAGTGGTCAGCGAGCGGGCCGCAGCTCGTCCATCGGCTGGCGCGGCTATCCCCAGCCAGCGTCCTGTCTAGGTCGGGCGCGCGTACGCGCCCCAAGGGTCTGTCGACGCCCCGACCCCAACGCCCGTCGAGCTTGGGCGGAAACGCTCTTTGCCCTTTGTTCGCAGTGCGGTGACGCGTCGGGTCACACGCCGGCGAAAGTCTTCTGCCGCCTCGTCCGGGGCCGAACTGTCAACACTGGTCGCCCGCATCTCCGTCAGGGCGAGCTCGGCGAGCTCGTGGGGCTGGGCGCCGCCCAACGCCGAGCTGGCGTGTGCCGTGTGGGCGACTTGACTGCCGGCAACCACGCGCTGATAGCATCCCATGGTGCATCCGAAGACGAGATCGTCCACGTGCATACCAGCAGCTATCTTGAGCCGCCCCAGCGCCCGCTCGTCCGGGCCGCCGGCGTACGCCGCCGCGAACCCCACGCCCGCCCACAGCCCGCCGCGGCGCTGGGCCGGGAAGCGCGCGAGCTGGGCCGCGATGGCGTCCACCTCGGCTCCCTTCACAAACCAGATCGCACGACCCACGCCATACTCGTAGTGGCGCCGCTCGACCGGCAACATGCCCTTGCGATCGCGCGTGCGTTCGATGGTCCGCCGGGTCCGGAGGATGCCGTCGCGGAAACCCAGTCCATCGAAGACGTAGTACGCCAGGAGGGGATCCAGGCTGGGCAACAGATACCTGGGAGAGCGCCCCAAGCTGCCGCAAGCGAACCCAGCTCCGATGTGGTCGAGCAGTGCCCACCTTCCCTCCGCGGCCCGGATGAAACGGCCGAGGCGTTCCGCACCCGACTGGCGCCGCGGAAAGGCCCGCACAACCAGGCCCATCGCCACGCCCTCCCGTGCGAACCCGACCTGGTGCGGGTCAAGCAACGCGAGCGTCCTTTCGATGCCCCGATGCGAGCCGTCCATGAGGGTCGTGTCGTACCCCAGGAGAAACGCCCGACCGATTCCGAGCAAACGGTCAGCGTGGTCGCCAGCCGCAAGGGCCCTGCCCCAGGGAAGCGCGTCGACGCCGTCGATGGGCACACCCAACAGCAGAGCTCTCCAAAGCGTACCGTTCCAGATCATGGGTTCATCCTCACGCGGCGCCTTCCAGCGTTCGCTGAGCAGGAAACAGCCACCGCAACTGCGAGCCGATCACCGATCGATCCGCGGGAGGTGTCGTGGGCCGGAACAGGCCGTCGCGCTCCCACGCGTTTGGGTCCAGGCCCACCGCCCAGGCGTTGAGCCATGGGCGCCTTGCAAGCGCGGCCGCATGGGACGGGTGTACTTCAGCGACCGCAGCCAGGAGGATCACCTGCGCAAGGACTTCCACGGTTCGGAGACTGTTCATCATCCCGCGCAGCGCTTCCCCCGCGGTCTTGTCCCGCGAAAGCTCCCCGTGGCACGACTCCAGGAAGGGGACCTGCGAAGGCACATCGACGAACTCGTAACCTGGTGTGGGCGATGCAGCAGCAGCCGCCCAATCGCTCAGCAGCCTCTGAACCCTTTGGTTGACCCGCACCACCCGCGTGCCAACCTCCCCCACACCCGCAGCCACCTCGGGATGGTGTGTCACCAGCTTGCGGAAGAAGATCTCGCAGGTGAACGCCCAGTACAGGTAGAAGTCCCAGACCAGCTTGGCGCCCGTGACGTGCGGCCATTCGAAGACCCCGAAGGCGTCACGGCTGAGGGACAGGGTCGTTTCGAAGTGGGACAGTATGAAACGGTTGAAGTATGCCACGCGCTCTTGGGTGAGCGAGTCCGCCGCGTCCTCGGCGATCATCCTGGACACGATGCAGTTTTCGAAACCGATGAAGTCCATCCCCGGGCTGTAGAGCGGATCCGCGAACATCGAGGACTCGCCGACGCAGGCCCAGCGATCGCTGGAAAACACCTGCTCAGCGCCGTAGGTGTAGCGTTGCACCTTGCGGCAGTCGAGCAGCTCCAGGTCCGCGATGGCTCGGTACAGCGCCGGCTCGTGCTGGGCCAGCCAAGCCATGGCCCTGTCCCGAGTGCCGTAGGTAGAAAACGGGTGTTCCTTCTCCTCGGCCACGATGCCGATGCTGGTTTCACCTCCCACAAGTGGAATCATCCAAACCCAATAGCCGCGCCCCATGAAGTGGCTCGTGGAGAAGTAGCGCCGGTCGTCGGGCACCCGCAGCCTCCACCCGACCTCCGAGTCGTCCACCAGGTCGTCTGGCGACAGCCGCTCACCCACGCGAAACCACAGGGCGCTGCCGTAGCCAGTCGCCTCTTTCTGGAGTCCAAGTTTGCGCTGGAGGAGTCGACGGCGGCCCGTCGCGTCGACGAACCAGCGGCAACGCAAATCACGGGTCGTGCCCGCACGCGCCACCGCAACCCGTGTGATGCCCGTGCCCCTGTTGCAGATCGACGCCAGTGACCTTGTGACCCTCCAACAGCGCAGCCCCGGAGCGTGCGACCAAGTCCCGTAGGTCGTTCTCGAACGCTCCGCGGTCGATTTGGTACGTCGGCACGGGCAGAAAGTCGGTCGGCCCCAGTTCTGCCCGGCGTTGCAGGCCCCAGCGCGAGCTGCCAACAAATACCCGGATGCCCATCTTCGGCAACTGGTGCTGGTCGAGATAGTCGGAGAGCCCACAGACGGAACCCAAGTAGTGGCTACCCGCCTCCACGGCGGACTCGCCGACCTTGAAGGCCGCGGCCGGAAGGGGTCGCTCCAGTGGGTCGACCAGGCAAAGCCGCATGTCGGGCAGCTCGAGCTGCAGCTGACGGGCGAGGGTCAGCCCCGCGATGCCCGCCCCGGCGATGATCACGTCGTAGTCCGGCTTCATCGTTGCACTCAGCCTGGGACCGACAGTTTGCTAGCCGCGTCCTGAACCGCGCGCGCGACCACGCGTTCCGCTCGCAAACCCTTCTGCTCCTCCCGAGGCGCATCCGCCTGGGGGCTGCGCGTGGGGAAAACCCGCAGAAAGGCCTTCTTGTACCGCTCGTAAAACTCGCGAAACTCCGGCTTGCGTCGAAACGAAAGATCATTGAAGAACGCCCGTCCCCACCCCAGCTTGCGATTGAGCAACACGAACAGCAGGGTGAAGCCCAGCGTCCCGGCTGCGATCGAGGGCGAAGCAAGCAGAAGGGACGCGATCAACCCCCCTGCCAAGACGAAGTTCAGGTAGCCGTACAGGGGCACCGAGTTGCCAAGCACCAGGGGAACCAGGGGATTGTAGAACTGCGCGACGCACAGTGGCACGGAGAGCCACAGCGGAAGCGGGCTGAGCACGAGCCCGGCCATGGCCGTCGCTTGAAACAACGCAAAGAACATCGGGTAGTCGACCAAGATCCGGAAGCGGTCGTACTCGGCCCAGATATCGTCGAGCAGCTTCCTTGGCGCCCTCGACTCGATAGCTGCCCTCGCAGCGAAACTTCAGGCTCCCATTCGGGAAGAAGTAGTACTGCAGGACGTCCGTGAGACTCCGGCACTTCCCCAAAGTGGGCGCGATCCCGAGCAGCCTTCCAATATCGTCGGTATAGGAGCCGTACCAGACCAAATGATCCGTGGGCCCGTGCTCCTTGTTGGGATAGTACTTCCGGTCATAGTCCTTGAGACGCGCATCGATGCTCGATGTGATGCTGCGATGGAACGAAGGGTCGCTGAGCACGCGGTGAACGAGCAGGCATTGCATCTCCACGACGTTGGCGAGCCCGCCCGTGGTCGGTCGGGACAGCCCGACGAAGTAGATATTGTTCAGGTCGCGGGGCATGACGCCCATGAAGGAGTCGCGGTACGCGTACTCGTACGGCCGCGGCGTAGGCTCCATCCGCGTGATGGTAGGCAGGTTCGGGGTCTCGCGCTCACCATCGATGAAGTGGTCGAAGGCAACCTCGCATCCGTTCCAGCGCAGGACCTGGTTCTCCTGGTCGACCTCGCACTCCGACCTCGGCCACAACTCCAAGAGGCCCTGGTCGACGTAGAACGCCAGGTCATTCAAGAGGTATCCGGCGGCGATCTTCTCGTCCAACTGCTCGCCGTCGAACAGTCTCTTGAAAGTGTCGATCGGCCACACCTTGACCGCGATCATGCCGTTCGGCAGCGCATCCTTGTTCTTGAGACTAAGGCGTCGCCGCGTACACACGGGATAGGCAACACGAAAGTTCTTGCCGAACATCAAGCGACCCACAGGCCCGAGCTCGGGGGCCAGATTTGTGCCGGCATCAATACTGAACTGATAGAAGAACTTCGAGATGTTGACGAACGTTGTGGTACTCGAGTTGGTCCAGGGTGTAGTCCTTACCCAGCACTCGCACGAGCTTGTCGAGGGTCAACATCCCGTTGGTCAGCATGATCACGCGGTTGTCCCGCGGAATCAGTTTGGCGGCGATCATGTTGCCCGAGTCCCCGGACGTGTTGATCACCACGGTCTTCCCCGACGTGGCGTCAAAGTCGAACTCCGAGAGCACTCCCATGAGCTCCCGCTTGAACGCAGTGGCGACCACGACATGCTTGGCGTGGAACCTCCGGCCGTCCCGAGTCAGCACTAGCGAGTGATCGCTATGGTTCTGAATCTCGACGACACGGTCCCGCACCAGGGTTTCGGGCGCATAGGTCCTGCGCAACGCGCGCTGGTGCTCTAGAAACTCTCGCGCCGTGAGGTAGGAGTCTGACACCTTCCGCTGCTTGACCAGCTCAAAGGAAAAGAGGCTCGAGTGGGCGCTACTGACCAGATCGAAATCCAGGCGGTCGGCGCGTTCCAGTTGCTCCCATACGCTCTCGCCGTCCGAAATGACGACGAACCGTCGGCCTTCCCGTTGAAGCTCGCGCACCAGCGGAATGACCGAATACCCAAAGCCGACGATGACGAGTTCGCTGTGAAGCGTCTCCGTCCCGCCATCTGCATTTCGATTGCAGGAATCGGATGCGTTGGATCTGCTATCACGCTGCACGATCGTCCTCCCTCCCGCTGGACATGCGGGGCTCGTGCGGCCGCCAGGTTGCAGCGAGTCCTCAGGGCTGCAATCACCTCAGGGCGACCGGCGCGCGTGGTTTTGCGAGTAGGTACGATGCATGCGCACCTTCGGATCTCAACGGTGAGCGTTTTTTGGCGGTCGACCTGATCCCGCTTCTTCGCGCGTACGATTCGACGTCGAAGGCATGAACCTAGACAGGCGGCGTGGAAGTCGGTTTTGATCCTGGCCAACCTCAGTCGGCCGATTGTCCGTGCGTGCGGCGCAATGCCTTCTTGTCCGGCTTTCCCACGGGCGTCATCGGCATGGCATCGATGAACTCGACCACCTTGGGTGCCTGGAAGGAACCCTTGCGCTCGGTCACCATCGCAACCAGCTCCTCGACAGCGGGTCGCTCGCTCACACGCGGAACCACGAGCGCCTTGACGGCTTCGCCCCACTTCCCGTGCGGAACACCGATGACCGCGACCTGTGAAACGCCCGGATGTTCGCCGAGGATGTCCTCGATCTCCCGCGGATAGATGTTGAAGCCGCCGCTGACGATCATGTCCTTGGTGCGGTCCACGATACGAAGGAAGCCATCGGGGTCGCGCACGGCGACGTCGCCCGTGTGTAGCCAACCGCCCACAAACACTTCAGCGTTCAGCTCCGGATTGTCGCGGTAGCCGTCCATGACCAGGGGCCCCTGGACGCAGATCTCTCCGGGCTCGCCGTCGGATACGGGCTGTTGCTCGGAATTGAGCAGGGCGACCCGCACCCACGGGACCGGACGACCGCAACTTGCCAGGCGGCCCAGGTCGTTTACATCGTGCTCCGCCTTGCGAAGCACCGAGATCGTCATGGGCGCCTCGGCTTGGCCGTAGAACTGGAAGAAAACCGGACCGATGCGCTCGATCGCTTCCTTGAGACGGGCGGGTGAAATGGACGATGCCCCGTAGAAGACCGTCTCCAGACTCGACAGGTCGAAGGCATCGAAGCGCGGATGATCCAAGAGGGCGTAGATCATCGTGGGCACCATCAACATGCAGTTGATGCGGTGCGCCTGGATCGCCTCCATGACGGCCACGGGATCGAAGCTGGGCTGGATCAGGATGGTTCCCTGCTTCAACAACGTTGGCAAGACCATGGCACTGCCCGCGTGGCTCAGGGGCGCACAGGACAGCACGCGCGGTGGGTTCGGCCACTCCCACTCTGCGAGCATGATCGACGCCGCCGCCAGGGCCGTACGGTGATTGGTCGCCAGCGCCTTCGGCTTGCCGGTCGTGCCGCCGGAGTACCTAAAGCTGGACACGCTGGAGCCATCCACCCTGGGGGCCACAAGAGGCGCAGGCGATAAGCCCCCTGCGAGCGCGCACAGGTCGTCGGCGCAACGACTCGCGCCGAAGGCAATCAGCTTCATCCCCCGCGCCTGCCCGGCAAGCTCGCTGGCGCGCCCCTCGAAGCGCTCGGCATCGAAGACCAAAACGTCGACCTGGGCGTCCTGGATGACGTGCTGGTGGTCGGCGAGACCAGCCATCGGATGCATCGGAACGGCGATGGCGCCGATGATCTGTACCGCATGCGCCACGTGCAGCACCTCCGGCCGGTTGCTCGACAAGGTCGCCACACGGCTGCCCTGCCCTACCCCCTGGGCCCTGAGCGCCTGCACGAACTGGCTCGTGGCGTCGCGCACCTGCCCAACTGTCAACGTCGGCCCATCGGCCAGCTGCAACAGCGGTCGCTTCGGGGTCTGATTGAGCGCGTTGACGAGCAGGTCCGGAACGTAGAGCGGACGATGGAGGTTGCCTTCAGTCATGTCAGTCCTGGGCTTCGGGGACAATCACGGGTGGCGCGCCGGGCGCTAAAGGTTACTACGGACTCACGCGTTCCAGCACGTGGACGGCGCAGGCGCTTCCCAGACCCAACACATGTGTGAGACCGAGACGGGCCCCCGCAACCTGGCGCTTGCCCGCCTCCCCGCGAAGGTGCGTCGCGATCTCGTAGATGTTGGCGATCCCAGTGGCGCCCAGGGGATGGCCCTTGGACAGCAAGCCACCGGACACGTTGACGGGGATGCGCCCCCCGAGGGCCGTCGCATCGGACTCGATCATGGCTCCGGCCTCGCCCTCTGGGCACAATCCCAAGTTCTCATAGTGCAGCAGCTCGGCCGTGGCGAAGCAGTCGTGCAGTTCGACCAGGTCCAGGTCTTCCGGCCCTACCGAGGCGGCTTCGTATGCTTGGGTCGCCGCGTTGCGCGTGCACGTGTTGACGTCGGCCATGACCAGGTCGCGTTCCTGCCAGGGATCGCTCGTCAGGGCAGACGCACGGACGCGCACCGCCCGCTTCATACCGAGCTGCTTGGCCTTGCGCTCGGAGACCAGGACCGCGGCGGCGGCACCATCCACGTTGACCGAACACATGAGCTTGGTGTTCGGGTAAGCGATCATCTCCGCCCCCATGACGGTATCGAGCGGTGTCTCGAGCTGATACATCGCGCGATCATTCAGGGTCGAGTGGTGGTGGTTCTTGACCGACACCCTGGCGAACTGCTCGAAGGTGGTCCCGTGCTTGCGGGCGTGTTCCATGCCCGCCTCGGCGAAGACCGCCGGCATCGTCGCCGACCCCAGAAGCCCCTCGGTGGAGATTCCGTCAGCGCGGTTGCCGCCCAAAAGACCACGACCCATCTGCTCCACGCCGACCGCGAGAACAATATCGTAGAGCCCCGCCTTGACGCTGATCCAGGCTTCCCGGAAGGCCGTGGCACCCGCGGCGCAGGCGTTCGCGCAGTTGACGACCGGGATACCCGTCTGACCGATCTCGCGCAGGATGCGCTGACCCACCATGGCATTGGCTTGCCCGAGATTGGCGCAGTACAGCGCCTGGACCTGGTCGATGGTGAGTCCGGCGTCGTCCAACGCCATGAGCGCCGCCTGACCTCCCAGCTCCGGCACGGTTTGCTCCGGATAGCGGCCAAACTTCATCATGTCGATTCCCAGCACATACACATCGCCGCTCATCGCGCTTGACCTCCGCCCGCCGTGCGGGGCTGAAAGAAGTAACTCAGGTAGGCGTTTCCGTCCGCGTCGCGACGCCCGGCATCTCGAAACACGACCTCGACGGGCATGCCGAACGTGATCTCCCGCGGATCGGGCTTCACGTTGATCAGATTGCCCTTCAGGCAGCCACCGCCCTCAAGGTCAACGACCGCCGACACGAAGGGCACGGAAACCCCGGGAAACGATCGGTAAACGATCGAATAGGTGTGGAGCGTTCCCTCGTTGGACAGGGCCATCGTCCCCATCCCCCCGCGTGCACCGCAGCGGGAGCACACCTTGCGCGCGCCGACAAACGTCGCCGCACAGCGCGAGCAGACGGTCCCCACCAGATAGGGATCGGCGTCCGGAGGAATCCGCAGGTAGGGCACGGCAGGACGCGGCACGGTCGCCGTACGCACATCAGACATAGGAGGCTCCTTGGTACGCACGGCAACCGGACGCGTGCGTTCGGGTCCAACCTAGGCCAACCTGACACCGACGTCAAATTGAAGTTGACGTCGGTGTCAGGTTGGACTATGGGCGTAGTATGACGTTCCAGCGAAAACACGACTTCCCCGTCTTCGACGCCGACAACCACCTGTACGAGACGGAAGACGCGTTTACGCGTCACCTCCCCCGCGCGTACCGGCGCCTGATCGACTATGTAAGCGTCCGCGGGCGCACCAAGATCGCGCTCAAAGGACAGATCAGCCAGTACATCCCGAACCCCACCTTCGAGGTCGTGGCGCGCCCCGGAGCCCACGAGGACTACTACAAGAACGGCAATCCTGAAGGAAAGACGCTCCGCGAGCTGACCGGCGAGCCGATGAAGTGCATTCCGGCGTTCAGGGAACCGGGGCCACGGCTCGAGCTCATGGACGAGCAAGGCATCGATCGGACACTGATGTTCCCGACGCTGGCGAGCCTGCTCGAAGAGCGGCTGCGCGACGACCCCGAAGCCATCCACGAGGTCGCGCACTCCCTCAACCAGTGGCTGCACGAGACCTGGTCCTTCAACTACGAAAACCGCATCTTCACGACGGCCCTGATCACGCTGCCGATCGTGGACCGGGCGATCGAGGAGCTCGAGTGGGCGCTCGAACGCGGTGCCAAGGCCATCCTGGTCCGACCAGCGCCGGTGCCGGGCTTTCGGGGTTCGCGGTCATTCGCCTTCGAGGAGTTTGATCCATTCTGGAAGCGCGCGGTCGAGTCGGGGGTGCTGGTGACCATGCACGCCTCGGACTCCGGCTACGCGCGCTACCAAGCCGATTGGACCGGGCCGTCCGAAATGCTGCCGTTCAAGGATGACGCGTTCCGCGCCACGACCGCGACCAAACGACCGATCGAGGATGCCATGGCGTCCGCGGTTTGCCACGGACTGCTGACCCGTTTCCCCGACCTTCGCATCGCGGTGATCGAAAACGGGGGAAGCTGGGTCGCGCACCTGCTGCGCAACCTTGCCGAGACCTACCGGAAGATGCCGCAGGAATTCGACGAAGACCCCGTCAAGGTGTTCCGCCGTCAGATCTACGTCAGCCCCTTCTTCGAAGACCACATGGTGGAGCTCACCGAGGCCATGGGGGGCACTGACAACATCATCTTCGGGTCTGACTACCCCCACCCCGAGGGGCTGGAGCATCCGAGTACCTACACGGATCACCTGCCCGATACGTTCAAGAAGGACGACGTGCGCAAGATCATGGGCGGTAATCTCGGCCGACTCATGGGCATGGACGAAATGGTAGCGGCACCCTGAGGAGAACGGTATGGAGCTCGAGAACGTCATCTATGAGGTCAGTGACGGGGTAGCGACGATCACCTTGAACCGGCCCCAGGCGGCCAACGCGCAGAGCCACGAGGCGCTTGCGGAGCTGGACCAGGCGTGGCAGGCGGCCGACCGCGACCCGGCGGTCAAGGTCATCATCATGCGGTCCAACGGGAAGCACTTCTCCGCTGGACATGACATGTCGCGCACCAAGGACGATGCCGAGCCCGAGACGTGGCCCGCTGAAAAGCTCTATGACTGGGAGATGCGTGGCTACCTGCACTACGCCAAGTCCTGGCGGGCCGTGCCCAAACCCTCGATCGCGGCGGTCCAGGGCAAGTGCATCGCGGGGGGCCTGATGCTGTGTTGGCCCTGCGACCTGATCGTCGCGGCCGACAACGCGGAGTTCTCCGACCCGGTGCTCGCGCTCGGCATCTGTGGCGTCGAACTGCACGCACACACCTGGGAGCTGGGGCCACGCAAGGCCAAGGAACTGCTCTTTACGGGTGAACCGATAGCGGCTGCCCAGGCGCAGCAACTGGGGATGGTCAACCGCGTCGTGCCACTGGACGAACTGGAAACGGCCACGATGGCGCTGGCGCGGCGCATCGCACGCAACGATGCGGTCGCCTTGCGCATGGCCAAGCGCGCCGTCAACCACACCCTGGATCTGCAGGGCTACACCAACTCGATCGACTCGATCTTCGATATGCACCACTTCGGCCACGCCCGGGCCCAGGTCGTCACCGGCGGGATTCCTGTGCTCACCGGGCTCGCAGGGATGAAGGGCAAAGGTTCCAACAAGGGCAAGGGTTCCGACAAGGGCAAGGGCGAAGCCTAGATGGCTCGCGGAACTCCCCCCGAGCCCGGGCCGTCCAATCTTCTGCCCTTCGAGGCGCGTGCCTACGTCGACGAAAAACTGGTCGCGCTGTCGGAAGCCACCGTGCGCGTAGACGAACCCGACGAGATCCCCCAGCTGCTATTTCCGAAGAGCGATCTGCGGGTCAATCCGGATGGACTGGCCCAGGACGTCCTGGCCCCGACCCCAGCCGGGCGTGCAGGCTACGTCGCGTTTGACACCGAGCGGGCGAACGTGCGCGTGGTCGTTGTCGACCGCGGCGCAGACGATGGCCCTTTCGACCACACGCTCAAGCGGTTCCCGACATGGGGCGACGTGTCCGATCTGATCAGGCTCCTGCGCGTCCGGCGAGCAGGCGAACTCGAATACGTCAGCACTCCCTACGATAGCAGCGCCAACCGGCACCGGGGCGTGGTCGAGGGAAGCCAAATGCTCGGCCAGGCCATCTTCGTTGCGGGCCAGCATGCGCCGGGACGCCGGGTCACCTCGGCGACGATGGTGTTCACGCGCGTCGCGAACACGACCGACCCCCTGCGGGTAATGCTCGAAGAGCTGTCCTCCGGCCGCACGTTCACCAGCCTGGCCGTCCGCGTGCACCAGGAAGACCGACTGTGCGCGTCCGGGATCATGCTGCTGGCCGCCCCGGCGGACGACGTCATCCGGCACGCCGCGCAATCGCCCAAGACAGCCGGCCCCGAGCGCAGCGAGCCGTACGACATGTCCGTCACTGGCCGCGACGTCCGGTTCGTGGACGGTGCCTACACGGGCGACCCGGACGCCCCGGTGGGACCGCCCACACTCGACGCCTGGGTGCGCTACAGCAACGTGCCGGAGGATCCCAGCCTGCACGCGGCGCTGCTGTCGCATTTCACGGGTCACGCCTCGATCGCTACAGCCCTGCGACCCCACGCGGGGATTGGACAAGCGCAGGCCCATCGCACCCTCTCCACGGGGATCAACGCCATCAATATCTCGTTCCACGCCGACGTAAGAGCCGACCGCTGGCTTCGCTACCGGCACCACTCGACGTTTGCCGGCTCCGGCATGACCCACTCCGAATGCCGCGTGCACGACGCCGAAGGCGTACTTGTCGCGTCGTTTACGGTGGACGCCATGGTGCGGCGCGCTCCGGCCAAGCGCACCGGAAGCGAGCGCACTGCGCTGTGAGTTTGACGACCGGACGCGGCCCGCTCGCTCCCGATCCCGCCGGGCACTTCGACCGCCAGGTGCCCGCGGGCGCGGTCTACGTGGAGCCGTGGCTGCGCCGGGTGCGCGCCCTGGTCGGCGGCCGCACGGCGATCGACAGCGAACGGGTCCTGTTGGTGCACCGGCCCGGACGGCCGCCCGAGTACGCGTTCCCCGAGCAAGATGTCCGCGGACTTCCGATGGAGCCCGAGCCTGCAGCCCAGGGCTACGTCCGGGTCGCATGGGATGCCGCCACGGCCTGGTACGAGGAAAGCGAGCGCGTCTACGGCCACCCCAAAAACCCGTACCACCGCATCGATTGCATCCGCGCCCGGCGCCGGCTCCGGGCCGAAATCCCCCCACAGGTACTCGTTGATACGACCGACGTAGTCGCCGTGTTCGAAACCAGCCGTCTGCCGCAGCTCTACGCCCCGCGCTCAACCGTCCGGCTCGAATTCCTCGTTCCGAGCCCCACGTCGTCCTATTGCCCTTACAAAGGCACCGCTTCCTACTGGACGGCCGTCGTGGATGGCAGGCTTTTTCCGGATGTGGCCTGGTCCTACGATGACCCGCACCCGGAGTCAGCCCCGATCGCCGGCTGCTTCGCCTTCTACGCCGACCGCGTCTCCGGCGTCCAGGACGTGCCCGACTGGTTCCGCCCGCCCCTTGTCGCAAGCCAAGACACCAACCACGACGCCAACCACGAGGCCAACCAGGAAGTTACCGGCCAAGAAAGATAGCGGGCCTCCTCCCCACCCCAGCAAGGCATGTAACCCCAGAGACACCGGGAACCTCTGTCGGCGGACACTCCGACCCCCTAGCGGC
>JAPPOR010000461.1 GCA_028817905.1 Myxococcales bacterium
CCCCACACCGTACTGCCCGGCGCGGTGCGACTCCGCGCAATACCCACGAGGTAGCAGGGTCGCAGGCGCTGTGCCAACTAGTCGAACAGTAGTGTGAGGGCGCGCGATTTGGTGATGGATGCGGGCCAGAGCCGGGCTACAGGGCCTCTGTCACGCGGACTCGCTCGCTTGCGGCGCGGCCGAAGGTCTCCGGGTTGTACATCTCCTCGGCGCGGGTGGGGGCGACCACGTACTCGCCGCGCGTCGTCGCCCTGGCCACATAGGTGTACTCGTGGACGCCGGCTTCGAGCAGGGACGTGAAGGCCTCCACCCGCTCGTCGCGCATGTTCTGGTGCTCGTACCAGGACCGCTTCCACCACCAGTAGGCACCTTGACTGTTCTTGGCCGTCGGATCCGTGGGTAGGCTACCGCTTACCGAGAGCGCCGGGTTGATGGGCTCCAGGCCCGCCGGGAGGGGGTCGACCAGGGCGACATGGTAGCGGCGCATGGGGGAGACCATGGTCACGCGTACGCGCACCCGAGCGCCGCTCTTGATGCGCCAGCTGCCATCCGGTTGTCTGGCCACGTCCGCTTCGTCATCCACGGCTTCGTAGCTGCGAGTGATGGCGAAGCCGTGGTCGGCCGGCGGCAGGCTCGCGTCCCGCGGCGCGTAGCGCATGCCGATGCGGTAGTACATCCGACCCACCCCGTCCTTCTGCAGGGCCAGCTTACCCTGCTTGAGCTGCTGCAGGGCGGACATGGGGACTTGTTGGTGGGCGCGCTCGGTGGTACGCCCCTTGAAAGGGTGCTCCCCCACCTGCTGCTGCCCCAGCCAGACACGGGCCACAAAGTCCGGCGTTTCCTTCTCGTAGGTGCGGAAGTAGCGCTCGAGGGCCAGCAGTACGAAGGCGTTTTCCTGCGTGCCGTACCACTTGCCCCGCTTGCGATGGGTCAGCAAGCCCTCCACCAACTTGCCGATCAGCTCGCTATCGGGATGCACCTGAATGAGCGCGTCGAGCATCACGCCGTCCACGCGTCGGTCGGAGTGCAGCAGCACGTGGGCCCCGTCGCTGTAGCGGGTAACGAAATGGGCGCCCGCGGCGCTCTGTGTGACATGGTTGACGGCGTGGCGCAGGATGCGGTCGACGGAGGCCCGTTTGCCGGTTTTGTGCAGGATAGGCAGCAAGAAGCCTAGCGCCTCCATGGATAAGCCCTTGAGGCCGGCCTCCGAGAGCAGCCTCTGCGCCTGGACTCCGTCGGGCTCACCGAGCAGGGCCCGGACGCGCAGGGCGTAGGCGATGATGGCCCGGCGGCTCTCGGGGGAGTACCACCCGGGAATGTGAGCTCGGACGTTGCGCAGGTATGGAAGCAGGCGTTCGAGCGTGCGGCGCTTCACCTGGTAGCCCTTGTCCTGGGCGCGCGCGATCGCGTGGGCCACGTGCACGGTCAAGTAGGGCCAGGAGCGGTCACTCGAACGCCAGAAGGCGAAACCGCCGTCTCGGCCCTGCTGTCTAGACAGGCGCTGCAAGTCCTTTTCCACGAACGACTCCAGCGCCTTGGCATCCGGCAGTCCGTCGGTCTCAAAGGCGTCGAGCACGTCGCGCAGGGCGGTGATGGCCAGTAGCCGCGAGGCGATCTGCTCGTTGCACTCAAAGGGGTAGCGAACCAGATAGAGGAACGCGTCAGTCAGGGCCTGTAGCTGCGTGGAGGAAGTGGTAATCTCCAACCCGCCGAATTGGGGCCAGACCGCGTCCGGAGCCTGCACTTGCTGGAACGCGGTGCCCTCGTCCACGGCCCCATAGGTTGCGAAGGCCTCGGTGGTGGCCGGGGTGTAGACGGGTAGCTTGAAACTGGCCGCGTCCTCGCCCCGATCGCTCACGGCGATCACCTGAAAGCGCGCGCTGCCAGCCTGCTGGGCGGCCACGGGGAAGAGGACTTGCACGCGGCCATCGGCCGGAACCTGCACCTCGACGCCTCGGGTCGCCAGCGACGGGATGCCCTGCCCGGGGGTGAGACTCGGGGGATCCTCACCCAGTAGCACGTTGGAGGCCCGCAGGCCGACTAGCGCGGTGAGCGCCTTGTCGGTCTGGTTTTGCACAACAACAGGCAGCTCGAAGCGGTCGCCCAGGTTGGCGAACCGGGGTGCCGACGGCCGCACCATGAGGGGCAGACGGGCCGTTACATTGGCCTCCCCCTTGCCGAAGTGTTGCTCACCATGCACGGCCACGGCCATGACCCGGTAGCGGGTCAGTGAGTGGGGAAGCTCCAGCGGTACCCTGGCTTTGCCGTGCCTGTCCGTGTGGATCTCGGGAAGGTAGAGTGCCAGGGCGCTGAAGTCGGTGCGACTGGCCACCTTGGAGGTGTCGGCCAGCAGCTGCTTGGCCTGGCTGGGGCTACCCGACCGTGCCTTGCGCGCGCGCCTGGGCTCGGCCTCGCTGCGGTAGCGGTAGCTGGCCGCCTTGCGGGGGTTGTGCGCGTCGTCGTCGCTGCTCGGGCCAGCACCGATGGTGGCGATGTTGCCGAGCCCGATAGTGCCTTCGCCGGTGCCTCCGCCACCGCGTCCCTTGCCCTTGAGCCCGAGGCCGCCGAAACGGAAGTTACGGTCGAGCTGGTCCCCCATGAGCGCGCCCAGGGAGCCCATCGGGTCGGTACCGAGGGCATGCGTCTGCACGGCCAGCTGTGGATCGGAGAGCAGCACCCAGTCGCGGCCGTGGTAGGTGCTCACGTCCGCGTTGCGTTTGGCGTAGAACACCTGGATGGGGTCCGGCAGGGTATAGTCGGACAGGGCGAGCACCGCCTCGTCGGCCACCACCAGCACCACTTCGGCGCCCGACACCGCTTTGCCCTTGGCATCCGTTACATGCAGCTGTACGTGGGTCTTGCCGCCCGGGTCCAATCCGGTCTGCTCGGGAAAGACCTCGACGGAAAGCGTGCGAGACAGCGGCGGCACGTCCAGGCTCAGGGTGCCCGAGGCATAGGCCGCACGCTTGGGCAGACCCTCGTTTACCTGGCCGCTGTCGTCCTTTCGCGCAGCCTGGCCCACCAGCTCTACCTGAACCTGGAAACCGGGCATGTGAGACGCCTTGACCGGGATTTCCAGGCTGTGGCTCGCCTCTTTGATCGCAAAGCGGCGCCTGTCCACGATGCCGGAGCGCTCGACCAGCAATAGGCCCTGTGCGGGATAGAACGGCGCCTGGACCAGCACGCGGGCCGTTTCCCCCGGCTGGTAGCTCTCCCTTTCCGGGATCAGCCGCACGGTTTCCTTTTGCAGGTCACGGGACGGCGGCGCGGGCCCTCCCGCCACCCAGGTCTGCAGGGTGGTGCGGTTCAGGCGCCCCTGGCCGTCGTGCACCTTGGCCACGATTCGGTAGTTGCCACCCAGCTCGGGCGGGACGGGGCAACGGGCGGGCTCCTGGGCGGGCGTGACCTCGCAGGTGAGGGGGTCCAGGTCTTCGGCCTTGGCCTGTCCCAGGCGGTAGCTGTGGACGCGACGGGACATGCGTAGCTCCACTTCCCGACCGGCCACCGGATGCCCGTCCAGGTCCACCACCAGGGCGTCCACGTCGATGGGCTCGCCCTGCCGCACGAAGCGTTGCTCCGACTTGAGCCCAACGTAGACCGCGGCCGGGTGCACGAGTAGCTCGTCGCGGGCGCTCCAGCTCTGGTTGTTCACGTCCTGGACGGTTCCTTCGACGGTGACGCGCATGGGCTTGGCTGGATTGAGCGCCTGGAAGTGCACACCCAGGTGACTCTCGCCGCGGGAGTCGGTCTTCAGCGTCAGCTCCTCCTGGGTGCGATGCTCGTCCCTGCTGGCGTGCCACCACCAGCGCGGGCTGAACTCCCCGAAGCTGTAGTCGTCCCGGTTGGGCGGCCGATAGCTGGCCGTGTTGGCGCTCGCGGTCCACGATACGGGCGTCGCGGCGAGCCCGCCACCGGCGTAGTAGGCGGCTCTCAGGGTGACGGTGGCCTCTTCGCCCAAGATCCAGGGGCCGGGTGCTGTGGTCGCGCTGACTTCGAACTCCGGCCGGCGGAACTCTTGGATCTGCAGGTTGTGGCTGTGGCGCCTGACAAGGGCCTGCGGGCCCACGAGCTGTAGCTCGAGGGAGGCTCGTCCCAGGTTCACGTCGTCGGGGAACTCCACGGGCACGCTGAAGCCGCCGTGCTTGCTCAGCTTGGCCTGCCCGCTGCCGAGCTTGTTGCGGCGGGGTCCATAGAGCTCCCAATCCACGTGGCTGGCTTGCCGGCCGAAGCCGCGTACATCGCCGCCGGTCTTGCCCTCCCGCAAGCGCACCCAGCCCTTTACATGACCCCGCTCGCCCGGGCGATACATGCCGCGGTCGTCGAAGGTGTACCAGTCGGTGACGTCAGCGCGGTTGCCGTAGCGCATGGGCTGGGGGAGCAACATGTTGTCGCCGCCCTTCGTGGCGACGAGCATCCGACTGTGGCCGGCGCGGGTCAGCCGGGTCAGGCCCTCGGCGTCCGTGGTGGCCGGCGCTGCGCTCTTGGGGTGAGTGTTCACCTTCACGCCGGGCAGGGCGGCACCGTTGGACAGGCGGGTGGCCCACACCAGCAGGTCCCCGCCGTCCGCAAACACGGTCAGGCCGATATCCGTGACCTGCACCCAAGTGAGCACTTGCGTGTATGGGTTGTCACTGTCGGGCATGCGCGCGCGGATCGCGAAGTGGCCGCGGCCGCCGTTCAGGTGGCGGTCCAGCGGGATCAGCGTTTGAACCATCTCGTCGGGAGCGTGCTGGACGGCGATCCGGCCGTCCTGCACGGCTTTGCCCGGCATGGGCCCGGGGCGCTCGGTCCCGTACAGAAAGGCGCCGCGCCAATCTTTCCAGGCCTCCCAGTCGCTGGGCTGGACGCGGTGGATGGTGACCAGCAGCTGCTTGACGTTGACGCTGTGCACCGTCAGCGCTCTGGGGCCTGCAGGATCCAGCAGCAGCGGGTCCTTGTTGGGCCCCTTGAGCCAGGGTAGCTCCGGGTCGACATTGAACGTGACCGTGATCGGTTCTTGGAGGCGTTGACCGAAGCGATCTTGGAGTCCGGGTAGCAGCGTCACCTGGTACCTGGAGCGGCCCTTCTTGCGGCCCAGTACGCGCACCTCCTTGCCGTCCACGGCGAAGCGAACGCCGGGCACGGCGGGCTCGATCTTCACATGCTCCTGCTTGAAGGCGTCAGGATCCAAGGGGTTGTTGAGCTCGACGCGCAAGCGGGCCGTGGGCAGGCAATGCATGTGGCCCCAGCCGCAGTGTTTCGCCACCAACTCCAGGGGCGGGTAGGTGTGGAATCCGAACTTCGTGCTGTCTTCGGTGGTACGTGGGCCTTCCTCCGAGGGGATGCCCTTGTCCACATGGACCTGGAACTTCGTGTCCTTTGGGAGCGCTTGGAGCGGAATCAAAAACACGCGGCGCTTGCGGATCTCCGCTGCGTCGCCGGCGTTCTGCGAATCGTCCCGCGGATCGTCAGGCAAAAGCCCCCAGTCGTGATCCCTGGGCTGCCTGTCGGCGGCGTCCCGCTCCTCTTGCGTGGCCACCCGCAGGGGGAAGGTCTGCTTGCCCGCGCGCAAGCTGGTGCGCTGCAGGACCTCGTCCGGGTCCATATGCTGGTCAAAGTGCAGGCTAATCAGCGGCGATAGGCCCACGGGACTCCCCCCCTTGGGGAAGTGGGCCCGAAGCTGTGGCGCGGGCGTCTCGAACTCGAAGACGTGGGCCTTGGCGAGCGCCTGTCCCGACGCTGCCCGGGTGCCGGCCGGCACGGTGACCTTGTAGCGGGTGGCCATCGGGAAGCGCCGGTCGGGTTTGAACATGAGCGTGCGCGTGCCGAGCCAGCGCCAGCTTCCGGGGGGCTCTGGCTCTAGCGTGGCTGGAACCGTGCGCGCTGCCTCGGTCTGTGAGGAGACGGCGACCATGGGTCTGGAGAAGGTGATGCTCAGGTGGGGTGCCATGTCCACCGCGCCTTCGGGCGCATGCCTCAGCACCCGCAGGGCACCCGGCTTGCGGTTTTCCTGCTGGTGGGGCGCATCGGTGGGCGCGGGTAGGGGCGCGGGTAGGGG
>JAPPOR010001050.1 GCA_028817905.1 Myxococcales bacterium
GGTGTAAGCGCAGACATGGCACAGGCCTTGCTCAAGTGCCGGGTCACCGCGGCGACGCGCGCCGCCACAACGCAAAGGAAGATACGCCATGTTCAGGAATCTCTTTCGCAAGCTCCGCCAGGATGAGGCGGGTCTCTCGACCATGGAATACGCCGTCCTGTTCGTCATCGTGGTCGTCGGGGGCCTTGGGCTATGGACCACCCTGGGGACGAACGTCAACTCGCGGGTCGGCGCCGCGAACGAGGCCTTCAACACCGCTCTCCTGCCGGGTGCGACAGGGGGCCAGCAGGGGCAGCAGCAGCCCCAGCAGAACTAGTTCAGGTTCGCGGGGGTCGTTCGAGAAAGGAACGCTGAATGCTACGCGACGAAGAGGGGGCGGTCTTTGCGGAGTATGCCGTGGTGCTCGTATTCGTCTCATTGACGGTTGCGATCTCGGTGGGGGCCGTAGGCCTCCCCCTCTTCTTGCATCTTACCCATGCCGAGGCCCTGCTTACGCTTCCATTTCCTTGATTGTCGCCGCCTTGTGGCGGGGAAGAGGAGTGAGATGACGATCGGAATGGTCTATGTTGCGATGCTGGGTGTGGCGCTCGTCGCCACCGTGACCGACACCCGTAGCGGGCGCATCCCAAACTGGCTCACCTTCCCGGTGTTGGCGCTGGCCCCGCTGGTGCATGTTGCCTTTGGCGGGCTGCGCATGGGGCTGTCCTCTCTCATGGGGGTGGTGATTTGTGGCCTGGTGCCGCTGTTGTTCTTCAAGTTGGGAGCGATGGGCGGAGGGGATGTGAAAGTGTTTGCGGCCCTGGGCGCCCTCAGTGGCCCACAGATGGGGCTCGAGGTTCAGCTGGCGTCCATGACCGTTGCGTTTCTCTATGGTGTGGCCCTAGTGGTCGTTCGGGGGGGACTGGCCAAGATGTTCGTCGTAAGCGGACGCGTGGCAGCGAACCTCGTGCTCCCCCGGAGCCGCCGCTACACGGTCGAGCCTTCCGAGATGACCAGCGTACGGATCGGCGGCGCGATCTTTGCAGGCACGTTGCTGTGCGTCGGACACGATGCGTGGATGCGCGGGCTTGCGCTTTGAGCTAGGGAGCATCGGGGGCATGAAGTCGATACGGCATGACATCCGGGGAGTGGTCATGGCGGAGTTCATCATCGCGCTGATCCCGCTGATGATGGCGTTCTTGGCCGCGGTGCAGTTTGCGTTCGTGGCGACCGCCAAGCTGACCCTGATGCACTCGACCACGGTGGCGGCCCGCGCGGCCGCGGTGGTGATCGAGGAATCCGTCGCCCTGCCCGGTCTGGAGGAGACAGGCATCTACCAAGACCTGCCGGCGGGTCTGGTGGAGCGCGAGCCGACCGACGGAACCCGCTCGGACGCCCAGCAGGAGAGTGACCTGCGTGCACTTGACGGTGCGTCCATGGATGGCGACGCTGGCTCGCAGCTCGGCTCGCTCTTCGAGGTGCTCGATCGAGATGGTTCCCGACTGAATCAAATCCGCACTGCGGCCTACATCCCGATGATGGCGATTTCGCCGAATGCGCTCGCGGACGGTCTGGACTTCCTGCTGTCCATTCCAGGCCTCGTCCACAATCCGACCGAGGTGTTCAAGGTGTGGGCGGAGAACGACAACGTCAGAAATCAGGTCTGGGACTCCGGCACGGACGAGGCCGGGACTATGAGCCGGCTCATCGGGGCATTCGTCTACAACCTGGGTGCGCTGTCGGTCACGTTTCCCGAGCCGGAAGCCGAGCAAGAGCAGCAGAACCCGGATCCCAACGCCGTTCCCGAGTCGACGGAGGGGGACGTGCGCGCCTTCGAGCCGGGCGAAGAGGTGACGGTGCGAGCGACCTACCTGTTTCGTTGCCGCGTACCGCTGGTCTCCGCGCTCTTGTGTGAGAGTGGCTGGGGCATCGCGTTCAACTCGGCGTGGCTCGATACGGGCACCTGGTGGGAGTCGCGCGGCCTCGGGGATTGGCCCACCAGCATCGAGGAGTTGCGCGCCTGGGAGGCGCGCCTGGGGGAGATCGTCCAGCGCCGGCAAGCACGGCTGGACAAGATCCAGGAGATGGCCGTGGACTGGAAGCAGGTTGAATCGCCCATGGTCCAGCGACTGCTGCTCTTCCGGCCGGGGGCCCGCTTCCTCGTGCTGCGGGCCGAGGCGACCCTGCCGATCCAGGGCGCAAAGTACTACCCCCGCGGGGAACAGGGCTCGACCTGAACGATGGCTACGGTTGCACGCGATAGGGAATCCGGCTTGCGCGACGATCGCGGCGCGGTCTACCTGATGGCGATCCCGATGGTGTGCCTGCTCATTGGGATGGTCTGGTATGTGAAGGCGATCGGCGATGTGATCATCGATCGGGAAGCGCTGCAGGACGCTGCCGATTCCGGTGCGCTGTCCGCGGCCATCATGCACGCGCGGGGGATGAACATGATCGCCCTGGTCAACCAGGTGATGGCCGCCCTGGTGGCCGTGCTGGTGACCCTGAAGATGTTCGAGACCCTGATGCTGCTGGCGCAGGGCCTGGCGGTGCTGCTGTCTGTGCCGACGTACGGGGCGAGCATGTCGGTCGTACCGCCTGCCAAGACCGCGGAGAACGCCTCGAAGTCTGCCTACGAAGCTCTCAAGGGGATCATCACGCCGGCCGTCCAGGGGTTGCACTATTTTGAGCTGGGCCTCAAGTACTCCATGCCCGGCGCGGCGCAGCTGCGGGTGATCGAAAGCGTCGAGCACTTCACGCCGCCCGCGGCCTTTGGCTTTGCGATTCCTGGGGCCTATCCGCTACCCGTCGAGAAGGGCACCTGGTCCGACCTGTGCGAAAAGGCGGGCGAGCACGCGGGTCGCATGATCGCGATGCCCATCGACGCGACGATCCCGATTGCGGACGTGGGGGCCCCGCTGTCCGCGGCCGGAGGGGCACTTGCCGGGACCTTTTCCAGTTACTTCTGTGTGACGGGCGAAGGAGGGAGCGGTGGCGGAATTCAGATTCCGAGCGAGCTCCCTCCCATCGACCTGCAAGAGGCATTTGATGCGAGCTTTCCCCCGCAGGCGAACAGTCTCGCGTGCAGGGATGAGGCCGTGCAGGGCGCCGGCGCGCTTGGAGGAGAGCTCGCTGAGGGGCTCGGCGGGGGGCTCACCGAGTCGGCGCACAAGCAACTATGCGAAGAGGCGTCCCATGACGAGGCGATGGCCCAGGTCAATGACCAGGGTCTCCCGTTCGGGGGTTCGGACGTGCTTTCGGATGAGGAGTGCTGGTATTCCGTGCTCGAGGCCTATGAAGAGGTGCAGGAGCGGCGCTGTGAGGGCCCGTGCTTGCAGCCGGATGGCACCGCGTGCGACCAGTTCATGCACCGCGTCAATCAGTCCCACGAGGACTGCCACTACTCAAAGAAGCAGGAGATCAAGGAGTGGACCTATCAGAAAGCTGAGCTGCAATGGACGCTCAACCTGGTGCCGGTACCACCCGTGCGCGATCCCCAGGGCAACATCCAGACGCCCGTCGACGGGCAGCGTCGCTTTCTGCTCGAGGCGGTCACCGAGGAGCCCGAGATGGTGGGCGAGTTTGTCAAAGTCGATGGCGCGCTTCCCTGCGGCCCCAACCCAAACGGTGGTGCCGTCGGCCAGGGGTACAACAAGAACGCAACCTACCGAGCCGGGGGTTACCGCTTCGATGACTACCTGTGCACCTCGGACAATTGGTATCCCGACGTGCGCGAGCTCAACGCCCAGTCGCCCAATGGCCTGACGCGCGACGAGTGGTGGCAGACGTTCAGCGGCCAGCGCGGGTGGACCACGTCCGAAGAGGCGTATGACTTCGAGGAGCCGGAAACCTACCGCGAGCAGCGCGAGGTCCCCGTGGTCAACGACCGCGGCGAGGTCGTCGGGACGCGGCGCACCCCAGGGGAGCTGCGGGTGAGGCAGCGGAACCGAACCATCGACCGCCTGGTATTTGAGGGAAGGTGGACTGCGGTGACCTACGTGGTGGGCTGCAAGAAGTCCATCAGTGATATCTCCCAGGTCGAGTTCGAGGCGCCCGAGCCGGATGAGTTCCTGTCGGCCGACTCGCTCAAGCAAAAGGACGAGTGCGGCGAGGGGGACATGGTCCACCACCAAATGAAGCCGGGTCTGGTGCTCGGGAGTGAGACCTTTCAGCAACGGGCGGTGGTGGTGCGTGGTTCACGCGAGGACAGCGCTCGCAAGGTCGTCGAAACCCTTCCCTACCGACTGCGCGGTCAACAAAACGCCGGTTCCAGCACGTTTGCGAGCGCCGCGAGTTTTGCATCCCAGGTCTTCGTGGCCCAGGCGGAATACTTCTTCGACGCCGAGTGGGATTACGAGAAGAACGAGGTCAAGACGCTTGCCGAGGACTGGGTTTGGGAGGCCAAGTGGAAGGCTCGCATGCGTCGCTTTCGACTGCCGCGGGATGAGGAACCCGGAGGTCAGCAGCAAGAGGACGAAAAGCCGGGCGGGAAGTGCGAGTTTGGTGAGGATCCCCCGCGGAACACCTCCGAGTCGTGCAACGACGCGGTTGCGGCGAAGGAAGAAGGCTCCGGCGTCAGTCCAGGAGGGAGCGGGCTGAGCTGCCCGAGCGGGGATTTTCTGGGCGATCTTCAGGGGATCGCGGAAGCGTTGATCGTGCATTGAACATGGGGAACGGCATGCCAGCGACCAGACACCTTCGAGTGACCCATTGCCCACTGCTCGCCGATGACCGGGGCACCGCCTCGGTCGAGGCAGTGGTAGTGCTTCCGATCATCGCTGTCTGCTGGGCGGGTATCTTCTTCTTCTACAATGGCTATCAGGCCAAGCTGAGCGCCGCTGCGAACGCGCGCCGGACGGCGTGGGTCGTCTCGATCGCCGCCTGCGAGGGCTATGACACCGAAGCCAACTGCGGCGCCGAGAATGGCGACATCGAAGGGGGCTGGATGGCGGAGCTCAACGACGTGCCGTTCATCGGCACCTTCATCGAGTCGGTGCTCGGAAGTTCGGTCGTGATCGATCGGCGTCAGACTTTCGAGGTGCCTGAACTTGTTGGTGGGGGTGCCAAGGAGGCCCGCTACACCTACAAGATCATGTGCAACCTGAAGGAGACCAGCGTCGAAACCATCGTGACGGACACCCTTTGCGGCATGCTCCAGCACCCGGATGTCAACATGCCACTGTTCTGCAAGGACAACCCCAACGATGCCGAGATCGAGTGCCCACTACCGGGGGGCACATGAGACGCTTCTTTCGCTGGGCACTACGGTTCTGGGTCGTTGGCTGGTTGGCGTTCGTCGCCCTGACGCTGGTGGTCGTCCACCGCGCGTGGGCGCGCACGGAGCGCGTGCTGGAAGACTTTGGCCAGCACCTCATGCGCTATGCCGACGCGAACCACCAGAGCGAACCGAGCGAGCTGCTGCTCAACGGGGCGTCGTTCTTCTTCAGCACCGGCAATGCCGACCAGTCGGTGACAGAGGTTCTCGATCACTTCCACACCGTTTGCCGCAAGCACGGTCCCAAGGTCAGGCAGATGTGGCGAGCGTCGAAGTTGCCCGCCAGCCTTGCGCGCGGGGCCGAGGGACAGCCATGGGACGGGGTGGTGCGTCTGGAGACCGAGCGGCGCGGCGTGGTCGCCTGCCTGGACACCGGAGGAGAGGGCCTGTCCTCTCACGCGCTCCTGGAGAGGATCCAGCGTTTCCTCGACACCGGAGACGTGTCGTCCGTAGGGGACATTCGCTATGCCATGGTCCAACGAAGCGAGGGTGAGCGAACGGCGTTCGTCACGTCCTGGACCGACGGTCCCGTGAATGTGCACGAGATGTTTCCCAAGGAGGGGGATGCTCCCGGATCCGATCTGCCCGGCCTTGCCCGGCCCGATGGCGCCCGGCGGGTGTTGTCCGGGTTTCATCGTGGCGGTGAGGATCTGCTTGCACTCTACACAGCACCCAAGTCCGTCGACGAGTTGCACGACTTCTACCTGGAGATGTTGCGGGAGCGCGGCTTTGCGATCCATGCTGGGGCCGACACGGG
>JAPPOR010000468.1 GCA_028817905.1 Myxococcales bacterium
GCTGCCAATGCTCTCACATCGTCAATGCAGTCCGTAGCGAGGCGTACAGGATCTCGGTAGGGGTAGGTAGGTAACTCGGTATTCCGGAACGGGCTGCCTTGGAGCGGGCAACTTGAGACCGCAGCACGGCGGATAGGCAGCACAACCGGCGTTCCGAGGCGCCCCGTTGTCAAAGTGACCGAGAATGCTTTCTGCGCACCCGGAATTCGCCGTGTGCGAACGGGATCATCATGACCGGTGACGTACTCGATGCAGCCAGCGGCAAGGGGGCGTCGAGAGGTTGCTGACGCGCTCTTCGAAGTCTGACATCGGCGCAGCCTAGCCTGGCCTCGCGGCCGCGTCATGGGGGCATCCGGCAAGAGGAAAACGCCGGGCGCTACTGACCTCCGGGGCGCCTGCGTCCTGGAGGGGACGATGGGCAGCCCGATTGCCGACGGATGCAGGCGCACGAGAAGCGCGCTAGGGTTCCTCATTGCTGGGAGGAGCGGGAACATGGTCCATGGTACGTGGAGGGGACTGGGAGCGCTCGGGCTCGCCGCTACGCTTCAGATGTGGGGGTGCGCCCGGTCGGCGGGGGATACCCCAGCGATAAGCAACGTCCAGTGGCTCCTGGCCTGCGACGACGACGGGGATTGCGACATCGACAGCACGTGCGCCTGTGGCGTGTGCACCCTCAGCTGCGAGAACGCGACGGACTGCGACGCGATCACCGGCAGCGAGTGCTTCCCGCTCACAACGCTGTCCACGTGCGGAGCCACGGCCATCGACAGCGCGTGTATCGCGACCTGCGCCGAGGACGCCCAGTGCCCAAGCGGTGCGCGGTGCCAGGGCGCACGCTGCATCCGAGACGAGAGCCTACCCCCCGACGGCTCGCGCACGGCGGTTGTCGGGGCCGGCTCCTGGACTAAGCTACCCGACCCACCCCTGTCCGGGCGTACCTCGGCCCTCGTCGCCAGCGTGGGCGACGCGTTGCTAATCGCCGGTGGGTGGGCCTTCCTGTGCCCTCCAGGCGCTTCCTGTGTGCTCCCATCAGACCCCCCTCTCACCGACGGCGCCGCGCACGACCTGCGGACCGGGGCGTGGCGCCCGATCGCCGATGCCCCCAGCCCCCTTATGCCCACCGCAACAGCGGTCGTGGGCGACGACGTCTACGTGATCAACCACTGTCCCCTTTCGCCCGACACCTGCGGAGACACTCCGACGTTTCTCCGCTACCGCAGCGACGAGGATGTGTGGGATGTGTTGCCTGCCCTTGAGGACCCCGACGGCTGGGGGTACGGGCTCTTGGCCATCGAGGCAGGTGTGGTGGCGTACGGCCGAAGCCACGAACGGGGAAGGCGTCCGGACTACGTATTCCTGATCGACGAGCAGCGCTGGACGGCGCTGCCAGAGGACCCACTGCCATTGACATTCGATCGCTTCGCCGCCGAGTACGACGGAAGGCTATTTATGTTCGGAAGCACGATCGGCGCGAGTGACCACACCAAGTTGGCGGCTGCCTACGATTTTCGGTCGGACACGTGGTCGCTGCGAAGCGGGGCCGAGAGCGGAGGCTACCAGGTATGGGGGGTGGGCGACCGCATGTACCTGAACGGTCATTTCGGCGGCCGGCCGAACACTGTGTACGACCCGGACAGCGATACCTGGAGCCCGCTGGGTGCGCCGCCCAAGGAAGACACCTGGTGGCGCCGAGGCAACGACGTCGCAGGGATCCTGGGCGAAGAGACCGCCTTCTACGAGTACGAGCACGGCTGGGTCCTTGACGCACGGGATGGCAGTTGGCTTGAGATGGAGCCGCGCTGGGGGACCCCTGCGATACCTCCTCGGCCCGACCAGAACGACCAGCCCTACGACACAACCGTAGGGCGTGGGCCCGGATTGCGCCTCGTGCTCTTCGGCGGTCAGCTCTGGCAGGGCGGCGAGGGGCGATTGGTGGCGGACACCTGGCTGTGGACGCCGCCCGCCAAGTGACGGACCGTGACACCGCAGCGCAACGTGACAAGCGTGATTTGGGTGGGCCGCAACGCGGCGCAACGCAGCGCAACGAGCCAGCGCATGTTGGTCGCGCTTCGCTGCGACGGGCGACCCCAAAGGATAGGGCGACAAACTGGGCGGCTCGCTGCGATCTCTGGGACTCGTTCCTATAGGCCACTGGTAGGGAAGGGCAACCTGTGCACGCCGTATCGCCCCTGCGCACAGACGATGGCGGAGGAGGAGATGCTGACCTGGCTACAGCCCTGTGCTGACATGGGTCGGATCGACCAGCGCGGTTGCGCTGGATCGTCGAGTTCGAGGAGCGCCATGGCCGGCGTTGGATAGGGCATGTTCATGAATACCCCATGGTCGTATGGGTGGTATCCGTGTACGGATCCACAGATCGAAAACTCGCTCTCCTTGCGCAGCCGGCCCCTCGTCACACCGGAGATGATGTCGTGGCGGGTGCACGGCGAGTTCGCCTCACCGTCACCGTCACCGCCGGCTACGGTTTCCGAAGCACCGCGCTCTTCTCCGAGTCGTACAACGACGAGGTCTCCTGCCGGAAGCGCCCGGCGCGCCGCAGCATCCGACTCCACGGCGAGCTCATCGATCAAGGTCGCGTGGTCGCCTTCAACGTCCAGCAGCGCGAGCCGCTGCCGGAGCAGCTTGCATCCGCCGCTCTCGGTATACCCCCGGCTCTGCGGGTGCGCTCGACACTGCTCGCGCGCAAGCGAGGAGTCGAGCTCGAGGTCCAATATCAGCGAGACTAGGCGTCCGCTGTCTGGCTCGTAGTCGATGACCGGACCGGGAATCGCCACCGGATCGAGCTGTTGGGGGCTCTCCGACGAAAGATCCAGACGCTCGAGATAGTAGACGGCTCGCGCGCCGTCGTCGATCTCCTGTACGTGGCTGGTGTAGACCATCTCCCCCGCCGCGAACAGGCCCGTGTGGCCAAGCGACGCCTCGGGGCGTTGGAGCTCCGCTTCGACCGAGAGCGCATGGGGATCGCGCAGGTCTACGATCAGCAGCGTCGCCGGGTTGCGCTGTTGGGTACCGAACAGCGCCAAGCGCCCCGCTGCCAGCGCCAAGGGCTCCCCCCAGCTCGCTGCCGCGGGAATGGCTGCGGAATTGTACCAGAGAAGCCCGTCCAGGGAGAGGGTGTCGCCGCGTACCGGAGCGGTGGGATCCGAGATGTCGAACGCCATCACCTGGAACCTCCCCGACCCCGAAGTACGGAGCAGGAACGCGTGATCACCCTGCGCCAGAAACCGAATGACGCGAAAACGGAAAGGGTCACCGCAAGGCCCGTCGCTCATGGGAGGCAGTTCGAGCTGCCCGATGGGCTCAAAGGTTTCCGGAGCTCCGCGCGGGACAACGGAAAGCACCCCATGGCCTCTGTCAGAATCGACGGCCACACGCACGAGATGCTCGCCCACCTCGACCGCCGCCGCGACGTCCTGCGACAATGCCGCGTGGTCGGTTTCCTGCGGGGCGCCCCGGTCCGCGATGTCGAAAGCCTGCACCGCGTCCTGCGAGACGGCGAGCAGGCGCTCTTGGTGAAGCAGCGCGCGCCGACCCGCGCGCCGCTGCCGGGCCAGCCCGCGCAAGACGAGCTCCGATCGACCGTAGTCGATCAGTTGGACCCCCGAGCGGGTCTGCGAGCAGGGGCCGCGTCCGGGTTCGGCCCTCTCGACGGCCTCGTAGCCTGAATAGGGCACCATCAGAAGGCCGGCATCCTCGTCCACGGCCAGTGCCTTGTGGATGCGGTTCTGATCCTCGGTAAAGCTGCCACCCAGTCCACCGAAATGGACCCGGGACAGGAGAGCGGGCGCGGCGAGATCCTCGACGTCGAACAGGCTCGCGTGCAGCAGGTCTCGCCCGCGCGTCGGGTCGAAACCGAGGCCGAGCAACCGGTCGCCGCGTGGCTCCAGATGATAGACCCAACCCGGGATCTCCAGTTCGCCCACCTGCCGGGGTGCTTCGGGGTCACTGAGATCGAGGGCGAACAGGGGATCGGTTCGCTCGAATGTGATCGCATACGCACGCGACCCGTCGAAGCGGACGCTCTTGAGTTCCTCCGGACGTGGCAGCCTGAGCGCCAAACGGGCCAAGGGGCGCACCCGATCGGGCGATTCGACCTCGAAGGTCTCGAGTACCGGAGGGGCGAGACCGGGCGCCTGTGACAGCACCCGGAGCACACCGTCGTGTTCGTTCATGTGGAAGCGACTTCCCGTCGCGCCGTCCAGTTCGAGCAGCGCACCCTCCGAGAGTCCACCCGCGGGTTCGCTGATGTCGACGACGCGCACACCCTGGCCAGCGCTGAGGTACATGCGTTGGTCCGTCGTGTAGACGGCGATGGGCCGGGAACCCGAGCCCAGACCCAGCGACAGTTCGAGGGACCCGACCGGCTCGAGCCGTCCGCCCTGGGTGAGCCGGTACGTCTGGACCTCGGCCTCCACGTCGCAAACCTCGCACAGGGGCGACGAGGTGCGCGCGGCCGTGTAGATCAGGTCGCCACGGCGCCGGGAGTCCTGGATGTCGCCGCGCAACACGAGATCCTCGAGCAATTCGATGTCGCCCGGGTCTTCGACATCCAGGGCCAATAGCCCGCTAGCCTCGCGAAGCCGGAGACCGTCCATGTCCGTTTGGGCGGTCGCGCCGCGGTACAAGACGAGCAAGGTACTGTCGACCAGGTACATCTCGAATGGCTCGCCCTCGACCGGGTGACGACCCAGAACGGCGAGCTTGCCCGGCGTCGAGACGTCGAGGACAGTCAGTCCATAGTACTCGGATAGCGCGTAGAGACGGTCGCCGTGCAGCTGCACCAGGTCGGCTTCCGAGAGCACCGAGGCATCATCGCCGTCTCCATCGCCGTCTCCATCGCCGTCTCCATCGCCGTCTCCATCACCATCGCCGCCCCCGCGGGGCTCGAAGGCGAGATCGAACGCAAAAGGAAATTCCGGGCTGCCGCCGTCGCGGTCGTCGTCTCGCCCGTTCCCCCCGTCGTTGACGGGCGTGCTGGCATCGACCGAAGCACCATGGCCGCCGCAGGCGCTCAACCCAATGACCGCCATGCATACAACGACCCCCAGTCTAACCATCCTGAACCGCATCATCGTTGAGCCTCCAGGGCTTCATGCTAGAGCCAATCTTGCCGTCGCGCCGCTTCCGGCCGGCCCGAGTCGATGCTTTCCGTATACGGTCCAGGAATACGACCACGCCCGAGCATTCCGTGCGATGGTGCGAAGTGGGGCGCGATGGGTCGTCGGACCCGTGCCAGCCTGTGCCCGGGGCTGGCTCGACGATCATGGCCCGCAATCGACAGGCCCATCTTCAAGTACCCGGTTCCTGGTATTGAAGGGCGTCAATTGGACCATGTCGCACAGGATGTTGCCCCATGCAGCGCTCCGGACGCCGGCAACCCATGCAAGGCGTGGCGTCACCTTGGCGTGGCAGGGATCTTGCTGTGACCTGGGCCATGCCCTTCACCAACACGCATTGGGACGTCCGCACGCTGGCCAGCAGGGTGCGCGGCGGGTCCGCCCTACCATGGGTCACGTTCACGTACTTGTCGATCGTGGGTGTACTCACGTGGCATGCCGCCCCCGTCGCCGCATGCTCGGGTTTGCCTTGCGCAGGCGCCGGCGACCTCGAGCTCGTGGGGGACATGAGCAAGGTCGTCGGAGGCGTCATTCAGGCCACCTGCCGCTTCTGCGAGGAGTCGGAACTGCCCGACGTCGCCGCCACCCCCGCCACCGGCGGCGACCCTGTGGAGGGCACCTGGCAGCGATACGCGAGCCACGACCTGGTGCACGCCCGGCTGCATGACTGGGTGTGGAGACCGGCGGCCGAGCTGGCGCCCGGGGTCTACCACCTGTCTGGCCTGTCGCTGTGTGATGCCGGCACCTTCGAGTCGTACACACCCGAGACGATGACGGTGATCGCCGCAAACGGCGACGACCAGGAGTCCCTGGCTCCCGCGTTTCGACTCGGCTGGGCGACGCGCCCGGCCGGTAGCCGACATCCCTG
>JAPPOR010000340.1 GCA_028817905.1 Myxococcales bacterium
GGAAGCTCAGCGGTAGGCCTCGATGAAGTCGGTCATCTTCTCCACGAAGAGCTCGGGTTCCTCGTAGGCAGGCACATGCGCGGAGTTCTCGAAGATAAAGCGATGCTTGTCGCCTTCCGGCGTTCCGAGACTGTCGTAGGCATCGTCTGCCAGTGCCACGGGCAACGTGCCGTCGTGGCGACCCCAGAGCACCATCGAAGGCACGGTAATCGCGCCCATCTGGTCTGACAGATCGATGCTCTCAAGACGAAGGCGATTGTCTTGATTCAAGAAGTAGGCATTGAGTTGATAGAGGAACGGTATCGGCGCACTCAATGGAAAGAAGTTGCCTGGGTCTTTGGCCGGGTCGCGATAGATCCCATCCAGGTCATTCAGGTTCTCGCCGTGGCGCAAGAAGTAGTCTGTGTCGATCTTCGCCGGCCTCGACTCGTACCAAGCGATCTCGCGCTGCCAGCGAGCGACCTCACTGCCACGTTTGATGCGTGCTCGAGCGGCTGCCTTGGTCCATTCCCATGAGAGCGGGATTCCCTCCTTGAGGTTGTGCGCGCCGTCTATCTCGATCCAGCCGGAAACCCCTTCCTGATTCCCTTCGCCCAACAGGAACGCAGTCCCCACACAGGCGCCCCAGCTCTTGCCCGCCAAGAACAGTGCCTCCACATCGTACTTGTGGCGGATCAGCTGTACGACCTTCTTCGTGTCCTTTGCGAACTGCTCGAGCGTGTAGCTCTCCGGTGACGGGTCGCCCTGGGCCGCGCCTGATCCTCGCTGGTCCCAGAAGACGAGAGCATAGCTTTCCGCCAAGCGATCGTAGGCGGGGGCCGTGGCATAGCTATAGGACGAGTTTCCGGGGCCGCCGTGCAAGAACACCACGAAGGTGCCCGAGCTCGTGTCCCCGCGCACCCAGATCGGCATCACCGCTCCGTTGTTCTCCAGAAAGAAGAAGTCGCCGCCTTCGAATGACTCAGCGAGCAAGAGCGCTTGGCAGCCACCCAGTGATGCTACAAGGCCGAGCGCCTGAACAAGCGTGCCGAGACGCCTCCGCCGGTTGCCACGGCCTCCTGTTGCGCTTGCCGCCACGCGGGTCACGGTTCGATGCTCCAGAAGTACGTCGCGCTGACGAGCAGCGCTGCGTGAGGCATCATGAAGTCGTTGATGGGGTACTGCCCAAACGCGATGGCGTCGGCTGAGACACGCCACGGGAGGCCCGCGCGCGTGCGAAAGTCCCACCCGAGCAAACCCAGTTTGAAGGACGGCATGAAGGAAGGACTGCCCCAGTCGGTCGTCTCCTCGGCCTGCCCCGAGTCGTGCACGGTGTAGGTCGGACCGCCGCTTCGAAAGGCGTGCAGGTAGCCGATCCCCACTGCCAGACTGAAGGTGTATCCCACCGCGGTGGTCAGGCGCCAACTCATGGCGACACTTGCGAACAAGGCAGACTGGTAGCGGTAGTGGACGTAGCCGCCGACGCCGTACTCGACGCCAAACCCCATGGCGAGCGAGCGTTCCGTCCCGACATAGAGCCCAGGGTGAACCAGCGTCTCGCCAAAATAGCCCGCGGTGACGGGCAGAACCTTTCCGCCGCCAGGTCCCTCCGAAAGAAACAAGGTGGAAACAAGCGCTAGCGCCGTCGGCAGCGCAATCAAGTCGTTCTCCTTCCGCGCGGGGAAGTTCTCGCCCGGACCGTACCACCCCTACCGGGCCTCCGCGCCTTCAATGCTCAGCTACGCACGAATCTTCGCATCTAGCTGCTCGAGGTCAAACAGGCCTTTGAGAAAGAGCGCAAGCTGTTCAAAGAGCGGGGCAAGAAGGCACTCGCAGTCATCCCGCTCGACCTCGACGGCCACCTGTTCAACGGCTACGAAGGGCCCAAGGGCGACGAAGTGCGTTCGCGGATCCCGGCGGACTTCACCGACGAGTCCCGGTTCGATGCCGAAGTGGAACGCGTGATCAAGACCCTCCGTGCGAATGACGGTGCGCGCGAGCGGCCTCCGCCCTCGCTCCTCAGAGCGCACGGTACTGACCTGGCCGGCGTTTGGTGACGCCATTGTCGGGGCTGCGGGCGTCTTCGTCGGACAGGGTCCCGACCGCGGCCGTGGGGCGGGCCCTGGGGGTCCGAGCTCGGCATCACGTAGCTCGCTGAAACTCAAAAGCGTCCACTCCAGGACAGCGCTGCGACGCCGAGGTCTGGGCGTACCCGCAACCGCACGCCGGCCCCGTCGTCTGGCTCCATCATCGACAGGTTCCACACGCCCCTCGTCGCCAGGAGCGTGCCGGACAGCAGCATGAAGCCCCCGAGCACGTCAGCCGCCCCCGGGTCCCGCAACATGCGTTCGTCCGTGAACAGCAGCGCCGATCCGACGACCATCGCCGACCCGGCCACCACTTCGCCGACGCCGAGATGGGTCGGAATCGGACGCGCTCGCGCGACCAGTGCAAGGTCGGCCACTGCCGCCGTGACCCCGAGGCCGAGCGCACCCAGGGCCAAGCCGTCCTTGGCGATCAGCCCCCAGTCCGGATCGCCGCCGCTGTCGCACAGGGGGCAACTCGCCTCCGCCGCCGCTGGCGCCCACAGCAGGGTCGCCCCCACCACGATCGCGACAACCGTCCCCGGTGCCCGATGGGTCTTCCTAGTCATCCGCTCTCCGTAGCGTAACCGACACGCGGGGGCCAAGGTGGCAAACCAACGCCCAGCCCCGCGTCACCCGGCGGCCTGTGGGTGCTTGTCAGATTCCTGCCATGCGAATCGCCCACCCGACGTGGGGCACGTCATACACGCCCTTCCATTGTCAGCTCCCGGCAGCAATGCGGTTCGAACGGTATTGGCGTCATCGAGCGCTTTCGTCGAAGAGCGCGCGTACCCCTCGGCGGTCCACCTTCATCGAAGGCGTCCGGGGCAGCGCATCGACGAAGCGCAGACGTGTCGGAATATGCGTGGCAAGCAGGTGCTGCCGCAGGTGCGCCTCGAGTTCGGCCGTCGCAGGCGCCGAGACGCCAGGCCTCAGCTCGATGGCCGCCACCGGGGTCTGCCCCAGGCGACGATCGGCCACCCCCACGACGGCGGCGGCGGACACCACGGGGTGCAGGAGCAGGGCGCGCTCGATGGTCTCGGGCAGGATCTTGAAACCACCGCGCGTGATCGCTCCGTCGGCACGGCCACTCAGAAAGACAAAGCCGTCATGATCGATGACACCGACGTCCGTGGTGCGGATCCACTCGGGCCCCATGTGGGGCGAGACCACTTCCAAGAGCCCCTCCTCCCCTGGCCCCAGCACGGCACGCGTCTGGGGATCGACCACCCGAAGCTGCGCACCCTGGACCGCGCGTCCGACACTCCCCACCTTCTGCTGCCCCCAGCTGGCGTGGAGCTCGGCGGTCATGGCGGTCACCCGACCGCCGAACTCGGTGGCACCGTAGGACAGCAGGATCGGTATGCCATAGCGCCCCTCGAACGCCCGCTGCACGGCGGGGTCCAGCGGCGCCGCGCCGGTCCCGAGGGACTTGATGCAGTCGAGTTCGTCGGCCGGAACATCCGCGTCGAGCAGCATCTGAACACCCGAGGGCAGCATGCCGGTGTGGGCGGGTCGATAGCGCCGCACATGGTCGCGCCAGCCGTCGAGGGTGAACCGGTCGAGCAGCACGACGCGCAGGCCCGCGATCAGGGTGGGCACGGTCGAGTAAATGCCCGTGATGTTGCCCAGGGGAAAGGACAGCAACACCGGGGGCATGGTGGCGGTCTGCGCCCCATGTAGCGCGTACAGCAAGTTGCCGCGCGTGACGTAGCTGGCAACCAGCCCATGGGAAATCGGAAAGCGCTTCGGCGGGCCGGTCGTCCCACTCGTGAGCACGCCGATCCGCGGCTCGTGGGCCACCTCCGGCGCACGCTCGGGCCGCGCCCGTTGCCACCCCGGCTCGGCGCGAACGTCCATGTCCCCAAGCGCGATCAGCGCGACCCCCTCGCGGCGGGCGGCAGCGCGCACCTCGTGGGACAGGTCCGGCCCGGCGGCGAGCAAGATCGCTGACTTGAGGCTCGCGAGATCGCGCGCGACCCCGGCGCCGGACTGGAACGGGTAGATCATCTCGACGCTGCGCCCAAGGGCGAGCAGCCCGAGTAGCGCGGCCACGGCCGACGGCCGGTTCCGTGCTGCCAGCGCGACCGTCGCATGTGCGCTTGCGCCGCTTTCGGCAATCGCCAGACTCAGTTGCTGCGCGAGTTCGCGCATCTGCCCGCACGTGTACCAGCGGCCCTGGTACTCCAGCACAGCCGTTGACGGGTCCCGCTCAAACACCTGGCGCGCAAGTTGCGAAAGCGTCGGGGTCTCACCGTCACCCTCCCCGTCGCCCTCCTGTAGGCGACTCATCCTAACTGCTCGGGGGTGCGGGCCCTGAGGGTCACGAGGCCCGCCTGGACGCTGGCGGGCATGTCCAACAGGCCACGGAACACATCGACGATGGCGTCGTAGTGGGACCGCGGGCGCGCCCGAAGGTCGATCCCGACGCCCATGGCGGCCTGGGCGAACCGCATCCGCGCCTCCGGGTCGACATCCCAGGTCTTGCCCTCCTCGAACATGGAGCCGGCCCGCACCATGGTGACCTTGATCCCCTGAGTCTCCAGCTCCTCGTGCAGCCCCAGCGAGAAGCGCTCGAGCCCGGCCTTGGACGCCTGATAGAGCACCAGGTGCGGAAACGTCATCTCCACCGCCTCGCTGCCCACGTTGAGAATGTGACCACCGGGCCCCAGCAACGGAATGGCCGCCCTCGCACACAAAATGGCACCCGTAAGATTGGTCCCGATCGTCTGCAGGATCTGGGCGTCGGTCGCGTCCGCCACCAAAAAGGGCTGATACACGGCGGCATTGTTGATCAGTACGTCGACCCGCGGATGGGCTTTTTCGATCGCGGCAAACGCAGCGCGCACGGACTCCGTTGAGCTGACGTCGCACTGCAACGCTAGCGCCCGTGGCCCGATCTCATCAGCGAGGTCCGCGACCTTGGCGCGCGTCCGGCCCAGCAGCACCACGGTATCGCCGTCTCCGGCGAGGCCCCTCGCCAACGCTCGCCCGAGTCCGGCGCCCGCACCCGTGATCACGACCACCCTGGACATCGTCACCTCCTCCCTGAGCCTGCGCCCGACCCCGTGTGTGCACGAAGTCGTGCTGTCTTCGCTGGTAGAGGGCTCACAAGCTCCCCGCTAGCGACTTACATCCACGATGACCCGGCCGCGGATGCGACCCGCAAGGATCGAATCGGCGAGGGTCACCAGCCGCGACATGGGCTCCACGTGCGTGATGTCGGAGAGCTTGTCGGGGCTTAGATCCCTGGCAAGTCGAGCCCACGCCCGCTCGCGCTTGGCCATCGGCGCCATCACGGAGTCGACCCCGAGCAGCGCGACGCTGCGAAGGATGTGCGGCAACACGGTCGCCGGCAGGTCGAGTCCTCCCGCCAGCCCGCAGGCCGCGACCGCCCCGCCATACTTGGTCTGTGCCAGGACGTTGGCCAGGGTCGCGCCACCCACGACGTCGATGGCCGCCCCCCAGCGTTCCTTCTGCAGGGGTCGCACCTTGTCCTGCAGCTCCGCCCGGTTCACGATCGACCGCGCGCCCAAGCGCTTCAGGTAATCCCCTGCCTCGGGACGCCCCGTCGAAGCGGCCACCTCGAAGCCCGCCGCGTCCAGCAATGCGACCGCGACCGACCCCACACCGCCGGCAGCGCCCGTGACCAGCACGGGACCCGCCTCCGCGCTCGCGCCGTAGTCGAGCAGCGCATCGACGCACAGGGCCGCAGTGTAGCCCGCGGTCCCGATCGCCATCGCCTGCTCGGTGGTGAAGACGTCCGGAAGGCGGACCAGCCACTCGGGTTTCACTCGCGCAAAGCGCGCATAGCCACCGTGTTCGGTCTCCGACAGGCCGAAGCCGTTGACGACGACCTTGTCGCCGGCCTTCCAGCCGGGCGCGCGCGACTCCACGATGGTCCCGGCCAGGTCGATGCCCGCCACCAGAGG
>JAPPOR010000817.1 GCA_028817905.1 Myxococcales bacterium
TGGAACAGGGCGCGTCCGCTGTCATTGAAACCACTTGTGATCAATGATCAGAGCCGGGCTAGCCGGGCTAGAGAAGCTCGAGCAGCTCGCTCCAACCGCCGTCACGCGCGGGCGGGACCACGTGATCCGCTTGCGCGATGGCATCCGGGTGGCCGTCTGCGGGCACCACTGCGATCGCGGCACCCCGCAGCAACTCCACGTCGTTGGGTCCGTCGCCAATGGCCAGGACGCGCCCGGCGTCCAGTCCGGCCATGTCGCAGTAGGCCGCGACCCCCGACCACTTCGAGAGACCCGATGGGCCTACGGTGAGCGATGATCCGCCGAACTGTCTGTCGTCGTATAGGTGCGTCGAACCTGCGTCGCGCAAGGCCTCGTGTACTGCCTGGGCTGGCTGCCGATCGATCCCGATGACAGCGAAGTGCTGAATCGGCAGCGACTCGATGGCTTCGCACAGCTCGACCGTCCGCGACTCATCCGTGAAGGAGGCGAGGTGATCCGGGTGGGTCGATGGCGATGGGTCGACGAGCACGCTGACGTCTTCGTGTTCCACGTATACGCAGGGACGCAGATTGTGGGCGAGGAAGGCCTGCAGGATCACGCTGGCTTCTTCACGCGCGAACACCTGTCGATGAAAGCGGTCTCCGGTCGCGAGGTCCAGTCCGATCGCGCCGTTGAGCATCACCGCTGGTGGCTGCAACCCCACGCCGGCCAGGGCCGAGCGCGCAGAATGCACGCGCCGGCCGGTCGCCACCAGCAGCGGCGTGCCGCGCTCCGCCAGCTCATCAAGCGCGCGCCGCGTCCTCGGGTGCAGGCTCGGTTGCGCATCCCACAGTGTGCCGTCCAGGTCGGTGACTACCAAATCGATCGCGGCCATTGCGGTAACCATGGTGCGACGCGCGACGGGGCGCAAGTACCGAGTTTACTGTGCTGGGGGTTGCTAGCTGAAGACGGAGACGACGGATGGCACGCGTGGCTCTACCAGGGCGCGACTGAGCGCCGACACGACACTGTAGAGCTCGGCATCGAGTGCGCCTTCGGTGAGGGCGAGTGCGGCGATACCCACCACCCGGTGTTCTCCGTCGACAACGTCCGACAGGAGCACCGCGTGGAAGCCGGATAGCTCGGGAGCGGCTTGGCTCCCTGTGTCGGGATCGAGCCAGGTGGCCGTGATGTCACTGGCCTGGTCGAGTTCGGCTTGCACGTAGTCGGTCAGCTGGCTCGTGAGCGTGGCCGGTGGTGTCGCATCGGGCCGCCCCGCCTTGATGGCCAGGGAGCCGTCCTCGTCGAGCAGGAAGAGGTAGCCGCTGTCCGTATCGGCCATTTCCAGCAGCATCGCTAGCCCGCGCTCGCACAGGTCTTCGAGCCCTTGGCTCTGCTCCAGTTGGGTGTACAGGCGAGCAAGGTCTTCCTGCTTGGCCTGCCGGTGGGAGATGGAGCGGGCCAGCTCGCCTTCAAGGGATAGGCCCGCTGCGGCCGCGTCATGGGTTGGCCGCTCGTCGAGTCGCCAAGCCGATCGTGTTGCCAGCGGGATCCTTGAAGAAGGCCATCCATTCCTCCGTACCCGGGTTGTCGAACAGCCCCTCCTCGTCCTTGTGGATCCTGTGCGGGGCAGCGTCGAAGACCACCCCGCGCTCCGACAGTGTCGCATGTGCTTGGTCCAGGTCATCCACCCAGAAGTACACGATGGCAGGTGGCGTGCTCGCCTCGAAGAGCATGCGGGTGCCCGCGAAATCGAAGAACAGCAGACCTGGTGGCTCGAAGGTAGCGAGGTGACGGGCGCCGAGCACGTTCCGGTAGAAGTCCCTGGTTTGGTCGAGGTCGCCCAGCTTCGCGGCAACTTGGTGGATTCTGGTGAGGCGCACTGGTACTGGCTCCGGTATATTGTTAGCATTGCTAACTTATGGCTGAAGAGCGCGTGGCGTCAAGCGAGGTGAACCTGGTGCTGCTCAATTCGGCACTGACGCAACTCATGCGGCGAATCAGGGCGGTGGACGAGCGACAGGGGGTCGGTCGGGCGCGCCTTGCTGCCCTGGCTGTGCTTCGCTTCGGGGGTGCCTGCTCCGCCTCGGAGCTGGCCGAGCGGGAGATGGTAAGCCGCGTCACGATGCACCACATATTGACAGGCCTGGAGCGGGACGGGCTGATTCGTCGCAGTCCCGATCCCAACGACGGGCGTCGGCAGCATGTCCTGCTTACTGCCCGCGGTCGCGCCACCATCGACAGGGCCCATCGCGCCCGGATCGCCTATCTCCAGGAGCTGGCGGGCGCCATCGAGCCCGAGCAACTGGCGGTCGCCTGCGAGGTCCTCGATGCGCTTCGCAACGCCGCGTCCCGCGCCTAGCCCCGGCCCGCTTGCGGGTGCGTCGTAGTCGCGACACAATCCGCGCCCATGAGATACCGCAAGCTGGGAAGAACCGGGGTGGAGGTTTCGCCGCTTTGCCTGGGTGCCATGAACTTCGGCGGCCCCACCGAACGAGCCGACAGCCTCGCCATCATCCATCGGGCGCTCGATGCGGGGCTGAACTTCATCGATACTGCCAACCGCTACAACGCGGGTGAGAGCGAGCGCATCGTCGGCAGTGCCCTCTCGGATGGACGGCGGGACAGGGTGGTGTTGGCCACCAAGGTGTTTGGGCCGATGGGGGAGGGGCCCAACGACCGAGGCACATCCCGCTACCACATCATCCGGGCGTGTGAGGACTCACTTCGGCGCCTGCAGACCGATCACATAGATCTCTACCAGTTGCACCGTCCGCCCCTGGACCACCCGCAGGATGAGACCCTGCGCGCCTTCGACGACCTGATCCGCGCAGGCAAGGTACGCTACATAGGCTGTTCGACCCATCCGGCCTGGATGGTGATGGAGGCGCTCTCGCTGAGCGAGCGCTATCGGCTCGCGCGCTACATCAGCGAGCAGCCCCCGTACAATCTGCTGGACCGGCGGATCGAGAACGAGCTGATCCCCCTGGCGCAGCGCTACGACCTTGCCATCCTCCCCTGGTCACCCACCGCGGCAGGTGTCTTGGCGGGCCGGTATCCAAGCGATGGTTCCAAGCCCGACAGTTCGCGTGCCTCTCGTTGGGGTGCACGCATGGACGGGCGTGTGACTCCCAGGGGCCTGCAAGTGTTCGAAAGGCTCGCCGCGATGGCCCGCGAGCGCAGCATGAGCCCGGCGCAGCTTTCGCTCTTGTGGGTCAAGGACCAGCCCGCCGTGACCGCGCCGATCATCGGACCGCGCACCATGGCGCACCTCGACGACGCCTTGGCCGTCCTGGAACGAACGCTCGCCGACGAAGACCGCCCGCTCTTCGATCAGCTGGTGCACCCGGGCAACGCCGTCGCCGACTTCCACAACAGCAACGCCTGGATGCGGACCCGCATTCAGCCCGAAGCGCCATGAACACTCGCTCCGCGGGGCGGCCAGCGACGCGCGCCAGTCCTGCAGTCCTCATTGCAAGGAACTCAAGAAGCCCGAGCTGCAGAAGTTCCTGACTCCCGACGGCCACATCTGTTTGGTCTACACGAAGTTCATGTTCAGCGGTGGCGAGCACAGCACACCGGCCAAGGCGCATCTCGCGGACTTCCAAGCACGAGTAGCAAAGCATGTAGGCAAAGGAATCTCTGCGTCGATCTGGTACCCCCCGCCGTGTCAGTAAGTGGCGAGACACCGACCTTTCGAATTGAATGTGCAATCGAGAGGGGCGAAGGTGGTCGAGACCCGTGCCGAAGCCGAAGAACAGACAGACGGAAGTGGTGGCGTCGCCAGATAGCGATCGACGTCAACGGCGCCGTTGGGGCGCATCAGACAAGGAGCGGATCCTCCGCGAGGCCGATGCATGCACCGAGCGCGGTCAGCTCGGGGAGCTGCTTCGCCGGGAGGGCATCTACAGCTCTCAGCTCAGCACCTGGCGCGCCCAGCGTGAGCAGGAGGGGCTGTCGGGTCTTGGGGGCAAGCGCCCTGGGCCCAAACCGACGAAGGACGCCAAGGACCGCGAGATCGAGAAGCGTGATCGGCGCATCGCGCAGCTCGAGAAGGAGCTGCGGATCTCGAAGGCGCTGATCGAGCTACAGGAAAAAGCGCACGAGATCCTCGGGATAGCGCTGCCGGGGACCGAGGACGCCGACAGCGCCTCACCGACCTCGTCCGACAGCGCCCGCCGGAGGTCCCGATGACCCAGGCATGCGAAGCCATCGGCCTGTCTCGGGCGACGGCCTACAGGCGCCTGCGGCCAGGCCGAACCTTGGCAATGCCGACCGACAGGGGGTGCAGGATCGGTGACACGCGCGCCGTCATCGATGGGCAGCAACGCCTGACGACCATCGTCCTGTTCTTCAAGGTTCTCTTCGAGGCCCAGGGCGACGCCAAAGGATTCGGGCGTCACTTCCACAACTCTGTGGACGACCTGTGTCTGCGCCACAACCACGCGGACGCGGAGATCTTCGAGGCGATCGCCCGGTACGGACCCACGGATGAACTCCGGGCCAGCTACAAGGACAACCGTGTCTTGCAGGCGTTCGACTTCTTCCGTAGTCAGCGAGATTCTATCTCTGGTATCGATGTGCCTGCACTCCTGAGTCGGGTCTACTTCGTCGGTATCGATCTCAACTCGGACGAGGACGAGCAGCAGATCTTCGATACGATCAACTCTCTGGGCGGCTCGCTAAGCGTGTTGTCGACGACGCTCAATACGGCGATTCGCGACTCCGCCTGGGCCGATAAAAAGGAAGGGCGCGGGAAGCACGGCGGTCTGCTCAGGTATGGGACCGGCCTCAACATTTCGACATGATCGCGCGTGGACGACGCCTGTGCGCCCAGGCCCGCGAGGTGTGGCGGATTCCCGCGGCCACCGACGATTGAGTAGATGCGCCATGATTGGACCGCTAACCGCCTTACCATCGCTCTCGTGCTCGCGATGCCGGGGGGAGAAGGCCGGAAGGCCCTGCAAATCGTGCTGGTGGTGCGCAATCGATTTCCTGGCACCTCTGTGGTCCCTCGCTACACACCTGGACGCGGCAAGAACAGGCGCCCAACCTCGAGCTCGACCGCTTCAAACGGAGGAATGGCGGCGGTGGCCTGATCGTCGTAGCTGTCGGCGAGGACCCAGCGGTCGCCCTCGAGTGCGAAGGCTTCGATGGTGCGTGCGTCGACATCGACGATCCAGTAGTGGGCCACGCCATGCTCGGCGTAGAGCTTTCGCTTCTGGACCTTGTCGCGGGCGGCTGTGCTGGGGGAGAGGATCTCGCAGACCCAGTCGGGGGTAACGGTGATCGGTCGCTGTTCGCCGGGATTCGCAAGTCGCTCGCGACGCCAGCCAGCCAGGTCTGGGTGCACGATATCGTGGGGGCCCAACGCGACGTCGACCTCGACGAAGATCCACCAGCCGCCGGGCCCCCCGTGCCCGTCGTCGTCGTCGAAGGGACGCCCTATGAAGCTGCCCAGTGCGCGTTGCGCTTTCGAGTGCTTTGGCAGCGGGGCCGGAGCGGTCACGATTTGTCCGCCGAGCACCTCCGCGCGGACGTCCTCCGGCAGGCTCAGCAGGTCTTCGTAGGTGGCAAGGCGCGATGCTGCGTCCGACATGTTCACCAACTTAGCATGCGCCGAATGGTCCCCACCAAAGTCCCCACTTCCACCGCAACGACACGGGACGGCATGCAACGCCCGGAAGCGTTATGTTCCCGTTATCGTTCGATTTCGTGAGTGGTCTTGGCGCCCCGCTTTGGCATGCCAAGGTTGACGTCAAGGGTCCGAATCCCTTCTCCCGCTGCAGCTCAGGCGCCTGGCGGTTTCCGCGGGAACGTGTGGGCCACTGTCGAGATGGCTGCGCAGGCCAGACCCGTCCTCGGGCAAGGCGTCGGCATCCACGTGAACGACCACTTGGTAGCGTTCGCCGGCGGGCATGGCGGTCGGCTCGTGGGCGAGGGCGGTTTCGGCGATGCGCAGCAGGGCGTCGGCCTGGCGGGTGCTCTGGTCGGGTGGCCCCTTCTGCGGCTCCGTCTTCGTTTTCCGTACAAGCCTCGTCACGTAGGGAGTCACCGGCGGCCTCGAGAGCCTTGAGAAGGAGCGCACCCTGTTCCGCGGGTAGGCGGCCACGGATTACCAGGGCGCCGCTATCGTCGTACCAGCACCGTAGCTCGCGCTCGGCGTGCTGCTGGTTGGCGCGCTGCGTTTCCTCGGCCCGTTGCACGCGCCGGTAGCCGCGGATGAGGCGCTCCAGATGGGAGCCCGTACCGTGTTGCGCGATCATCATCAGGTAGTCTTCGTTGTCCGGCGTGGCGACGCGGGTCATGGCGCGCACCTTGCTGTAGCTGAGCTCACCGCGCGCGAAGGCTCCACTGACTTGTGGCAGGTTCGGCAAGGCGCGGGCGACGCGCACCCGTTCACGGGCGGCCCCAAGGGCGATGCCGCACTTCCAGTTGAGCCAGTGGGCGGTGCTCTTGAGGCCACCGTCCAGGTGACCATCGGTGCGATCGAAGCGCTCGAGGAGCACCAGGAACCGGTGCTCGGCGGCATTGAGGTGCCCGGCCAATTGCGTGAGCGCGTCCTCCTGCGCGTCCAGGTCCTCGGGAACGTCGGGTTGTCCGTCGGGTACTCAGGGGGGTGGGTCGATATGGCCGTCAAGCATACTCTACTGTACTGCTCGCAAGTTCAGGTTCAAGCAAGTAACCTTACGTAATTGAACGAAAAATGGGTGGCGCCGCAGGTCGGGAGGCGGACGTGCCAGCGTCACTGGGCCGTTGGGGTTGCTTGGATGGGGAGCGGCTGCAGTGCCAGGCCCCCCTCCAGCATGAGGATGTCCTCAAAGCCGCTCACGATCTTGAACAGGCCGATCGGCGATGAAGCCGTCGCCGCGCACCGCACGACTTGGGTGGCTACCGGCGAGTCCGGTTTGCATAGGGCGAATGCCTGGGGATGTCCCGCTTTGCCCTCGGGATACTTGTACTTCTGGCAAGTGTATTGGCCGACGGTGGAAGACTTTCGGCACCCGACCCAGAAGCTCATGTGCGATAGCGGATGGTCGATGAAGACGGCGCTTTCGGGAACGGACTTGGGTCTGCGCGGCGAAAGCAGTCTGGCCTCATACTCGCCCAACGTTCCGGCACGAATTCGCAGCGTTCGTGTAGGGCCATCGTAATGCGAGGGGCGTACGAACACGTCGAAGTACGCTACGCCTCGCAGGAAGCGTACACGTCCACCTTCCGTCCAACGACCGTAGGCGATCTCGGGCAGTGCGGTCGTGGCTGCGACCTGGCCACCTTCATCAGAGACCCATTCGATTCGCCCCTCGGACCAGCAGTGCTCGATGCTGCAAGTGCGGGACACGATCAGGCGCGTGAAGCCAGTGCCGCTCTTCCCGTCCCATAACCCACCGAGCAGGACAAGCTGAATGTCGGGTGACAGGCCCGGTGCCTTGGGCAGGTGGCGATCGTCCGCCATCGCTTGTCCACACGACAGGGTGAGCGACAGGGCGACCAGCAAGCGGCGGGACGTGTAGAGACTGTTGGCTGTCAATAGCGCGGTTCCCAGCCGCCGCCCCGCTGCCGCTTTCGGAACTCGGGCTTGAGCTCGCTGCGGGCGTCGTTGGTCAACAGTGCGCAGGGGTCAAACCAGTGGTTGGTTCGAGTCGATCCCAGGATCGGGATCAGCGTTCCTTGAAACTCCGGCTCGTCGGGGCAGCGGTGGTGCCAGAGGGCATATCGATCCGGGACGTCGTTGAAGGCCAGCACCTCTTTCACGCCACCGTTGCAGTTGGTGGCGATCACAAGCACGGCTGGATGCGCCTTACCATGTTCGCTTGGAAGCCTGACGACGACATCGTGGTGAAACTCCCCCTGCTTCCAGTGGGCGACGAGGTCCCACCCGCCATGGCGCCTCGCCAGCTCTGCCAGGAGGTCTCCGAGAACAAGATGGTTCGCCAGTGATTCGACGTAGCCCTGCATTGCACTCAATCTAGCCGACGCATGCGGGCACGCAACTGGCTCATAGGTCACCTCCAGTTGCGCGGTTGAAAGGGCCACTGGGCCTACCAGTCCGGTTGTGTACGATGTATGCGCCGTTGGTCGCTCCGGTGATGGACACGCGGCGACTGTGGCTTGCGCGCGGTCACTCCCTGTGCCAAGGTGGCGCCAAGTCTGGGCAGGAAGTGCCGTCTCTGCGATGGCCCTGTCTGACGCCCGCTCCGATTCAATGGAGCCAGGCCTTTTCCATCCAAGGTTCACCCCACGGGCGAGGTGAACGATCAACCAACTATGACAGCTCCGCGAACGACGCGGGTTCGCTGCTAGAACAAGAACCGGGCTCGCATGCGAGTGCTGCGCTTACGCAGCCCGCGGCCCGATTTGTATTTTGATGACGACACAAGCACAAAACCACACCACGCCGGCGTCCCGCGTGGCGAAGGCCTCCATCGATCCGTTTGCTGCACTTGGCCTGTCGAAGAACCTCTGCAGCGCGGTTGTCGCCGCAGGCTACACCGAGCCAACGCCGATCCAGCAGGCGGCCATCCCTCCCATCTTGGGTGAGCGCGATCTGGTGGCCTCCGCGCAGACGGGCACCGGCAAGACCGCCGCTTTTGCCCTGCCCATCCTGGAGCTGATCACGGACCCGTCCCTTGATGACCCCCGTGGTGAGGTCCGGGCGCTGATCCTGGCGCCAACGCGCGAGCTTGCTGCGCAGATCGGTCAGAGCTTCGAGACCTACGGAAGGTTTGCAGACCTGCGCACACAGGTTGTCTTTGGCGGCGTCAAGCGCAGCATCCACGAGCGCGCACTGCGCGTACCGCCGGAGATCCTCGTGGCGACTCCCGGTCGCCTGCTGGACCTCATGTCTACCGGCGACGTCGACCTCGATTGTGTCGAGCATCTGGTCCTGGATGAGGCTGACCGCATGCTCGACATGGGCTTCATTCACGACATGCGCAAGATCATGGCCGCCTTGCCCCAGGACAGGCAGACCCTGCTCTTTTCCGCCACCATGCCGGCGGAGATCGAAGCCCTCGCAAAGCGCTACATGCACAAGCCGGCGCGCGTAGCCGTGGCGCCGGTCTCGGCAACGTGCGATCCGATCAGCGAGTCTGTGTATTTCGTCCATGCATCGGACAAGCAGCGAGCGTTGACCGCGTTGCTCGCCGATCGTGAGATGGAGCGCGGGCTGGTTTTCACGCGTACCAAGCACGGTGCGAACCGCGTGGCGTCCCGCCTCGACCGGGCGGGGATTCCTGCAGCGGCCATCCACGGCAACAAGTCGCAGTCTGCCCGCGAGCGGGTCCTGGCTGGCTTCAAGGATGGCTCCATTCGCGTGGTGGTCGCTACCGACCTGGCGTCACGCGGTATCGACGTCCATGGGTTGACCCACGTCTTCAACTTCGAGCTGCCCAATGAGCCCGAAGTCTATGTGCACCGTGTCGGGCGCACGGGACGCGCGAACCAGCCGGGCGCAGCGGTCTCGCTGTGCGCTGCCGATGAGCGCCCTCGTCTCGCAGCCATCGAGCGCCTCACCCGCACGAAGCTCCAGCGACTCGACGAGCGGCCGCTACTTGCGAGCGTCCCGGCACCCGAGCACGAGCCTCCGCGCAGGCAGACGCCGCGCCGCCAACCGTCCCGACGGTCTCGTTCCAGTGGCGGAGCGGGCGGTCGCCAGCGCCAACCGCGACGCCGCAGTAGCCGGCGCTGAGTCTGGGGCCGCGCGGATCGAGTCGCGTCAGTCGGTCAGACCGTGGGCGATCTCGAGGCCGGAGAGGCTGCCGGTTTCGTGGCAGACTTCGCAGGTCTCGAACGGCTCGTCTGCGACGTATTGGGCCCGGGTCCAGTTGATCGCGCCGCCGTTTTGCTCCATGTGCGCGACGGTCGCTTCACCATCGTGACACATGTAGCAGGTGGATGAGACGGGGCTGAGCACCAGGTCGGTGTCGTTGGGCATGTTCTCGCGCGCTGTCTTGACCGCGTCGGTGGTCGCGTCGGTGCCGTCGCCGGTGACGTTGGTCGTGGGCAGCAGTCCGTCAACCAGTGGTAGCCCATAGGTCCCTTCCAGGTGGCAGCCGCCGCAGTCGCTCAGGATGCCCGGGTAGTGCACATCGCTCCAGTCGTAGACGCGCGCGTTGTCGCGGAAGTTGCGTACGAACTCATATGGAGTGGTGCGCACCTCGGCAGCGTGGATGCCGTGGATGAGGTCGCGCATGTTGTTGGTCGCCTCCGGGTGGTCCAGATCCAGGGTTCGTCCACTCGACGACAGGTTCGGCGTATGGCACGCGACGCATACGTTGGCCGATTCCTGGGCGAACACCCGGTTTCCTCCATGACCCTCGAAGATCTCGTGGCACGCTGAGCACTTGTCGATGCTCACGATCTCGCGGCGCACGGCGTCGCCTGTGACAGATTTGGCAGAGGAGATGGCGTGGCGCGCGACTGGCTCACCGTCCACGTCCTGCTGCCAGTAGCCCTGCAGGGCCACCGCTCGCAAGGTGGCGGATGCGGGTACGGCGTGGTCTGCGGGATCGACCGTGGCCACATAGTGTGACGACGCGTCGGTGATGTCGCCGCCTGCGATCAGATTCGCGAGCGAAACCGACGAGGGTTGTCCCGCTTCGTTGCCCAGGTTGTTGTAGTCGGCGGGTGCCGTGACGTTGCCCTGCGGCATGGCGAAGTAGAACAGGAACGAGGGCGAGCGCGTGCTTCCCGAGGCAGGGATCTTGTCTGCGTCGCCATCGTTGACGAAGTCGTTCAGCAGCTGCATGCGGGTGCCATCGGCGTAGGTATTGAACTCGATTACGAAGTTGTTGCTGCCGTCGACGGTCACGTCGAGCACTTCGTAGGTGACGTCCGAGTACCCCTGGGGAAGCTCTGGGTTGTTCGGCGTGACGTTCTCGGTTGCGTGCTCGCGTGCGACCGGGGCAAGCGAGGATGCCTCGTGACAGGTTCGGCACCCCGAGTTGTCACTGTACACGCCCCCCGTGTGGTCACAGGGTTCCGTGCCGACGTCGTCCCAGTCGCAGACGTCGCCAACCGACTCGTCGAACTTGATGTTGTCGTGGCACGAGCCGCAGGCAGCGATCGTGGGAAGCTCGCGCCAGTGGTCACCATCGGGTGTCGCCTCGTCGTCGCCGCTATGGCACTTGCGGCAGTTGCGCACGTCTTGCGGGAAATGGACATCGGAGTAGTCGTGGCCGCCCGCCTTGTAGGTGCCACCCTCCTGTACGCTCGGCAGGTTTGCGCCCATGTGGATCTTGTGCGTCAGCACCGGCATGTCGACGGTTTCGCCGGTCTCGGCATCGAAGGTCCCCGGGTTGTGGCACGTGACGCAGTAGTCCATCTCGATGCGACTGCCATGGACGCGCAGTTGATTGTGACACTCGTTGCAGGAGGCCGTGGCGCTGATCGCGCGGGTCGTCTCGATGTCTCCGCCGTCCGGTACGAAGTCGTAGACCTCGTTGACAATCGGCTGGCCGCGCGAGATTTGCATCACCAGCCGGTGCGTCAAGCTCGCGTCGTAGTCCACCTCGACCGGATCCGTCACGTTGGTGACGTCGGTCGCGAAGGTGTAGACGTAGCTTCCATCTCCGTTGTCTACGAGCTCGCCCTCTCGGTCATAGGTCGCCTGCACCACCGCGGGGTCGCCGCGCTCGCGGTTTACGTAGCTCTGCCACACGTTGGGCTCGCCCTCTTCGCCTTCCTGCAACTGGGCCAGGGTGAAGCGGACGTTGCCGCCGGAACCCGCCTTGAGGCCGACAGCACCGCGCCCGTGCTCGTCGGTGACGGTGAACTCGATGACCGGCGGGCTATCGATGGTGACCTTCGTGATGTCCACGTTGAGGCTCGCCGAGGGTTCGGCCGCGGCGTTGAACACATTCGCTGCGGTTGGGCCGGGCGGGCCCTGCTCCCCAGGGTCGCCCTTGTCGCCGTCTTCACCGGGGTCGCCCTTGTCACCCTTGTCGCCGTCTTCGCCAGGGTCGCCCTTGTCGCCGTCTTCACCGGGGTCGCCCTTGTCACCCTTGTCGCCGTCTTCGCCAGGGTCGCCCTTGTCGCCGTCTTCACCGGGGTCGCCCTTGTCACCCTTGTCGCCCCTGTTGCCCTGATCTCCCGGTGCTCCCACGCCCCCGTCAGCGCCCGCGGGTCCGGGGTCTCCGTCGTCTCCGGAGCACCCAATGGCTCCGAGCAGTCCGATGGTCAGCACAAAGGGCAGAACTTGACGGCAACACTGCGGGAGTCCCATGGATTCGTCTCCTTCTGACGCGGGTGACAGGACGGAGCAATAGCTACAAGCGGGCCAAGCGCACGCGTGAGCACACGTCGTGGCCCCTGTTGAATACGCACGAACCGGAAGGTTGCAAGTGTCGCGTCCGCCGAACGTTCCCCCGTTGGGTCACGGCTCGAGGATGTGCACCCATCCCCTGCGTGGCGAGGCGCTTGCAGCTCTCTCTGCTCCGCCAAACAGGTACATGCGCCCCTTGTAGCCCGCTGCGCCCACCCCGTGCAGTGGCCGCGGGAGGGGATCCACCAGGGCCCACGTGCCGCGTTCGGGGTCCAGGCATTCGGCCGTGTCGCGTACGAAGTACGGGCTGATGAGTACCTCGCCGCCGGCTGCGCAGATCCAGGGGCCTACGGCAGCAGCACCGAAGCCGCTGCGGCCCTCCTGCATGGCGGGGCCGGGCGTGAGAGACTGGTCGGCCGGGTCGTAAATCTGCACACTGTTGTAGACGTCTCCGCCGCCGGGGCGCCCGCCGATGATATAGAGGCGTTCCGCGAGCGCGACGACCGTCAGATGGTCGCGCACCATGTCGAGTTCGCCCCGCCGGGACCAAGCGTCACTCGCCGGGTCATAGTGCCAAATGGCGAGCGCATCGTCGCCCGTTCCGCCCACCACGTACAGGCCGTCGCCCAGGGCCACGGCAGCGGCGGCGTATCGCGCCTGCGGCATCGACGCGCGCTCCGTCCACGCGTCCGTGCTCGGGTCATAGGCGAACAATCCGGTTTGGCGCCCACCCGTCAAGTAGACGTGGCCTCCAACCGCTGCCAGCGATGGGTGCTGAAGCCCGACCGGCAAGTCCGCGTGGGTCTCCCAGCTGTCGCTGTCAGGCGCGTAGCTCTCGAAGGCGTTGAACCCACCGAAGCCGCCGGCCACGTAGATGCGATCTCCGAGCAGGGCGACCGCCAACTCGGTGCGCGGCGTGGGCATCGGGGTACCGGTGCGCCAGGTCATCAGCGGCTCGAAGTCCTGGGTTCCGAGGTCCATCATGCCCGCGTCCGCTGCGTCGGATGGCGGTGGTTCTGCCTCAGGGGCCTGGGCGGCGGACTCGGGTGGTGCAGCTCCCTGGTCATTTCCAGGCGCGCCTTCATTCGCACCAGGCGTGGCCATCATGCCGCCCGGGCTGGGCATCATGCCGGCGCCCGCTTGCCCGTCGGCGTTGCCCGGGGGCGCGGCGGCGGTCGGCTGGTTCGCCTGCATTCCGTTGTTGCCGGTCGTGTTGGGGGGCTCGAGCCCCGGGCCGAGCGGGTCCATTTCGCCGGCGCCGTCCGTGCGACCGGCGACCATGCCGGACGGGGATGGATCGTTCGTAGACCCCGAGGTGTCGGATGAGTTGGACCCCGCCGGGTCGCACGCCGTGGCAAACAGAAGCAGCGCACCGCCGCCCATCGAGAACAGGCTCCGCATGCCCCACTGTTGCACGAAATGTGGGCCCGCGGCAGGAGCCGTTCGGGGCCCAAACAGGGTCAAAATGTATCGTACTGGATAATCAAAGCAGTTGAACAAACCGATTTGACGGTTTGTTGCCGACCCTGTAGGCTCCACTGCGTTGATGGAGCAGATACGGGTCAGCGCGCGCAGGCGCACACAGCAAGAGCGACGGACACGCACGCGGGGCCGCCTGTTGTCGGCCACGATCGAGTGCCTGGTCGACCTGGGCTTTCGGGGCACCACGACGCTCGAGGTCGAGCGCCGGGCCGAGGTGTCCCGCGGGGCTCGCATCCATTACTTCCAGACCAAGCAGGACCTGCTCGCGGGTGCAGTCGACAGTCTCTACCACCAGCTGAGCGAGCACTATGACGAGGCCTTGCAGCAGCTGGCGGAGCAGCCTGCGGATGTCGACTCGGTGCAGCGGGCACTGGGCGCGATATGGAAGATCTACCGGCGCCCCGAGTACACCGCCGTGGTCGAGCTCTCGGTCGCCGCCCGTACCGATGTTGAGCTGCGTGCCCGCTTGCTCGACGTGTCGCGCCGACACCGGGCGTTGGCTTCAGAGACGGTGGTGCGCCATCTGCCGCAGTTTCCGGGCGAGGTTGCCGTGTCCCTGACGGAAACCGTCAATGCCGCGATGCTGGGCATGTTGGTGCAGCGCAATCTCGACAAGAACTTCGTGCATGAGCAGGCCGTCCTTGCCCATTTGGGAGACATGATTGTCGGCCGGCTTTTCACTGCGAACACGCGGGCCACCGCCAACGAAACCGCGCCCCAAGCGCGACCGAGAGCCGAGGGATGAACCATGGTCACGTTTGTCAATGAACCACCCCAAGAACCCGTCGTGCTACCCGAGAGCGGCCCGGCGACGTCGCACATTCGGCCGACCGATCTCGAACAGATCGCGGAGATCTTCCAGACGCCCCTGACGGGGTCGTACGCGTGGAACTACCAGGAGCAGGACCAGCGCATTCGCAAGCTCTACCGCCTGGGCAAGGAACGCAACTGGAACGCGGATTTCGACATCAACTGGGAGCGAAAGCTGCCCAGGACGGAAAACCCGATGTCGACAGACCAGGTGAATCCCTACGAGGAATGGTCTGACTACGAGGCGCTTTCAGAGGAGCAACAACTGGAGTTCTTCTGGCATTCCTACGCGTGGACGCTCGCCCAGTTCATGCACGGGGAGCAGGGGGCCCTATTGGTCGCCTCCCAGCTCGTGAGCTGCGCCCCCACCTATGAGGCCAAGCTCTACGCTGGATCCCAGACTTTCGATGAAGCGCGCCACGTCGAGGTGTTCGCCCGCTATCTGCGCGACAAGGTCGGAATCGTCTATCCGGTGAACCGCCACATGAAGGCGTTGCTCGACAAGATTCTGACTGATCCGCGCTGGGATCTGAAGTTCATCGGCATGCAGCTAATCATCGAGTCCCTGGCCCTGGCGGCCTTCAACGTGCAGAAGGTCGTGAGTGCGGACGAGCTGCTACGGGACATCCTCGAGCTGGTGATTCGGGATGAAGCGCGCCACGTGGCGTTCGGCGTGACCTATCTGGAACAGTTCGTGAAGACCCTTTCGGAACAGGAACGAAACGATCGCGCGATCTTCGCCCTCGAGGCTTGCAAGGTGATGCGGGAGCGGATCGTACCGACTGACGTGTACGAGCATTTCGGCATGGATCCGGTCGAGGGGCGTCGACGTTTCTTGGAGGCCGGCCAGATGGCGGACTTCCGCAATCTCCTGTTCACCCGCATCATGCCCAACCTCAAGCGGGTGGGGCTGTTGGGCAAGGAAGTGATCCCGGAGTACGAGAAACTCGGCCTGATGGACTTCGCCGAGTTGCCCACCGATGGCGATATCAACTGGTCTGAGATGTCCGCACCGCTGCCCGCCGCGGGCTAGCTAGCTAGCTAGTCACGGCAGTGGCCGCAACTGGTGCTTGGCTGTGGTCAGGTGGTGAAATGCCAGCACTCCGGCCAGCACTGTGCCGATCGCGGTGGCGCCAGCGATCATGAACATCACCACGATCTGGTATTTGACGGCGTCGATCGGCCGAGCGCCTGCCAGGATTTGGCCAGTCATCATGCCGGGCAAGGACACGATTCCGACCACCGACATGCTGTTGAGGATAGGGATCATGCCGGCGCGCACCGCCCCGGCAACGACTGGTCGCGTGGCTTCCCAGATGGTCGCGCCCAACACCAGCATGCCTTCCACTTCTCCACGGCGGCCCTTGAGGTCACTCATGGCCCGGTCCAGGCACAGGGAGATACCGGTCAAGGCATTGCCCAGGACCATGCCGAGAAGCGGAATCGTGTAGCGCGGTGCGTACCAGGGGTCGACGCCAATCACGGCCTCGGTGACGACGAACGTGGCGACGATACCGCTGACGCTGACCGAAAGGATACCCGTCAGCCAGATTCCCCGAAATCGGCGTTCCGTTCGTTGGACTGCCGACAGACCCGCGTTGAGCAGCATGCTGGCGAACAGGGCGCTGACGAGCCACCAGCGCTCGCGGGCAAACACCCATTCCAGCACCATCCCCACCAGGGTGAGCTGCACAACCGTGCGCACCGCTGCCAGCAGTAGGCGCTTGCCGAGGCCGAGCTGCAGTGCCACCGATACGAGTCCAACGACGATCAGCAGGGTGGCCGCCGTGGCGAGATCCGTTGGCGACAGGGGTATCGTGCTCATTGCGGCTGTTGCCTCGGACGTTCCCCGATGCTTGTGGAGCTTCCGAGCGCGTTCTTGGTTCGGTCATGCGGCAGCTCGAAGACCTGGTCCGCGAGGCGCGACCGCTGTTCGGCATCGTGGCTGACCAGCAGCAGGGCTCGGCTGGGGTCCTCTGCCTTCCAAGCCTCGATCGCCTGCTCGCATGCCACGCGTGCGGCCTGGTCCAGGCTTGCGGTGGGTTCGTCCAGCAGAAGGACCTGCGGTTCTGTGAGTAGCGCGCGCGCAAGGGCCATGCGCTGCGCCTCGCCGCCGGACATGTGCTCGGCTGCTTGATCGAACGACAGGCCCGGCGCGAGCAGGCGGTTCAGCAGGGCGCGCGCCCGCGCCTCATCGAAGGACTGGTCTCCCGCTGCGGCCACCGCGAAGGCGGCCGCGAGGTTATCGCGGACGGTGCCGACGAGACGAGCCGGCACCTGGGGCACAAGCTGGACGGTTCGCCGGAAGCTGGGCACGGTTGCGGGCGCGATGGGCTGTCCTTGGAACAGGACTTCCCCCTGTGCCGTGGGCTCAAGCAGGCATAGCGCCCGCAACAAGGTGGTCTTGCCCGAACCCGAAGGGCCCGTGACAGCGATTGCAGACCCTGCCGCCACGCTAAGATCGATGGGCCCAGAGAGCGGAGGATTGCCGTCCGGCAGCCATGAGGGCACCGACAGGCCGCGCGCCGCGAGCAGCATGGCCGTGATGGTGGGCGTTGCTCCCCCTCGCGTCCACTACAAAAAAACGCCCCGACGCCGAAGTCGAGAATGATCCGGGCTAGCGGGCGTGGTGGCGATGCTTGGCGATCAAGGTGGCGGGCGGGTTGACGCGCAGCACGCCCTCATCGGCGTCCAGCAGCAGGGTATCGCCTTGGCGCACCCAGGCGAACAACCCAGGCACATCGCCGAGGACGGGTAGCCCAGCGCTGCGGGCCAGCGCGAGTCCCAGGCAATCCGGAGGCTGGCTCCCAGCGACCACAATGGCTTCGCCGCGCCAGCCGCAGACAGCCAGCACCAGTGTGGCGGTCAGGTGTTCCGGTACCACCAGGACACAGCCCTGCGCGGCGTACGGCAGGTCGCAAGCTGCTGCGGCGACGAGCAGACACAGGTGCTCCACCTCCATGGCGCGTTCGGCCAAGAGGGGGTCTCCCGCCCCGGTGACATAGGTCGCGCCTGCGTACTCACGGGCGACCTGCTTGAGGCCTTGGACCACTCCGAGCTCGTTGCAGCGGTTCGCCATGGTTGTCTGGAGACGCTGGTCGTCGAGCACCAGAGCGAACGACAGCATGCGCTTGCGGTGCTCGGGAGATAGCCGGTCGGCGATCCGCCGTTGGCCCTTGCGCAGGACCGCGGAGATACTTCCGAGGGCGGCTGCTACCTGCTGCCCGGGGTCGGACAGCCCAGCTCCACGCGCTTCAATCGATTCCAAGGTGCCGAGTAGTACCGCGCGGGCCAGCGCCGTTCCCGAGGTGTGTAGATGACCGACCAGACGCGCCGAGCGAGGCGTGCGGTCTGCCTGGGCATCCTGGGAGTCCGTACGCTCCAGGGCATGGGTGATCGTCGTGGCCAGGGCCGTGGCGAGGGCGACTTCGGCGTCGGTGAAGGCCACCGTCTCGCCACGCTGCAGGGCCAGGACACCGATCGCGGCCCCTTGGGACAAGAGCGGTACGGCCAACAGGCTCGGGAAGTGTTCTTCCCCCAGGTTCGGGATATGTTTGTACTCTGCGGTGTCCTTGGCGATGGATGCGGAGAATGGACGCATGGCGGCGGCCGTGGCGCCAACGAGTCCCTCGCCACGCTTGAGGCGCACGGTACCCGGCGAGAAATTGTCGAAGCCGATATTGGCCCGCATGACCAGTGCATCGTCCTTGGCGACATAGATACTGACGATGTCGGCGTGGGCGATGACCGCGATCTGTTTGCACAGGGTGGCCAGCACCTCGTCGAGGGGGCCGCGCTTGCCCGCCAGCTCGATGAGCCGAAGGATGCCGTCGAGTCGGTAGTCCTCGCGTTGCTCCAGGTACGGGTACTCGTCGCTCATCGTGACGTCGAGTGTAGGGGAGGTTTGCGGATCGGCAAGTTGGGCAAACCGTGGGGGCCAAACCGGGTCCGCCGAGGCGAAACGTCGTAGACTCCGGCCCGATGTCCCCATCTGCGCCGCCTCCCGGGCTCTGCGCGACCTGTCGCTGGGCCCGGCGGATCGAGTCGACCCGAGGTGCGTCCTTTTGGCTTTGCGACCACCACCGCAGAGATCCCACCTTTCCCAAGTACCCGCGTCTGCCCGTGCAGGCCTGCCCCGCGCACGAAGCGGGGTGCGAAGGAGGTCACGACGCCCGGGAGGCAACGCGAGACCGTCCCGACAGCAGCTAAATCTTCAATATTTTCAATACCAGACTTGACTCCGAGCAATACCTACACCCACATCGATGAAAATGACATTGATTTTCATCTTCAGGGATCTAGAGTTAGAAGGTCGCGTCGGTTTCGGCGCGGTGACGTGTGCGTTCCAGGAGTGAGTCCCGTGATTGTGTGTCATTGCAGAAAGATTACGCATCGTGACCTACACCGGTGCGTGGAGGCCGGGGCCCACACAGAAGCCGAGATCGAGCGCATGTGCGGTGCCGGGGGCGCCTGCGGTGGTTGCCGGCGCAGCATTCGCGAAGTCCTCGATGAGCGGGTGCCGTCGCGGGAGATCGTGTTTCTTCCGCTTTCGCCGATGCGGTAACGCGCGCCCCCACCGGGAAGGGCCTCGCGAGTAGGCTTCGTTGAGGCGAAAGCGGCCGCGAACGTTTCGCCGGGTGGTATCCTCCGGACCCACGGAGGCATGAATTTCCAATGAAGGGTGATCCCGATATTATCGAGGCCCTCGGCGAGGTGCTCGCAGCAGAACTCGCGGCTATCAACCAGTACTTCGGCCACTCCAAGATGTGCGCGAACTGGGGCTACAACCGGCTGGCCGCCAAGAAGCGGGAAGAGTCGATCGAGGAGATGCGCGACGCGGAGGCGGTCATGGATCGCATCCTGTTTCTGGACGGTGTGCCCAACATGCAGCGGCTCAACCCCGTTAAGCTGGGGGAAAATCCGGTGGAGCAGCACGAGCTGGATCTCGCGCTCGAGCTCGAGGCGGTCGCCCGGCTCAACAAGGCGATTGCCCTATGCCGCGACAAGGGTGACAACGGCAGTCGCGAGTTGCTGGAGCGTATTCTCAAGGGCGAGGAGCACGCGGTCGACTGGCTCGAGGCGCAGCTTCACGTGATCGGCGAGATCGGCAAGGAACGCTACCTCGCCGAGCAGCTGTCGTAGCGGGATGTGGTCGCGAGACGGCCGCGCCGAAGACGACGAGGTCGGCGAGCGGCTTCGGGTGCCGTGGTGGCTTGCGCTCGCGGCCCTGCCGCTGATCTTCGCGGCGAGCCAACTGCTTGGTTTGCTGGCTCAGACCACGGCCGCCTCTGTTTTGGTGGCGGCCGGGGTGCCCAAGCCCACACCGGAGCATCCGGCGGCGGTGCTGTCGGCGATGGCGACGGGTAGCCTGCTGCTATGTGCCTGCGCGATCGTGGTGCCGCGCATGCTGGAGCTGTCCCCCGCGCGATTGTATCGGGCTTGGTTGGCCCCAGCGCCCGTGTTCGTTGCCGCATCGGTGGGCACGTTTGCGCTAGGCCCCCTGGCCGATGCCCTGATGGTTGCCATGGCCGAGCACTTCCCCCAGGCCACGTTCGATGCCATTCCCCGCTTGCACGAGCTGGCTCGCGGCATGTCGTTCGCGCTGCTGTGGCCTTTTTTTGCACTGCTGCCGGGACTGTCGGAGGAGCTCTTCTTTCGCGGTTTCATCCAGTCGGCATTCGGTCGGCCGTCGGTCGCCATCGGTGTCTCCGCGGTGTCATTCGCGGTGTTTCACTTTGATCCACATCACGCGGTTGGGGTCTTCCCCCTGGGCCTGTTCTTGGCCTGGTCGGCCCATCGCTATGGTGTGCTGGTCGCGGCCGTGGCCCACATCGTCAACAACACGGTCGCGCTGGCGACGCTCAAGGTTGCCGAACTGGATGTGGGCTATGGCAGCGATACGGTCATGCCTGCGTGGTGGGTGCTGGTCGGGTTGCTCGTGTCCCTGACGTGTCTGGGCGTGCTTGCGACCTACCCGGCTAGCCGGGGGTCGCCGAGGTCATGAATGGTGCGGGCCGGAACGAGTTCCTAGCTCAGCGATCTCGGCAATCCGTCGGGCTCGGCTCGGGCCTTTCCACGGCTCGAGTTCCGTGTTTCATTACGCGCCATGTTGACGATCGATCTGAAGGGGAAGCGCGCCTTCGTCGCTGGCGTGGCGGACGACGGCGGGTTTGGATTCTCCATCGCGAAGCATTTGGCTGAAGCCGGTGCGACGGTCTGCGTGGGGACCTGGCCGCCTGCATACACCATTTTTACCAAGAGCCTTGCGCGCGGGAAGTTCAGCGACTCGCTCAAGCTCAGCTCCGGTGGGGAGCTTTCGTTCGAACGCATCTACCCCCTGGACGCTGACTTCGACACCGACGACGACGTGCCGGATGAAGTGCGCGACAGCCGGCGGTATCGCGACCACACCGGCTACAGTATCCAGGGCGTGGCCGACAAGCTGGTCGCCGACTTTGGCGACAAGCCGCTCGATATCGTCGTACATAGCCTGGCCAACGGGCCGGAGGTCAAGCAGCCGCTGCTCAGGACCAGTCGCGGAGGGTACCTCGCGGCGATCGGGACGAGCGCCTATTCCTTTGTCGGGATGGTTTCTCGCTTCGGCCCGCTCCTGCGGCCTGACGGATCCTTCCTGTGCTTGAGCTTTTTGGCGTCCGAGCGCTGCGTGCCTGGATATGGGGGCGGCATGTCGTCTGCGAAGGCGGCCCTGGAGTCGGATACGCGCACCCTCGCATACGAGGCGGGGAGGGTGTACGGGGCGCGCATCAACTGTGTCTCCGCCGGCGCCTGGGGATCGCGGGCTGCTACCGCGATCGGTTTTATCGGCAACATGATCGAGTACGCGGAGCGCAACGCGCCCATCCCTCAGAAGCTCGACGCCCGAGAGGTCGGTGCGGCGGCGGCGTTCCTGTGTAGTCCACTCGCGGCTGGCATTACCGGCACGACCGTCTACGTTGACAAGGGTTTGCACACCATGGGTGTTTCCGTGGACGCGGTTCCGAACAATCTGGAAGGCTAGCCGTTGCCCGGGGAAGCATGACCATCCCCAAGGCGCGACGAGAGAGCCGATCTTGTTGCCGCGGCGTCACAGAACTGTCACAAACCCACCCCAGACTCGGCAGCATCTAGAGGAGGCGGACGAGATGCGCAGTGTTCTCGGAGCCCTGGCTGGACTTTGCCTCAGCGTAGTCATCGGCTGCAGCAAGCATTCCGCCAGGCCAAGCGACCCCCCCCCGGGGGCCAGCAAGGGTGACCCGACCTCGGGCGAGCCCATGGGTGCCATTTCAATCGACGGTTCAAGCACCGTCTTTCCGATCACAGAAGCGGTCGCGGAGGAGTTCGAAAAGGGCAGCGACGTCAACGTTCTGATAGGCGTTTCCGGGACCGGTGGGGGCTTCAAGAAGTTCTGCAAAGGGGAAACCGCGATTAGCGGCGCCTCGCGACCCGTGAAGGAATCGGAGATCCGGATGTGCAAGCAGGCCGGCATCGAGTTTACCGAGTTGCCGGTTGCCTATGACGGCATCGCTGTCGTGGTGCACAAGCAAGCCACATGGATCGATTCCGTTACGGTGGACGAGCTCAAGACCCTGTGGGCCCCCGAGGCACAGGGAAAAGTTACCAAGTGGAATCAGATCCGGTCTGACTGGCCCGACAAGGAGGTCCACCTTTTTGGACCCGGAGTGGACTCGGGGACCTACGACTATTTCACGCAGGCGATCGTCGGGACCGAGCACGCCAGCCGAGGGGACTTCACGTCGAGTGAGGACGACAATGTGCTTGTGCAGGGGGTGTCCACGGACCCCCTTGCCCTGGGCTTTTTCGGTTTCGCCTACTACGCGGAAAACAAATCAAAGCTCAAGCTCGTGGGCGTCGACGACGGCAACCAGAACAATGGTGCAGGGGCGATCGCGCCGGATTCGACGACGATTGCGGACGGCACGTACCAACCCCTGTCGCGTCCCATCTTCATCTACGTCTCTTCCAAGTATGGAGACAAGAAGGCGGTGCGTGAGTTCATCACGTACTACCTGACCAAGGGCGCGGCGCTGGTCAAGGAAACCGGCTACATCCCTCTTCCGAAGAAGGCCTATGATCTAGCGCTTCAACGCTTCGAAAAGGGTGTTCGCGGGTCCGCCTTCTCCGGCGGGTCGAAAGTTGGGGTCACCGTTGAGCAGCTCCTTACAGGCGGCTGAGGAACTGCCCGTCTCTGCCCGCGGCCGGGCCCCCGCGACTGGGTTGCAGCTTGAGGGGCGGCCGCTGCGTGCGGAGCGCCTGATCGAGTTCGGCCTGTTCGGGTGCGCCTTCGCGACCGTTCTCACCACCGTAGGGATCGTTGCGACGCTTGCGATGGAGGCGCTTGGCTTCCTGAGGGAGGTGCCGCTCTCCGCGCTCCTGTTGGATACTGCCTGGACGCCACTGTTTGTCGAAAAGCATTTTGGCATTTGGCCCCTGGTGGCTGGCACCTTGCTCACGTCTGCGATCGCGTTGGGCTTCGCGGTGCCGCTTGGCTTGCTCGCGGCCATCTACCTGGCCGAGTTCGCTCACTGGCGGACGCGTCGCATCTTGAAGCCGGCGCTCGAGGTGCTGGCTGGGATTCCCAGCATTGTATTTGGCTACTTTGCCCTGGTTGTCCTGACGCCACTGCTGCAGGAGGTTGTGCCCGGACTCGCGGGCTTCAATGCGTTGAGTCCGGGTATTGTGATCGGGCTGATGGTCATCCCCATGATTGCGTCCCTGAGCGAAGACGCGATTCGCGCGGTTCCCGGGGGATTGCGCGAGGCCGCATTCGGTCTGGGCGCTTCGAAGTTGGCCACCATCTTCCGCATCGTGCTCCCATCTGCGTCCGGCGGCATCGCGGCCTCTGCCATTCTCGCCCTATCTCGGGCGGTCGGTGAGACGATGGTGGTGGCGATCGCGGCCGGGCAGCAGGCTCGCTTGACGCTCGACCCACGCGTCCCAATCGAGACCATGACTGCGTACATCGTGCAGATCAGCATGGGAGATACCCCGACCGGCACGATCGAGTATCGCACGATCTTTGTGGTGGGAGCGGCGTTATTCTTGATGACCTTGATGATGAACGTGATCAGTCATCGCCTTACTCGAAAGCGGGGAGCAGCATGACGCAAGGAGCGAGGCCTCGTCGGCGATCGGAACGGGCGTTCCTGTTTCTGGCTGTGGCGGCAGTCGTGATTCCTCTGGCGTGTTTGGTGCTCTTGCTCGCCGACGTTCTGCAGGTGGGCTTGGGACGCATCGACCTTTCGTTCTTCACAAGTTTCCCCTCGCGCAAGGCCGAGCTAGCCGGAATTCTGCCCGGTCTCGTGGGTAGCGTGTATCTGGTCTTGCTGACGGCGGCCGTCGCGCTTCCGCTCGGTATCGGAGCGGCCATTTATCTCGAGGAGTACGGCAGCGGCGCCAGACTTGCTCCGCTCATCGAAGTCAACGTGGCCAACCTGGCGGGTGTTCCATCCATCATCTACGGCCTGCTTGGATTGGGTGTATTCGTGAGGGCGCTGGAGTTGGGCAGGAGCCTCATCTCGGGCGCGCTCACGATGGCGTTGCTGGTTCTTCCGATGGTGGTGGTGGTTTCCCGCGAAGCCCTGAGAACGGTTCCCCACTCGCTCCGGGAAGCCTCCCTGGCGCTCGGTGCCACCCGGTGGCAGACGATCCGGCGGGTGGTGCTTCCCTCCGCCTATCCGGCGATTCTGACCGGGGTGATCCTTGCGATCTCGCGTGCTTTCGGAGAGACTGCGCCGCTCGTTGTGATAGGGGCTTTGACGTACGTGACGTTCGTGCCAGACGGGGTCGACGCGCCGTTTACCGTGCTCCCGATTCAGATCTTCAATTGGGTATCGAGGCCGCAGGAATCGTTTCTGGTCAACGCGGCTGCAGGGATCGTGGTCCTGCTGGTGACCATGCTGCTTCTGAATGCCACGGCGGTGTATCTTCGCGAGCGGCTACAGAAGGCCAGATAGGGAAGTTCTGTGAACGACTCGCAGAAGGAGCCCGCTTCCAAGTTCCAGCTACGGAACGTCAAAGCGTGGTACGGCGACAATGAGGTTCTTCACGGCGTCGACGCCGATATCCCTGAGCACTCGGTGACGGCCATCATCGGGCCCAGTGGCTGCGGGAAATCGACGCTCCTGCGCAGTCTCAACCGCATGCACGAGCTGGTCGATGGTGCTCGTGTCGACGGTCAGGTGTCGATGGACGGGGTCGATATCTATGGACCCAAGGTCGACCCAGTCCTGTTGCGTCGCCAGGTGGGGATGGTCTTTCAGAAGCCCAACCCGTTTCCTTCCATGTCCGTGCGCGAGAACGTTTTGGCCGGGGCGCGGTTGACGGGCACCTACGATCCTTCTCGGGCGGATGCGATCGTCCAGCGGGCCCTGACCCAGGCGGCCCTGTGGGACGAGGTCAAGGACCGCCTGGAGGCACCGGGTGTGAGCTTGTCCGGTGGCCAGCAGCAGCGACTGTGCATCGCCCGTTCGCTGGCGGTGGAACCCACCGTGCTTCTGATGGACGAGCCCTGTTCCGCCCTCGACCCGATCGCGACCACCAGGGTCGAGAATCTTGTGCATACTCTGAAACAGGACTACACGATCGTCATCGTTACGCATAATATGCAGCAAGCTGCGCGTGTGTCCGACCGTACCGCGTTCATGCTTTCGGGGGATCTCATCGAATTTAGCGACACCATTCAGCTGTTCAAGTCGCCATCGGACCCCCGCACAGAGGACTACATTACCGGAAAATTCGGATAGACAATGGATCACACCGATCGCGAGTACCATCACAAGCTGGGGCAGATACGTTCCTGTATCCTCCGGATGGCGGGGCTCGTAGAGAAGATGATCGGGGATTCCGTTGCCGCGCTCCTCAACAATGACCTCGATCTTGCGCGCAGCGTGATGGAGCGGGATCGTGAGGTCGATGGCCTCGAACTGGAGATCGATGATCTGAGTGCTACCACCCTGGCACGCTGGCAGCCGATGGCCTCCGACCTGCGTTTCGTGATCTTGAGCGTGAAGATGGTGACCGATCTGGAACGGATCGGAGATCTCGCTGTCAACATCGCGGAGCGCACACCGGACTTCGCCAAGGACAGCCCGCGATGGCGCTGGGATGAGGTGGAGCAGATGAGCGGGCTCGCCCAGTCCATGGTCCACGACGCGATCGACGCATTCTTGACGCGGAGCGTCGACAAGGCGCAGGCCGTCATCGATCAGGATGATCTGATGGATCAGACCTACGAGCGGGCCTTCGAGCTGATTTTTAGCAGTATCATTGCAGCGCCCGTTGAGCTACGCCTCGGCGTTCACGGTCTGTCCATCGCGAAGTGGTTAGAGCGCATCGGCGATCACGCGACGAATCTGGCTGAACAGGTCATCTTCATGCTGAAGGGCAAAGATGTTCGGCATGCGGCCCGCGCTCGTGATGCGGAATCGTGAGCTGTCAGGCGCCGACATCCCTGCTCTCGTAGCGAGCTTGCCCGCCGTTGCCGACGACGTCGCATAGGCGTGCAGATCGCTGATCTTGCGCTGCTTTCTTGCTCCCGCGAAGGATCGACGGCCGCGGTCCGTCGACCTGCGCAAGACGCGCCCCGAAGATGAGGCGATCTCCGTAGCCTCGCGGTTCCCCCCTCAACCGAAGGTCACGGCGCGCTGCTTTTCGCCTGTGACAACCTTGAGCGACAAGCGTCACGCTTTCGTCATGCGGTTGTCACTCAGGCGCAATAGGTCGGCTTCCAAGACAGCTATGGAATCTCTACGAAGGATGTTCACGTCGCTTGTCGTGGGTGCGTTGGCGCTCATGATGCCCCTGTCCACAGCAAGCCTGGCCCGGGCCCAAGCGGCCCCAGAAGGCCAGCAAGCGCTGCCCGGGACGTCGCAGCCCGAAGCGGCACCGGGTGAGGCGCCCAATGCGCCAGATGCATCTGGTGCCCCAGCTGCGCCAGATGCATCTGGTGCCCCAGCTGCGCCGGATGCATCTGGTGCCCCAGCTGCGCCCGGCGTCCCGATGGCGTCCGACGCACCGGCCACGCTCCCCCCGGCGCCCCAGCCAACACCGTCATCAGCTCCTTCCACGCCAGCACAGCCCCCGGCACCGGCACCGGCACCGGCACCGGCGCACGCCCTCGGTTCGGAGGTCCCCCCGGGTGTTGCCGGGGAGCAGCCCGCGCCCCAAGGCGAGGTCGAGCTGCCTCCGGACCCTGCACCGGAGAGTGCAGGCCTGGCACCAGAGGGTGAGGCCCAGCTCACGGCGGACCGGCCCGCCGACAATGCCGTGACTCGCTTCCGCTTGGGAAAGGGCCTCGCATTTGAGAGCGAGGACGGAGATTTCGCCATGGTGCCCCGGCTCAGGGCACAGTTCATGTACACGGCCGATGCACCGGATACGGGTTCGGCGATCCAGAGCTTCCAGATTCGGCGAGCGCGATTGCAGTTTACCGGCCACTTCTGGGGCAAGCACAACAAGTACAAGACCGAACTTGCCGTTTCGCCGCGCGACGTTTCTCAGTCGCTTCAGGGCCCTGGGACCAGCATCTTGTTGGACTGGTACCTGGACTTCACCCACTTGCGCGACGCTAGCCTCCGCGTGGGGCAGTACAAGGTTCCCTTCAACCGGCAGCGGGTCATCTCGTCTGGGGACTTGCAGTTCGTCGACCGTTCGATTGTCAACGCCCGCTTCAATGTGGACCGCGACCTGGGAATCGATATCCGCTCCAAGGACCTGTTCGGTCTAGGGCTCTTGCGCTACTACGCCGGTATCTACGTCGGCGAAGGCCGCAACACGTTCCGAAGTGCCGACTTCGGCATGATGTATCTGGCTCGTTTGGAGATCCTTCCTCTAGGGGACTTCAAGGACTACAAGGAGGTGGATCTGTCGCGCAATCCGTCTCCCAAGTTGTCGCTTGGCCTGGGTGCTGGGTACCTCGACCGGGCAAAGCGCAACCGGGGCATTCTGGGATCGGTGCCAGCTGATGGCGGAACCACCGATGTCTCACTCTTCAACGCCGACCTGGTCTTCATGTACGCGGGCCTGTCTGTCTTCACTGAGATGATCATGCGGGGGGGAAGCCGCAACCCGGGTGATGCCACCGCGCTCGACGATGCGGGTGAAGAGGTCGCCGTTGAGACAGAGCCCGCCAAGGACGGCTTCGGTCTGATGACGCAGGTGGGTTACCTGCTACCCGGAACGAACTTCGAGATAGCGGTCCGTGCGGGCGCCATCGAACCCCTCGGCAACGCGAGTGTTCTTGCACCGGAGACAGAGCTCGGAGGCGCGCTCAGCTACTACTTTGCGCACCACCCATTGAAGCTTCAACTCGACTACTTCCGGTTGACGGAGGGTGAGGGCGACGCGGAAGCCGAAGCACATCGAGTCCGCCTACAGCTTCAGGCGGCCTATTAGCTAGCTAGTTCGCGCCCGAAAAAACGCAAGTGCGCGGGTTTAGACGGAAATAGAAG